>JBBRED010000055.1:0-30813 GCA_038203335.1 Haliangiales bacterium | reverse complement strand
CGCCGAGGTTCTGATACGGCACCGTGAACGGAAACCGATCGAGCGCCATCACCCGCCGGTCCGCGCGCTGCTTCCACTACGGCGCGGCATTCGGGAAGCGGAGGATGAGCTCGAACACCGCGTCGAGCTCGTCTTCGAGCTTTGCTCCGAGTCCGCTCTGCCGGGACTCGTACTAGTCGACTTCGTGATCGATCTCGGCGATCGCCAGGCGATGGATCCGGAGGTACATCGCGGCGCGCGCGCAGCTCTGCGCGCGCGCACGTGCTTGACGACGCCGGCGACTTCCTCGATCTACACCGCCGGATCGACGCGATGCTGTGTCGCGCTCGCCGAGCAGGGCGTGCGGCTCGCCGACACATTCGAGCCGGCAGTCGCGGAGGCGGTGCGAGCTCGGCGGCTGAGGGTCGTGCTCGACGCGTACGCGTCCACGGTCCGCGGCTTCTTTCTGTGCTACCCGAGCCGAGCGCAACGCTCTCCAGCGCTGCGCCTCTTCGTCGACGTCGCGAAAGAAGTGCTCGCGCGGCGCTGGGCCAGCAAAGATGCGCGCGTGCTCGAGGAGCTGGGCACTGTGCTGGCGATGTGAACCACTGCTTGCCGGATTCCCGGCGTCCTGTACCATCGACGTTTTATCGTCGAGGCGGTCATCCATGAGTCGCGCAATGATGCTGGGTCTGATGGTCTTGGCGGTCGGATGCGGCGACGTGGTATCCGGGGGATCCGTCGGAGCGGCCTGCACTGGAAGCGGTGAATGCCACAGCGGCGACTGCGTCGATGGCTTCTGTTGCGCCACCAGCTGCGCAGCGATCTGCATGGCGTGCTCGGCGGCCAAGACCGGCGCCGACAACGGCACCTGCGCACCGGTGATCCTCGATCAGGACCCCGATGACGAGTGCGTCGATGACGGGGCCGCCTCCTGCGATCGCAGCGGCGGCTGCAACGGCAACGCTGACACGCCGGCGTGCAGCCTGTACCCGGCGAACACTGCGTGCGGTTCGGACAGCTGCACCGCCGGCAGCGCGACCAGCTCGACCTGCAACGGTGACGGTGCCTGCGTCGCGGCGGAAACCTCGTGCGCGCCCTTCATCGCGTGCGACGTCGGCGGGGCCCGCTGCCAGTCGACCTGCACCAGCGACGGCGCCTGCATCGCCGGCAATCACTGCGACCCGGTCAACAAGGTGTGCACCACCGTGCTGCGAGTGGCGATCGTGCTGTCGGCGAGCTCGAGGTGTCGCGACGCCAACGAGTCGCTCACCGCCTTCGCCAACCTGCTCACCGCGCGCGGCCACGTCGTCACCATGCCGACCCCGGCCGAGGTCGACACGCTCGCCGAGCTTCAGACCTTCGACGTGGTGATCCCGACCGGCACCAACTGCGCCAACACCGGCAACGCCGAGGCCATCGCGATCTACGGTGCCTACGACGGCAACATCACCGCGTACGTCAATGGCGGCGGTGGCATCGTCGCCGCCGGCTGGGTGCTGTTCGGCACCTACCTCGATGCTGCTCCCCAGCTCAGCGCGGCACTGCCCACCAGCAGGACCAATGGCTTCACCGGGGGCTCGCCGGCGATGACCCCGATCGCAGGACATCCCATCACCACGGGTGTGGCCGGGTTCACCGCGGGTGACTACAGCGTGGAGGCGGGCGGTACGAAGAGCGGCGCCACCACCTTGATGACCAACCCGAGCGGGACCGCGGCCGGCGCGGCCTGGTCGATGGCGCTCGGACGGGTGGTCTACCTGGCCCCGGTCTACTTCGAGCCGTGGAGCGCCTACGCCAACGAGAATCTCCTCGACGGCAGCCAGCCCAGCGCCATCGAGCTCGTCTTGCGCGCGGTGGAGTGGGCCGGCCGCAACCGCTGACCCTACGCAGCGCGGGCGTGTTGTCCTCCGACCACGACATGGTCGTACGACCGTTCAGTTCCAGAAGTAGTGGTCCCGAACTACCCCTTCTTCAGCGTGAGCACCCACTGGATAGTGAGCGCCGGGCTGATCCGCTCCGTCGGATCGGTGGCCGGATCGATGCCGACGCCAAAGTCGAGGCGCGAGAACGCATGTTCGCCCTTGATGCGCACGGAGTCGGCGCTGGTGGCGAGGACATCGAACGTCACCGGATAGGTCTTCATGAGGCCGTGGCACGCGACGGTCGCATCGGCGGTGTACGTGGAGCCGGCCTGCTTCTTCACGTTCGCGACATCGATCGTAATGGCGGCGAACCTGGCGACGTCGATGTAATCGGGCGACTTCAGATCGGTGTCGCGCTCCTCGTTGCCCGTCTTGATGCTCGTGGGGTCGAGCACGACGGTGGCGGTGCCGCCCTCGAGGTGGCTCGGATCGAAGCTTGTCTTGGTGACGGAGAAGTTCTCGAAGCGGACGATGACCGGATCGGAATCGAGGTCCTCCTTGCTCGCCACCGGAAGGTGTCGCGACAGCACCTGGACATGGTCCACTTCGGCGGCCGGCGCTGCAGAGCCGGGAGCTCCCTTGTCCTCTGTCTTCTTGCAGGCCGCGAGGCAAAGAATCGTCGGGAGGAGCAGCCAGGCGAGGGTCTTCATGGAAGACAACTGTAGTACGATTACTACAACTGTAGTCAATGTCTCGACCGAGGTCTCCGTTCCTGCCCGTGGCCACGCCGCTCGTCGCGCTGATCGCGTCGCTGCTGCGCTGGTGGCTGCAGGGCTCGGGCAACCTGTACACGGCGACCGACAAGCGGTTCTTTGTTCCGGATCCGGACCTCGGTTGGCGTGAGAGCCACGCGCACGCCGTGTGGCTCGGGCTCGACGTCTGCGCGCTCATCGCCGCGATCGCGATCGCGATCGCGATCGGCGGGTTCGTGATCCGGCGACGCGAGTCCAGGCGCGGCGCGCCCTCGCCACGAATGCGCGCGCTCGCGTGGGTACTCGGCGCGGTCTCGCTCGTGCCGCCCATCGCCGCGTTTGCGAGCGGCTCCCGGCCCGCGGAGGCGCGCGACGCGCCGCCTGTCGCATCGGCAACCCTCTCCACGATCATCGGGATCGCCGGCGGAGTCGCCGCCCCGGCGGGCCGCTACGAGGTCGTCGCACACGACGGCACGTCGATCACCGCGCACCTGGCGGCAGGTGGCGAGTCCTTCGACGCGCGGTTCAGCGGCGACATTCACGGCTTCTGGGCTGGCGATCCGCGCGATCTGGCCGAGCCGATGAATGCGGAGGTGAGCGTCGCCGCCGCCTCGGTCGACACCGGTATTCGCAGCCGCAGCAAGCACGCGCGCAGCTATCTCCAGGTCGATGTTCATCCGCGGATCGAGGTGAGACTCGATCGAGTGCTCGGCGCCCAACAGGTTGGCGCGGGCGTCGCGTTCAACGCCCGCGGTGCGCTCACCCTGATCGGACGGACGCACTCCATCACGATCACGGGAACACTCCAGCGGCCCGACGATGCGGCGCTCGCTCGCCTCGGCCTCACCGGCTCGATCCTGCTCGTGAAGGCGACGCTCTCGATCTCGATCGGGGACACAGCGCTCGCGGCGAACGCGACGGCCTTCGATGGCGAGGTCATCCCGATCGCCGTCTCGCTGGTGTTGCGTCACACCGGCCGCTGACGCGGATCACGGCGATGGCGAGGGGGCGGCCTCCTTGCCGTCGCACATGATCTTGCGCTCGCACGTTCCGCTCGCGGCACGCGTGCACGAGCTGGAGATCGCGGCGCCTTCGGGGCACACGGCCGGCGAGATCGGCGGCTCGGCGCCGCAGTCGTTCGGAGCGCACTCCGCAGGCGGCTTGTCGACCTGCTTCGTGTTCGACTGGCTACCGCCGCATCCCACGACGAGTCCGAGGACCGTCGCCATCACATGCTTCATCATGTCCAGACAACGCCGCCCGATGCACGCGCTTACGTGTTGTCCGTTGGCGCAACACGTCACCGAACCGGCGCGACGATGTCGTCGCGATCGGCCGTGCGCTTCGAGCAGCTCGCCCACATCGCGCCGTAGAAGTTGGCGCGAGTCAGGTCGATACGCCGCGTGGCGCAGTCGGCGGGCACGCTCGTGCGATCCGAGTAGTAGAGCCGGCCGTGATTCTCGATCTGAAACCGAAACGACTTGTCCACGGGGACCGCGACGCAGCGCCAGCGATCCGCCGCGAACTCGGTCCACTCGCCATCGCGGATCCGGAAGCGCGGAGGGACCTTCTTGCGACGCGCGTTGCGCTGATCGCACGCGAGCACAGCCTTCTCGCTGGTCGCGCTGCCCTTGAAGCATTCGGGCAGCGGCTTGGACTCGGGGAACACGCAGAACAGCGCGGGCCGATCGGGCGCCGCCGCCGTGTCGGCGTTCGCGAGCGACGCGACGCTCGAGAGCACACCGATGGTCGCGATGCGCTGGATCCAGGTGCTCATCGCAGAAGGATTGCATCCCGGCCGCAACGGTTCCAGCTAGCGTTCGCGCGAGTCGCGCGTGCTGCGCGGGTTCTCCTGCTCCTCGCGCGTGCGACCGGTCCAGAACCCGCCGGTTCCCCAGCTCGACCCCGAGCGCTCGGCGCGCTCCTCGTCGTCGCGCGTGCGACCGCATGCCGATCCTCTGTGCACGCACGGGACCACGGCATCGGTGCGAGATTTCAGTGGCCTGGGCGTCGGGTGGCAAGTGGGGTTTTGCCCCTCGCGCCGGTCTCCCTCGGTCGACAGCCGACAGCCGTTTCCAGCAGGTAGAATAATCCTGGCCGGATCCAGGTCCCTGCCTCGTCTATGGGGTGAACGAGCACCGGATGCCCCTGGACGTCGAGCACACCTATCGCCGCTACTTCCCGATCATCCGGGAGAAGTGCGCGCGCATGCTCCGCGATCGGGCCGAGGCCCAGGACGTGGCGCAGGAGACGTTCACGCGCCTGTGGGCCGAGCGAGACCGGCTACAGGATCCCGGCGCGATCGCCTCGTGGATCTACCGGACCAGCACGCGCATCGCGATCGATCGCCACCGGCGCGTGCGCCGGGAGGACGAGCTCGCCGATGAAGCCGGCGACCACACAGATCCGGGCGCGCGCATCGATGCGACGCGGATGCTGGCGCGCCTCGCGCACCGCGTTCCCGCCGCCGAGCTCGAGGTCGCGATCCTCGGTCGTGTCGATGGGCTGAGCCAGGACGAGATCGCGCGCGTGCTCGGCTGCAGCGAACGCACGGTGAGGCGCTTGCTGCAGAAGCTAGAAACGAGACTGTCTCGCCTTCGGGAGTCCGCATGACCGAACACCCATCGTTTCTGCAGCTCGATCGAGCTACCCTCGGCATCGAGGTCGCGAGCGAGACGCGCGCGCACCTGGCGAGCTGCGATCACTGCCGGCGTCACCTCGAGCGCGTCGCGGAGCCCGAAGCGCCACCGGCCTGGGCGCGAGACCTCGCCCGACCGCGACGACGACCGTGGAGGATCTGGGGCGGGCTCGCGCTCGCGAGCGCGATCGCCGTGTTCGTGGTCGTGCTCACCCGCGGTCGCGGCGCACCGGAGTACACCACGGTGAAGAGCGCCGGCCCGAGCTTCACGCTTCACATCAAGCGCGGCGACACCGTGTTCGCGTGGGACGCCGCGACGCGCGTGCAGCCCGACGACCAGCTCCGCCTCGAGGTCGCAGCGACGGGGTTCCGTCGCATTCGCGTGCTCGCGGCGAACGACGTTCCACTGTACGACGCGCCGATCGGCGACGGAGTCACGCTGTTGCCAGCCGCGTGGAAGGTCGACGTGCAGCCCGGCGACGAGACCTTGACGATCGTTCTCAGCGACGGGCCGCCGACGTGGCGTACGACCTTGAAACTATCGAAGACGACCGAGGAGCATCCGCGATGAAGACGTTGATCCTGATCATCTGTGCGCTGGTTCTCGCCCCCGCGGTCGCGTCCGCGGACGAGGTCCGCCGTGTCGCGATCGTCGTCGGGGCGAACGCCGCTCCCTCGGGCCGCAAGCCGCTGCGCTTCGCGTACGACGATGCGCGCGACATCGAAGGCATGCTGCACCTCGCCGGCTTCGCGCGGGACGACATCCACGTGATGCTCGACCCGGATCCCGCCGCGATCCTCGCCACCCTCGACGAGGCGCTTCGCTCGTTCGCAGGGAAACCGTCGCAGCTCGTCTTTTACTACTCCGGTCACGCCGACACGCAGTCGCTCTATCCCAACGGCAAGCCGCTCGACCTCGACAAGCTGCGCGAGCGGCTCGACAGCGCACGCGCCACCGTTCGCATCGGCATCATCGACGCCTGTCGCGGTGGCGGATGGACCGGCACCAAGGGCCTCTCGCCGACCGAGCCGTTCGAGGTGCACCTGCCGATGCAGCTGTCGAACGAGGGCTCCGTGCTGATCGCCTCGAGCTCGGGGCTCGAAGACGCGCACGAGTCCGAGATCCTGCGCGGCTCGTTCTTCACCCATCACTGGGTGGCCGGGCTGCGCGGCGCCGGCGATCACGACAACGACGGCAGCATCACGCTCGGCGAAGCCTTCGCGTACGCGAAGGAGCTGACAGTCCGCGACACGGCGATGCAGACCACCACGCCGCAGCACCCGAGCTTTCAGTTCAACCTGCGCGGGACGAACGATCTGACGCTCGTCACGCTCGCCGGCACGAGCCTGCTCACCGTGGATCAGACGATGGGTCCGCTCCAGCTCGTGCACCTCGACACGGGGTTGATCGTGCTCGAGCTGCCGCGCGGGAAGCGCCGCATGCGGCTCGCGCTTCCGCCCGGGCGATACCTCGTTCGCCGCGAGGCCGCTGCGAAGGTCTACGCGCGAGAGATCACCGTCGCCGTGGGGCAACAGACCCAGCTCGTCGAGGAGGAGCTGACGCTCGTCGGCACGAACCAGCTGGCGGCGAAGGGCACCGACTCCCCGAACCTGTACGTCGCGGTCGGCGCCGGCGGTGGCGGCTTGACCGGCACGGACACCGAGTCCTTCAGCTCCGGCATGTCGTGGACCGTGCAGCTCGGCTACCGCGTGGCGCCGCACCTGCACGCGCTGTTCAACGGCGACTACACCAGCTTCACCCGCTACTCGCTCGACCACGACTTCTCGCAGCAGCAAGCGGCGCTGACGCTCGGCGTGCGTTGGGCACCGTTCGAGGAGCCGGTCAGCACCCGGGGCAGTGACTTCACGAACCTCTACCTGAAGGCGGCGCTCGGCGCGGGTCATCTGATTCGCCAGCGCTACGGCGAGTTCTTCTCGGTCGATCAGGGTGCGTGGGGCCCGGCCGCGACCCTCGGCGTCGGATGGGGCGTCACGCGTAGCGAGCACTTCGGGCTCGCGGTCGAGGCGTCGGATTCGGTGGTGCTCTACGACGGCGACACGCTGCGGCACAACGTCGGCTTCAACCTCGTCGTTCACGCAGCGCTGTGAGGGTCACGGCCAGCGCTTCGCGCTCACTGCGGAGGCGTGACGGTCGCCGATTGCAGCGCGACCTGGGTCTGCGCGAGCACCCGGCCGTTCATCGTCGTGCCGGTCTGCAACGTGACCTGGGTCTTGCACAGGATGACGCCCTCGAAGTGCGCCCCCCCACCGGTCGAGACCGTGCCGGCCACCTGCCAGAAGATGTTCTTCGCCTGCGCCTGACCACCGAGGATCACGCGCATGTTCGCGCTCATCGACAAGTTGCCGGTGGTCTGGAAGATCCAGACGTCATTCGCGCCACCGGAGATCGTCACGTTGGACGGAACCGTGATGTTGCTCGTCCACTTGTAGAGACCCGGGGCCAGCGTGAGCCCGCCGAGATTGCCCGAGCTGAGCTCGAGGAAGTTCGGGTTCGACCGGGTGGCCGCATCCGTGTACGCGCCTTCCATGTTGCTGACCGCGACCGTGAGGAGGGTCGGCGTCGGCGCCGTGTAGCTCGCGGCATAGACGCGACCGCCACCGACGACCTGCGTCGAGGTCGAGAACATCGTCGTCGCATCGAGCGCGAGTGCGAAGCCGGTGATCAACGTCGCCGCCGCGGGGCTGACGGCGATGTTGCCGGTGACCGTCGACTGGGGAACGGTCGAGATTCCGGTCTTGGCGAGGATCGTGTAGTTCGCCGCCGTGCCCAGACCGACCGGCGCTGGGCCAAGCGCGGCCATGGTGCCCGTCGTGAACATCCACGTGTACGGGATCAGCAGCGCGTTTCCCTGGAGGTCCTTGACGCCGGTGGTGAGCGTGGCCGTGTACAGGGTGCTCGGAGCAAGCGAGGCCGTCGGATTGAACCGCGCGTTGGTTCCCGCGGTCGTCACGGCACCGGCAATCGGGGTCACTCCCTGAGCCAGGGTGAACGTCGACGTGGTGACCGTCATGGGATCGATCGCTTCATCGAACGTCGCGATCACGTTGGTGTTGATCGGTGCGCCCGTCGAGAGATCCGCCGGCGTCGTCGACGTCACCATCGGCGCGGTCGTATCCGCGGCGGTACCGGTCGAGAACATCCACGAATAGCTCGCGGCGAGGGCGGTCCCCGCAGCGGACCGTGCGCCGGTGGTGATGGTCGCCGTGTACGTCGTGTTCGGTGCGAGGTTCGCACCCGGGCTGAACGTCGCGGACAATCCATCGGCGCTGTTCGCGACCGCTCCAGTGACGGCGGTGGCGCCTTGCGACAGCGTGAAGCTCGACGTCGTGAGCGCCATCATCGCGAGATCGAACGAGACTCCGACGCGAACATTGATGGCAACTCCCGTGGCGCCGCTCGACGGCGTCGTGAAGGTGACCATCGGCGCTTGCAACGGGTTGGTGCCGTCGCCGGCGACGTCGCTGACGCTGCCATCGCGGCCGCCATCGACTCCGCCCGGATGAATGTTGTCACCGCACGCGCTCGCGACGACGAGCAGCGCCAGTGCGAGGCGCGAGGATGAACGCAGATAGGAATTAATCGAATAACTCATGAGCTCCTGTGATCGTGAATGGACCCATCCAGGCGAACCGATCGCGGCGGACAGGGAGCCACCGTAATGGTTTGAAAATATTTGGGATATGAGCGAGTTAGCTCGGGTGTATCGCTCACGAGCGCGTGCGCACGGGTCGCAGGCCCTCCGCCGGGTGCCACGCCTTGCGGCACGGTCCAGGCATTCTGCGGCAACCCCGGTCGCTTCGGCGCTCTCAGATCTCGGCGACCTGGCGCAGCTCCACCTCGGTCTCGTGCTCGGGATGAACCTCGGTCCCGAGCGGGATCCGCTTGACCCACTCGAGCGCTTCCTCCTTCGAGCGCACCTGGATGATCCAGTAGCCGCCGATGACTTCCTTCGTCTCCGTGAATGGCCCGTCGACCACGGTGCGCTTGGCGCCGCTGAACGTCACCCTCGCGCCCATCTCCGTCGACTCCAGGCCAAGCACGTCGAGCAGCACGCCCGCGCGCCGCAGCTCGTCGTTGTAGCGACCCATCGCGGCCATCTGCTTCGGGTCCGGCGGCCCCGGCGTGTACGGGGGCGGCTTGACGATCATCATGAAGCGCATCGCGGTCTCCTCCTGGCTTGCCTACTGGTGCGACGACCGAGGAGCCAGCGGATCGACATCCCGCGTGAAAAAAGATCCGCCCGGATCTCCGGGCAGTTAGACGACGCGAGCGGTCGGGAAGTTCGGATCGGTCGGCAGCGGCGTCAGCGTTCGCACGATGACATAGGCCAGGACCGCTCCGATCACCGCGAACAGCAGGGCCGTCGTGTACATGCTCGTCGTATCACCGTGGGATTTCGCCCCGACAACGGCGCCGGTGATCTCGCCACCGACCCAGCCGAACGCGCCGAGCGCGGCCCACGAGCCAGTGCGGTTCTTCTCGCGAGCGATCTCTGCAAGGCGCTTGCAGAACTTCACGAGCACGAAGATCTCGATCATGGTTGCGATGTTACACGATCTCGCACGCGGTCTCGAACGCGCGTCTCGGCATGCGTGGCACCGCTTCTCGGGGTCGCCGTGGCCGAGGTTGACCAGAGGGAGGATCGTGCGCAACGCTCCGTCGGGGAAGAACGCGGCGTCGACCGTGGCCGGTGATCAATTCAGGTACTTCGCGAGGAACTTCGCGGCCTGGTTGGAGGCCTGCCCGACGGGTTCACTTCCGCGTGTCGGGCGGCGCCGGTGCCGTGGGCGGCGTGCAGCGCGCCGGTCGCCCGTCGGCGATCGGCATGGCCTGGTCGTCGAACAGCGTGACCGCGAGGCACTCGGTCGTGACGGCGGCGAGCAGGATCTCGCGTGCCTCGGCGCGGTCCGCGCCGCTGACCCACACGGAGTATCCGAGCGAGCCGCCGGCCGATGATTCGATGTGGCTCGCCGAGAGCAGTGCCCGCACGCGATCACCGGTGTGATCGTCCATGCCGAGATACTGGGCGATCGGAAGCGCGGAGTCCGCGGTGGCGGCGGCCGGTGGCGGAGGTCGCGTGGCGGGGGCAGGGTTCCCGCCGCAAGCAGCGAGAATGACAACGAGGCTCACGAAGCGCATGTGGTTCACACGCGTGGCCGCCGGGAATGATCTGTTTCTATCGACAGGTCGCGGCACGCGCGAGCTGATCGAGCTCGGCGCGGATGGTCGTGGTCGCGGGCGCGAGCACGAACACCCAGACGGCTCCCGTGCCGCACGGGAGCCGCTTCGCCCAGCCGAGCAGATCGACGGGCTGCCCGGTGCCGAATCCATCGAGCACGTGCGCGGTCAGCGCGAACTGATCGCCCGCGGCCACCGCGCGCGCGACGATCGTCGCCGGCTCCGTGACGTTGTGCTTCGATTCGTCGACGGCCGTGATCAGGCCGCGGAAGTAGCGCGTCAGCTCGTCCCCGAGCGCAGCTGCATCGAGCGCCGCCGCATCGGTCGTGCGCCACATGAACGCGTACGACCAGTAGTCAGGCGCCACCGGCTTGAAGAAGCCGGGCGGGAATCGCAGCTCCTCGGCGCCGGTGTGCGCCACATCGGGCGCGAACCCGAGCGGGAACGGGATGGTCTCGCTGCGCCATCCCGCCGGCACCGTCCACTCCGCGGGCGTTGCGACCGCAGGCTTCGCGGGCGCGCCGCCGCAACCGATCAGCACCACGAGAGCCACGAGGAACGGTACGCGATCCCGGCGCACCGCCACGCTCGTCTGGAACGCCTCGCACATCGTCGCCGCGCCGAACGCGGCGGGACTGCCCTCGGCCAGCTCGATCGCCATGGCCTCGACGATACGCGAGGTCTCCTCGTCCGGCGACCTAGGGAATGCAGTCGCGGTAGAGGCGATCGGCGCCCGCCTTCATCACGTTCGCGAGCGTCACGTTGCCCGCGGGATTCGCGTGAATCGTGTCCTGCATCCACCCCACCGCGCCGGCCGTATAGAACGGGCACGCGGCGACGTTGTAGTGGTGACCGTGGCCGAGGAACGGCGGGAGCTGGTCGACCACGATGGCCGCGTCGCCGTGCGCGTTCGCGATCTCCACGACCTTGTCGTTGAACTTGTGCAGGATCGCGATCTTCGCCGGGCTCAAGTTGTACGGCGACGCGGTGCAGTCGTCGAACGGGTCGTACTGCGTGTTCATCAGCAGCACGGCGCCGTTCGGGAACGTGGTCGTGTCCGCGAGCTTCGTGAACACGCTGCTGTACACCGAGGTCAGCATCGGCTCGATCATCGCGTACGCGGTCATCGCCTGCGCATCGGACTGGAAGATGAACGGCGAGAGGTCGTTGCCGCCGATGTAGATCACCACGAGGGCCGGCCCGGCCGCGGGCTGGATCGTGGTGAGCTGGTTCGCGATGTCCGAGAGCTTCGCGCCGCCGACGGCGTGGTTCTCGTAGGTGGTGGCGCCGTACTGCGCGATCACGTAGTCGGAGAACTTCTTCGACACGCAGTCCGCGTTCTGCGCGCCGCCGATCACCGAGCACGCGGTGATGCTGTCGCCGAGGACCACCACGCGCGACGGCTTCGCCGCGCACGCTCGCGGTGCGGCGTCGGCCGTGGGACCGCCGTCGGTCAGGCCGCCGTCGCCGTGCGCGGGAGCATCGGCGCCACCGGCGAACGGGTCCTTGCTGCCGCTGCAGGCGACGAGGAAGAGAGCAAACGTCAGAGCTCGCATGTCAGTGCCTCCAGGCCACGGCAACGGTGATCAGATCGAAACCGGCACGAGTCACGCCGTGGAAGAAGCTCGGCGCCGGTTTGTTGAGGATCGTTCCATCAGAGCCAGGATCGCCATTCGCCGCGGGGGCGACGTCGCGCTCCTGGAGGAAGAGGTGCATCGCCGCGAGCTCGAGGTCGAGGCGACCGCTGTCGAGACGCAGCGAGTAACGCGCGCCGGCCGTCACGCCGATCTTGTCGGAGTCCGGGGTCAGCAGGCTGAAGTGGCGATCGTCGACGGGCGACTGGTCGAACAGCACGCCGGCGCGCAACGCGACCGGTGCGGCCCACGGCGAAGCCTCGGCGCCGAGGCGCGCGGTCCAGGTATCGCGCCACTGGTTCTCCACGCGCACGTCGTAGAGGTAGGCGCCCGGCGTGGGCAGCAGCTCGTACTCGTGGACGAAGTTCACGGCGAGCGTCTTGAACGTGGACCACCGCTGCCAGTTCACGTCGGCCTCGATGCGCCACGTCGGCGACGGGCGCACCGCGATACCGAACCGCGCGACGAGCGGCAGCGGGATGCTGATGCGCACCTGATCTTCGCGCGCCCCCGCGGCCTGCAGCACGTTGTTGTCGGCGTCCACGAGTGGCGCGATCCCGGAGTTCTCCACCCGCGCATCGCCTTCGAGGTGGAGCGTCACCGGCGTCATCACGCTCGCGCCGATCGAGAATCGCTCGTCGTGCCAGCCCGCGCCGAGCGTGGCGCCCACACTGAATGGATCGCGCCCGGCGACGTGCGTGGAGCCCTGGATCTCGCCCTCCGGGTCCGGATACTGCTCGGGGTCTCCGGTCACGTACGGGATCGCGTTGCGCTGCTCCAGCACGAGGTCGCCGAAGATGAGATTCGCCGCGACGCCGACGGAGAAGCCGCTCGGCAACCGGACTCCGATCGACGGGCTGACGAAGATCGTCTTGAGCGCGATCGACGTGACGATCTGCCGCTGTGCGCCCTCCTCCGGATACTCGAGCGTCGCACCGAACGGCGCGAACACCGCGAGCCCGGCGGTGAACCGATCGTTCAGCCGATAGCTCGCGCCGAGGAACGGCACCGCGATCACCTTGTTCGTGTTGCTCGCGCCGTCGAAGTGCAGGTTCTCGCCCGTGTTCGGATCGGTGAGCGGGCGGCGAAAGAACGTCACGCGCGGGAAGAACAGATCCGCCGCGAGCTCGATCTGCAGACCGTCGGCGTTCGCCAGCCCGGCCGGATTGTGAAACGTCGCCGAGGGATCCGCGACATCGGCGGTGACCGCCGCGCCAACGCCGGCTGCGCGCGATCCGATCTCCGGAACGTAGAAGCCGCCCGCAAGCGCGTCGCCCGATGCGAGCGCCATGACGATGGCGACCATCCCCCTCATGGCGCCGACTGTAGGCTCGCGGCCGCGGGGCGTAAAGCACGAGGTTCTCGACGGCCCTCACGCGCGTGCACAGGTCCGATGACTCGCCGTCGCACACCGTGGCGCCGTGCGTCGTGACCTCGGTTCGCTTCGGCAGACCGCTACCCAGTCCGCGCGCCGGTGACACCGTTAAACGACGAGAGGATCAGGCGCGATCGAAGCGGTCCAGGTTCATCACCTTGGCCCACACGGCCACGAAGTCGCGGACGAACTTGTCCTGCGCGTCAGAGCTCGCATAGACCTCGGCGAGGCTGCGGAGCTGCGAGCTCGATCCGAACACGAGGTCGGCCCGGGTGCCGGTCCACCTCGGAGCGCCGGTCTTGCGATCGCGCCCCTCGAACACGTCCTCCGCCTCCGAGACCGCCTTCCACGACGTGCCCATGTCGAGGAGGTTCACGAAGAAGTCGTTCGTCAGCGTGCCGGGACGCGTGGTCAGCAGGCCGTGCGTGGACCCGCCCACGTTGGTGCCGAGCACGCGCATGCCACCGAGGAGCACGGTCATCTCCGGCGCGGTCAGCGTCAGGAGCTGCGCGCGATCGATCAGCAGCTCCTCGGCCTTCACGGTGTAGCGCGCCTTCTCGTAGTTGCGGAACCCGTCGACGATCGGCTCGAGCACGCCGAACGAATCGGTGTCGGTCTGGGCCTGCGAGGCGTCCATGCGCCCCGGCGTGAACGGCACGGTGACGTCGTGGCCACCGGCCTTCGCCGCCTGCTCGATCGCGGCACATCCGCCGAGCACGATGAGATCGGCGAGCGAGATGGTCTTGCCGCCGGCGGCGAGCTCGGCCCGGATGCGCTCGAGCGCGGCGAGCACCTTCGCGAGCTGCGCGGGCTCGTTGGCCTCCCAGTCCTTCTGCGGCGCGAGGCGGATGCGCGCGCCGTTCGCCCCGCCGCGCTTGTCGGAGCCGCGGAACGTCGACGCGGAGGCCCACGCGGTGGACACCAGCTGCGAGACCGTCAGCCCGGCGTCGAGGATCTTGGCCTTCACCGCGGCGATATCGCGCTCGTCGAGCACGGCGTGATCCACGGTCGGGATCGGGTCCTGCCAGATCAGCTCCTCGGACGGAACCTCCGGGCCGAGGTAGCGCGCACGCGGGCCCATGTCGCGGTGGGTCAGCTTGAACCACGCCCGCGCGAACGCGTCTGCGAACTCGTCGGGGTGCTGGTGGAAGTGCCGCGAGATCTTCTCGTACGCGGGGTCCATGCGCAGCGCGAGGTCGGTGGTCAGCATGCCGGGCGCGCTGCGCTTCGTCGGATCGTGCGCGTCGGGCACCGTGTCGGCGCCGGCGCCGTTCTTCGGCGTCCACTGGTGCGCGCCCGCCGGGCTCTTCGTCAGCTCCCACTCGTAGTTGAACAGGTGGTCGAAGAAGTCGTTGCTCCACTTCGCCGGCGTCGTGGTCCACGTGACCTCGAGGCCACTCGAGATCGCATCACCGCCGTGCCCCTTGCCGTGCGTGCTCGCCCATCCGAAGCCCTGCTGGACCACGGTCGACGCCTCGGGATCGAACCCGACGAACTTCGACGGATCGCCCGCGCCGTGCGCCTTGCCGAACGTGTGACCGCCCGCGATCAGCGCGACGGTCTCCTCGTCGTTCATCGCCATTCGCGCGAACGTCTCGCGAATATCGCGCGCCGCCGCGAGCGGATCGGGCACGCCGTTCGGACCCTCGGGGTTGACGTAGATCAGGCCCATCTGCACCGCCGCGAGCGGCGCCTCGAGCTCGCGATCGCCCGCGTAGCGCTTGTCCTCGAGCCACTTCTTCTCGGTGCCCCAGTACACGTCCGCCTCCGGCTCCCAGATGTCCTCGCGGCCACCGCCGAACCCGAACGTCGCAAAGCCCATCGATTCGAGCGCGACGTTGCCGGCGAGGATCATCAGATCCGCCCACGAGATCTTGCGGCCGTACTTCTGCTTGATCGGCCACAGCAGGCGGCGTGCCTTGTCGAGGTTGACGTTGTCGGGCCACGCGTTCAGCGGCGCGAACCGCTGGCTGCCCTTGCCCGCACCACCACGACCATCGCCGGTGCGATAGGTGCCGGCGCTGTGCCACGCCATGCGGATGAACAGCGGACCGTAGTGGCCGAAGTCGGCCGGCCACCAGTCCTGCGAGTCGGTCATCAACGCCGTCAGATCCTTCTTGAGCGCCGCGTAGTCGAGGCTTTTGAACTCCTCGGCGTAGCGGAAGGTCTGGCCCATCGGGTTCGACAGCGAGGAGCGCTGATGCAGCGTCTCGAGCCGCAGCTGGTTTGGCCACCAGTCCCGGTTCGACATACCCCCGCCACCCTGATGCTTGAACGGACACTTGGCTTCACTCGTCATGGGAGCAGCCTACGCGTCCCCGGCTGAACACAGAAACCACTTGTTCCGATAGCTCTGATAGGCCATGCCTATCAGACATGGGCTCATCGGCGGAACGCCGGCGCGCCGTGCCGGAACGAGCGCCGTCGCGAGCCGCTGAGCTCACGGCGAGGCCAGGTCAGAAAATCTCTCGAGCGCCGGCGTCCCGATGTGCGTCCTTGCGTGAGACGCATTGCGCATCGTACGAACCCGCCCCACGTTGATTCCCCGACCCGAGCGCTGCACGTTGCAGGGCTGCGAGGAAGCCCGAGGAGAGACGCTCATGGCCAAGCTGTTGCAACTAGCAGGGATCGTGACGTTTGTCTCGGGCTGTGGCGTCAGCGCGAACACCTCGGGCAACACCGAGGCGAGCCCGGGCGGCGACACGTCTCATCCCGCGCGCCGCGGCTCCCCGATCGACCAGCTCAAGGTCGCGTGTGGCGATGGTGGCCTCGCCGCGAGCGGCACGGGGATGGCCCGGCAGGCATATCTGCAGCAGGTCACGACGGACGCCGCGCAGGTCGGGTGGGTCACCACCTCGAGCGTCGGCCAGCACGTCTCGTTCACGCACCCCGACGGCACCGCGGTGATGGATGCCGGCGCGACCGTCGACGAGGCCGCGATCCGCATCGGCGACGAGCGGCAGATGTGGTCGAAGGCGTCGGGCCTCGAGCCCGACACGATCTATTGCTACGGCGTCGACGGCAGCATGCCGGTGACGTCGCGCGCGGGCTTTCGCACGGCCCCGGCCGCCGACAGCACCGCCCCGGTCCGCTTCCTCGCGTTCGGCGACTCCGGCGGTGGCGGCGCCGATCAGTTCGCGCTGCTCGATCAGATGTACACGGTGCCGTACGACCTGATGATCCACACGGGCGACATCGCGTACGACAACGGCACGATCGCGGAGTTCGAGAACAACGTGTTCGGCGTCTACGCCGAGCTGTTCCGCTCGATCCCGTTCTTCCCCGCTCCGGGAAACCACGAGTACAACTCCACCGCGAACGCGGCGCCGTTCCGCTCGGTGTTCTCGCTGCCGAACAGCGCGGGCAACACCTGGTACTCGTACGACTGGGGCCAGGTGCACTTCGCGTCCCTCGACACCGAGGCCGACTACGCCGAGCAGATCGCCTGGCTCGACCGCGATCTCGCGGCGTCGACGAAGCCGTGGAAGATCGTCTATCTCCACCGCCCGCCGTACTCCTCGGGCGAGCACGGCTCCGACACCGGCCTGCGCACGAAGCTCGCGCCCGTGCTGGAGGCACACCACGTCCAGCTCCTGCTCGCCGGTCATGACCACGACTACGAGCGCATGATCCCGCAGGGCGGCGTGGCGTACGTCGTCACCGGCGGCGGGGGCAAGGGCACGCGCCCGGTCGGCGTCTCCGACTTCACCGCGTACTCGACCGACACCATCCACTTCGTCTACGCCGAGGTCACCTCCACCGAGCTCACGCTCCACGCGATCGACGCGGCAGGCAAGGAGTTCGATTCGATGGTGATCGCGAAATGACCTCCGCCGTGACCACTGCGCTCGGAGCGGCAGTGGTCGCGGTGCTCTTTGCCTGCGGCTCGTCGGCAAAGGACGAGCCGATGGAGATCGTTTCCGCGCGCGGCACCACGCTCGTGCTCGCGCAGGCGCAGCCGCCGGCGAGCTACGACCCCTTCGCGCTCGCGAGGAGGTCGCTCGGCCACGCCTCCAACCAGGAGCCGTCGACGCCGCCGCAGTGCTACGCGAAGACCGACGGCACCGCGAACACGTGCGCCTCCTGCCACACGCGCTCGGCGGCGCCGAACTTCGCGGACGACTGGGAGCTCCAGCAGAACTACTCGTTCACCGACTACGCGAAGACCAACCGCTGGAAGAACATGTTCCGCGAGCGCAGCGACAAGGTCGCCGCGTTCAGTGACGCCGACGTGCTCGCCCACGTTCGCCAGGACAACTACAGCGCGCTGCTCGCGTGGCTCGGTTCGCACCCCGAGGCTCCCGGCTACACGCCGGATCTCGATCTCGCGCGCGGCTTCGACGCCGATGGCTTCGCGAACGACGGCTCGGGATGGCGCGCCGTGCGCTACAAGCCGTTCGTCGGCAGCTTCTGGGCGACCAACGGAAACACCGACGACGTGTTCGTGCGCCTCCCCGAGGAGTTTCGCACCTCGCCCGCGATCTACCGAGCGAACCTCGCGATCCTCGAGGCGGCGATCACGGCGGATCCAGCGAAGGAGCAGCCCGCGCGCGATGTCGAGGCGATCGACGAGACCGCGGCGGGCTTCGATCTCGACGGCGACGGCGTGCTCGGCATCGCCACGAAGGTGATCGGGATCCCCGCGCACTTCGCGGGCGGCGCCGCGACCATCGCCGTCGTGCGCGGCCTGTATCCGGCCGGCACCGAGTTCCTCCACACGGTGCGTTATCTCGATCCGCAACGCCCGGGCTTCATGGCGACCCGCATGAAGGAGGTGCGTTACGCGAAGAAGACCGCCGCTCTCACCGAGCGCGAGGTCGCCCAGGCGTACATGGCCGCGGAGGATCCGAACGCGACGCCGTACACGGGCGACGCGCTGACCGGCCTGACCAACGGCTTCTCGTGGCAGCTCCACGGCTACATCGAGGACGCCGGTGGCTGGCTCCGCAAGCAGACCGACGAGGAGCATGGCTACTGCATGGGATGTCACTCGAACGTCGGCATCACCGTCGATCAGACGTTCGCGTTCGCGCGCAAGGTCCCGGGCGCCAGCGGATGGCGGCTCCAGGATCCGACCGGCATCCCCGATGTGCCGCAGGCCGGCCACACCACCGGCGAGTACGCCGAGTATCTGATGCACGTCGGCGGCGGTGACGATCTCCGCGCGAACGAGGAGATCGCCGCGAAGTTCCTCCGCTCCGGAGCGCTGGCCGACGAGCGCGCCGCGGCGCTCCTCTCCGCCGACATCGGCGGCCTGGTGACGCCCTCCGCGGAACGCGCGATCTCCCTCGACCGGGCGTACCTCGCGAACGTCATGGAGCAGAGCTACGTCTGGGGCCGCGACGCCACCACGTCCCCGGCGAAGAACGTGGTCGCGAAGATCGGTCGGGAGCGGACCACCGGCCTCGGCGAAGCCGACCGCGTCTACCGCGACGTGAGGCTGCAGCTCGACTGGTCGAAGCGCTGATCGCTGCCGCACTGCGGCAACGTGAGGTGTTCGCTGGAGTTGCTTCCGTGAACGTCGGTCGGTAACGTAGCTTTCACCACATGGACAAACGGGAAGCAGTTCGGGTCCCAGTTCGGGTGACCGCCCGTTGTCGTTGTGACGATGGCATCGTGATCGATGGCACCGTCGAGGACCTGTCCAAGAGCGGCCTGTTCCTCAAGGCGGATCTGTCGCTCGACGAGGGCTCGTCGGCGGAGCTCGATCTCGAGGTTCCCGGCGAGGCTCCGCTCCACCTCGCGGCACACGTGGTCCGCGTCGACGATGGCGGCATGGCGTTCAAGTTCGTGGAGCAGCCGAGCCGGCCGCTCGCGAACTTCATCATGAAGCAGTACCAGACCGGCTCGCGTTAGCGCCGCGTTTCCCCTGGCGATTCGATGGCTTGCCGGCTTGATCGGCGAGATGGCGTCGCTATGATGCCACCGCACTACCTTGCTCCCGACCGTGCCTGATCAGCCGCCTCCTGGACCGCGTAGCAAGCGAGCTACCCGGCAATCGCTCCACGCCCGGCGCGAGGCGCTCGGCGCGGACGAGCGAGCGGCGGCGAGCGCGCGGATCGCCGTGGCGGTCAACGCGGTGCTCGATGACCGGCTGGTCGCCGGCCAGCTGCTCGCGGTCTACGCGCCGAAGGGCACCGAGGTCGACACCCTGGCCATCGCCGAGCATGCCGCACGCTGCGGCATCGCCCTCGCGTATCCGCGCGTGGTCGATGGGGCGCGCGCCTTGACGTTCCACGAGGTCACGGCCGACAAGCTGGTCGTCGCGCACTACGGCATCCGCGAGCCGCGCTCCAACGTCACGCCGGTCGCGCTCGAGCGAATCTCGGCGTTCGTGGTCCCCGGCCTCGCGTTCGATCGCGACGGCGGCCGGATCGGCTGGGGCCGCGGCTACTACGACATCACCCTGGCAAAGACACCCGGTGCGCTGCGCATCGGCATCGCCTTCGACTGTCAGCTGCTCGATCACGTCCCGCGCGACGCGCACGACGTGCCGATGAACATCATCATCACGGAGGCCGCGACCCACGTGGTCGCGTGACGCCATGGACGCGATTTACATTCTCGCTGGTGTCGCCCTCGGTCTTATCGCCGGGTTGATCGTCGGCACGCGGCTCGGCCGCGCGAAGGGCGATGGTTCCGCCGCGGCAAAAGCCGCCGAGGACGAGGCCGCGAAGATCCGCACCGCGGCGAAGGCGGAGATCGAGGCGATCAAGAAGCAGGGCGAGGTCGAGGGCAAGGAAGCCGCGCGCAAGCACAAGGCGGACCTCGACGAGGAGCTCCGCGGCCGGCGTACCGAGCTGTCGAAGCGCGAGGAAGGGCTCCAGGCGAAGGAGCGAGAGATCGACAAGGTCAAGCGCGACGCCGAACGCCGCGCCGGCGAGCTCGAGAAGAAAGAGAAGAGCGTCGACGGCAAGATCAAGCAGGCCGACTCCGCGGTCGAGAAGGCCGAGGCGGCGCAGGTCGAGGCGCGCAAGAAGCTCGAGGCGATCGCGTCGCTCACCGAGGAGCAGGCGCGCAAGCGGCTCGAGGACGAGGTCAAGTCGCAGGCGTATGCGTCGGCCGCCATCGAGATCAAGCGGATCGAGGACGACGCGCACAAGGAAGCCACCGCGCGCGCGAAGACCATCGTCGCCACCGCGATCCAGCGGTTCGCGAGCGAGTTCGTGCACGAGCGCACGGTCGCCGTGGTCCCACTACCGTCGGATGACATGAAGGGCCGGCTGATCGGGCGCGAGGGCCGCAACATCCGCGCGATCGAGGCGGCGACCGGCATCGACGTCATCATCGACGACACCGCCGAGTCGATCACGATCTCGTGCTTCAACCCCGTGCGCCGCGAGGTCGCGCGGCTCGCGATCTCCGCGCTCGTGGCCGATGGCCGCATCCACCCGACGAAGATCGAGGAGGTGGTGCGCAAGGCCGAAAAGGAAGTCGACAAGGTCTGCAAGGAAGCCGGCGAGCAGGCCGTGTTCGATCTCGGCCTGCACCGCGTGCACCCCGAGCTCGTGAAGGCGCTCGGCAAGCTCAAGTTCCGGCAGTCGTACGCGCAGAACGTGCTGCTCCACTCGGTCGAGGTGGGCTACCTCGCCGGCCTGATCGCCGCCGAGCTCGGCGCGAACGTCAAGCTCGCGCGCCGTGCCGGCCTGCTCCACGATATCGGCAAGGCCCTCGATCACGAGCAGGAAGGCCCGCACGCCGAGGTCGGCGCGGCGTTCTGCAAGCGCCACGGCGAGTCACCGAAGGTCGCGCAGGCGATCGCGTCGCATCACGGTGACGAGGGCAACGGTCCGCAACCGCAGGCGCTGCTCGATCACATCGTCGCCTCCGCGAACTCACTGTCGGCCGCGCGGCCCGGTGCGCGCCGCGAGCAGCTCGCCTCGTACATCAAGCGCCTCGAGGACCTCGAGGCGATCTGCAAGCGGTTCGACGGTGTCGAGCGCGCGTTCGCCGTGATGGCCGGTCGCGAGATCCGCGTCATGGTCATGAACGATCAGATCGACGACGCGCGCGCGATGATCATGTCGAAGGAGATCGCCCGCGCGATCGAGACCGAGGCCACGTATCCCGGCCAGGTCCGCGTCGTGGTGGTTCGCGAGACGCGCGCCTCCGAATACGCACGCTAGACCCGGCCCTTGGGGCATACTGGGCAGCAGCGATGAGCGACGGGCGTGTGTTCCCGCTGATCGAGGTCAGCCGCGACGAGCTCGCGGCACTGGCCGGTGGTCCGATCCAGGCGGTGTCTCGCGTCGACGGTGGGCTGACGAACACGATCCACAAGGTCACGCTCGAGAGCGGCGAGATCCTCGCGGTGAAGCACTACGCCGGCGGCAAGGACTCGTTCGAGGCGGAGCTGGTGACGCTCACCCTGCTGCACGGCACCCTGCCCGTCCCCGACGTCGTCCACGCCGACGCGGACCAGCACGTCATCGTCTATCGCTGGATCGATGGCATCACGCTGAACGATTGTCGCGAGGCGGAAGGCGCCGGCGCCGCCTCGCTCGCCGAACCGCTCGGCCGGTTGATGGCGTGGCTCGCGCGCACCGATGCGACCGAGCCCTACGAGCTGACGCCGATCCTCGAGAGGGCGTACCGGCAGCTCGTCGATGGACGCGCGCGGCAACGCCTCGGCGCGCCGCTCGCAGATGCCATCCGCCAGGCGATCGAGGCCGCCGAGCCGCAGATGGCGTGGGGAACCGTGTGTCTCGTGCACGGTGATCTCGGCGGTCGCAACGTGCTCGTGCAGCGCGCCGCCGCCGAACGCTGGCGGATCAGCGGCGTCATCGACTGGGAAGCCACGTCCACCGGATCGCCGCTCATCGATCTCGGCAGCCTGTTTCGGTACCCGGCGCGGTTCGACGCACCGTTCCGCGCCGCGTTCGAGCGCGGCTATCACGAGGCCGATGGCATCCTGCCCGAGGGCTGGCTGCTCACCGCGCGGCTGCTCGATGCCACCTGGCTGGTCGACACGCTCGACGAGCCGCGCGAGTTCCCCGGCGTCTATGCGGATTGCCGCATGCTGCTCGCCACGCTCGCCAAGGACGCGGGCCGATGAGGGTGGTCGCGGTCGCCGACACGCACCTGTTCACCGGTGCCATCCAGATCCCCGACGGCGACGTGTTCGTCCACGCCGGCGACATGTGCCGCCGGGGCGACTTCGACGAGGTCAACGAGGCCGCGGCGTGGATCCAGTCGCTGCCGCATCGCCACAAGGTGATCGTCGCTGGCAACCACGACTGGTTGTTCGTCGAGAATCCCCTGCTCGCGCGCGAGCTGTTCGCCGGCACGTCGTACCTGCAGGACGACGAGGTCGTCATCGACGGCCTCCGGTTCTACGGCAGCCCGTGGCAACCCGAGTTCCATGACTGGGCGTTCAACCTCCCGCGCGGTCCCGAGCTCGCGCGCGTGTGGTCCAAGATCCCGAGCGGTCTCGACGTGCTGATCACGCACGGCCCACCCGCGGGCATCGGCGATCGCGGAGGCTACGGTCCCGAGCGCGCCGGCTGCGAGGACCTGCGCGCGCGCGTCGCCGAGGTCTCGCCGCGCGTCCACATGTTCGGCCACATCCATCAGGACGGCGGCGCCTGGCAGCACGGTCCCACGCTCTACGCGAACGTCACCGTGTGGGAGTGCACGCGCGGCGCGACCATCATCGACATCGACGCCGCACAGGTGTCGCTGGTCCAGGTCCCGCCTCACGGCCGCCGCGACGACGACGACCAATCCTGGTAGGGTCCCTCCGTCATGGACGGATCGGCCTTCATCGAAGAGCTCCGGCAGCGCAACCTCCTCGCGAACATCACCGACGAGGAGGGCCTCGCGAAGCTCCTATCGTCGGAGACCGTCTCGGTCTACGCCGGTTACGATCCCACGTCCGCCAGCCTCCACGTCGGCAGCCTCGTGCCGACCATCATGCTCCGGCGCTTCCAGCTCGCGGGCCATCGGCCGATCGTGCTCGTCGGCGGCGCCACCGGCATGATCGGCGATCCGTCGGGCAAGAGCGACGAGCGCAACCTCCTCGACGACGCCACGCTCGCCGTGAACCTCGCCGGCATCCGCGATCAGCTCGCGAAGCTGATGGTGTTCGACGAGTCGAAGACCGGCGCCGCGATGACGAACAACATCGACTGGACGCGCGGCGTGGGCTTCATCGAGTTCCTGCGCGACACGGGCAAGTACCTGACCGTCAACTACATGATGGCGAAGGACGCGGTGAAGAGCCGGCTCGAGGGTGACGCCGGCATCAGCTACACCGAGTTCTCGTACATGCTCCTGCAGGCGTTCGACTTCGTGCAGCTCTCGAAGTCCCACCATTGCCGGCTCCAGGTCGGCGGCAACGACCAGTACGGCAACATCACCGCCGGCTGCGAGCTCTCGCGCAAGCAGGGCGGCGTGCAGCTGTTCGGCCTCACCGCGCCGCTCTTGCTCGACTCGACCGGGCAGAAGATGGGCAAGACCTCGACCGGCGAGCGCATCTGGCTCGATCCGGAGCTCACCTCGCCCTACGCGTTCTACCAGTACTGGTTCAACCGGCCCGACGCCGAGGTCCCGAAGCTGCTGAAGCAGTTCTCGCTCGCCTCGCTCGCCGAGATCGACGCCGTCCTCGCCGAGCACGATGTCGACCGCAGCAAGCGCACCGGCCAGCGCGCGCTCGCCCGCAGCCTGACCGGCTGGATCCACGGCGAGGCCTCGATCGAGCCGATCGAGGCGGCCGCGCGGGTGATGTTCGGCGGCTCGCTCGATGGCGTCACCGACGCCGTACTCCGCCAGCTCGCGAGCACGGTCAAGACCGTCGACATCCCGCGCGCCGAGCTCGCCGCCGGGATCGCGATCGTCGATCTTTTGGCGCGCGTCACCGGCGACTCGAAGTCCAAGGCGCGCCAGCTCGTGCAGCAGGGCGGCGCGTACGTGAACAACGGCAAGATCGCCGAGCTCGAGCACAAGGTCAGCCTCGCGCACCTCGCGACCGAGACCATGCTCGTGGTCCGCAGCGGCAAGAAGGACTACTACCTGGTGCGTACGATCTGAGCCGGCTGATCTAGTCGCCGGTACACACGAGATCCTTGCCGCCGCCGCGGTTGTCGCGGTCCTTGCACTTCCAGCCCGCGCCGAGCCGGCTGCAATCGAGCTCGCTGCACAGGAACATGCAGACCCCACCCTCGCGATCTACGCATACGGTGTCGCTCGGGCAATCGTTGTCGTTGTTGCACGGCGTGCTGCAGAACCCCGCGGGGAACGCGCCTCCCGTATAGCAGCGGTCCTCGCAATCCGAGTCGCGGCCGCACGTTGCGCCGATGTAGTCGTCGATCTGGCTGTGTCCACCGCACGCGCCGAGGACCACGATGGCAAGGACGAGGGCTCTCATGCGCTCGATTGTACGTGTCACATCGGGGCGGGGTCACCCCACTACCCTCCGTATGAGGCTGTATTCGAGCGTCGCGCTCACGCTCTTCTCTTCTCTCACCAGTGCGTGTGGCGACGACACCGCCGCGCCGCCCGACGCGCGGCCGCTCGACGCAGGAGTCGACGCTTCGAGGCCGTCGGCAGCGACCCGCAGATGTCGGACGGGACCTACACCCTGGTCGGCACCAACCTGACGCTCGATGTCGACCGCATGATCCCGCTGCGCGCGCTGCCCGGCGAGTCGATCGGGGAGTTCCTGTACGAACGCGTTCCGTGATCGTCAGAACCAGGGAAGTGCGAGCTCGAGGAGGAAGCCGTCCGCATCGCCGGCGGACTGGAACTCGCGCGTGCCGAGGAGGATGCCGCCGCCGAAGTGCCCGGCCACCAGGAAGTGCCCATTCGGCGTGCGCTCGATCCAGCGGAGGTGATCGTCGTTCGCGCCGCCGATCGCGAGCGCACCGAGGACCTTGCCCTTGGGATCGAAGCTCGCGACGAACGCATCGGTGGCGCCGTGTCCCTGCAGCGTGAACGGACCGATCGCCACCGTCGGTTGCGAGATCCGGCCGACGATCGTCAGCGTGCCGTCGTCGCCAAACGTCGCTCCGCGAACGTACTCACCGTCATAGCTTCCGAACCGTACATCCCAGAGATCGGCGCCGTCGCTCGCAGATAGCTCCTTGACGAACATGCCCCGGCGGCGGACCCGGCCGTAGACCGCGACGCGATCACCGTGGATCGCGACGCCCTGAAGATCGCAGCCGGCGATCGGAAGCTCGCGCAACCACACCACCGTGCCGTGTTCGCGCTCGAGGCCGGCGACGACGCACCCACCGGCCACGATCTCGCGATCGGCGAGCCGGCCCACGCCGGTCACCTGTGCGCCGATGACGATGCGATCGCCATCGGCGGCGATGCCCTTCGACATCGACGATCCGGTCCCGTGCCCCGACGTCACCCATCGCAGCGCCCCCGACGACGACCACGAGGCGACGAACGGAGCCCGGTTCGGGCGCGCGGCCGCGTCGATCGCGACCGTCCCGCCGAACGTGGCGTGCCCACCGAAGTCGCCGACGATGTAGAGGTTGCCGTCCCGATCGGCCGTCGCCGCTCGCGAGGCGGAGCTATCCGTGGCGCCGCAGGGCACGAGCCACAGTGCCTTGCCCGTGATCGCGTCGAGCTTGCCCGCGAAGCAGTCCTCCGTGCCGGGAGGTGCCGGCAACGTCGCACCCGCGAGCGTCGTGGCGGCTCCGTAGATACCGGCGACGAACAGCTCGTTCGCACCGGCGGCCTCGAGCGCGATGATCCGGCCGCTCGTCTGCTGGTGCAACCACGACACGTGCACGTCACGATCGACGCGCGCGACGAACCCGCCATGCTCCGGGAGCTTCAGGTCGACGAAGCTCGCGCCTTTCGTCCCGACGCCCGCGACGACCATCGAGCTGGTTCCCGCGAGCGGGAGGGCTCCGTGGATCACGTCCTTGCCCGGTCCGTGAACGAACCACGCGGCACGAACCAGACCGCGTTCGGCGCGCGCGGTCGCGTCGGCGCCGGGTGTCCACCGGGCGAGATAGTCGCGATCGCCGCAATCGGAGATCGGCGGCAGCGCCCGCACTTCGCCGAGCGACCAGGTGTTGATGACCGTCGTCTCGCGCAAGAACCGCGCGAGCTGCGACCGGCGCTCGTCGAGGCACGCGGCCGCGACCGTGTCCTCGCTCCGGCACGAGCGCTCGGAGATTGCCACCGACTCCTCGACGTACCGATCGATCGTGGCCGCGATGGCATTCCAGGTCGCGGCCTGGGGACCGGCAAACAGCGCGGTGCGCTGCGCGCGCACGGACACGTCCCAGATGCCGGCCATGCGATCCGTCGCATCACAGGCATCGGGGTGATCGCCGTTCAGCGCGCGCACGGCGATGCCGAGGGCTCCGATCGCGAGCACCGCCATCGCCGGGCGAAGGATCCTCGATGCGAGGGAGCGCCGCTGGACCGATGGCGACAGCGTCGGGTCGAGCTTCGTGCGCAGCGCCCGCACGGACGCGACGAGCTCCGCGGCCGAGTAGCGGTCTTCGCGACGAGGGGCGAGGCAGCGCGCGATGATCGGCGCGAGCTCCGCCGGCACCGCCGACAGGTCCGGCGCCTCCTTGGCCACGGAGACGCCGAACGGCAGCGTCCCGGTCGCGAGCTGAAACGCGATCACCCCGACCGCCCAGACATCCGTGCGCGCATCCTGCTGCTCGCCGAGCCACTGCTCGGGCGCCATGTAGCCGGGCGTCCCCGCGAGCGACAGGGTCGATCGCCCGCCGGAGTGCTCCGTCGGCGGAGCCACCGCGCGGCCGATCCCGGAGACGCCGAAGTCGAGGACCTTGACCGTGCCGTCGCTGAGCAAGAACACGTTCTGCGGCTTCAGGTCGCGATGGACGATGCCCTGCGCGTGCGTGTGCACGAGCGCCGTCGCGACGTGCTCGATGATGGCAAGTGACTCGACCACCGAGAGATCGCCGCGATCGAGACGCGTCGACAGCGCCTCGCCCTCCAGCCGCTCGAGCACCAGGTACAGGATCCCGTTCCAGTTTCCGAACTGGTGCAGCGTGACGATGTTCGGGTGATTGAGCGCCGCCGTGGCCTTGGCTTCTCGCTCGAAGACCTCGGGGAGCTTCGGCCCGGCTCCCCCGATGGTGCGCTCGAGGCGCATCAGCTTGATCGCGACCTTGCGACCGAGCTTCAGGTCCCGCGCCGCGTACACGATGCCCATGCCACCGGCGCCGAGCCGCTCCTCGATCGCGAAGTTGCCATCGACGACCGTGCCCGGCTGGAGCAGCACCAGGGTCGCCAGATCGACCGGAAGGTCAACCTCGGGCGCCGCGGCGATGTCCCGCAGGAGGCTGTCGTCGTCGTCGCGGGTCTCCATCGACACGATAAGCCTACGCCGGTAGTGGGGACCTCACTGGTCGATGTGACATGCGATCGCTACAATCCCCCCATGCCGGTCGATGAGCACGTCGAGGTCGAGGTTCTCGCCTGGTGCGAGCGCGGCGACCATCGGGCGGCGGTCACCATCGCGATCCGCGACTACGGCCCCGAGGTCCTCGGCTTCCTGGTCGTCCTCGCCCGGGACCCCTCCGACGCGGGGGACGTGTTCGCCGACGTGTGCATGCGCATGTGGAAGGGTCTCCCCGGCTTCGAGTGGAAATCCTCGCTTCGCACCTGGATCTACATCCTCGCGCGGCGCGCGTTCTCGAAGTTCCAGCGCGAGCGGATGGTGCATCGCGATCGCCACGTTCGAATCTCCGACGTCCCGGAGCTCGACGAGATCATCGCACGCGTCCGCACCACCACCCTCGCGCGCGTGCACCAGGAGCACAAGACGCGCGCCGAACGGCTGCGCGAGAAGCTCTCCGCGGACGAGCAAGCGCTGCTGACCCTGCGGCTCGATCGCAATCTCGAGTGGCGCGAGATCGTGCGCGTCCTCGACGATCGCGAAGATCTCGACGACGACACCATCGCGCGTGAGGCCGCCGCCTTGCGAAAGCGCTTCGAGCGGCTCAAGGAGCGCCTGAAGCAGCTGGCCGCCGACGACACCTGATCAGCGAGCGGGTTGCACATCCGCGAACGACCTGCGTGCGGCAGCTCATGTGATCCGGCAAACGTCGGGCACTACCGAAGGTGCGGTCACAGCAGCGCGCGAACTCGTCACTACCCCGCCACATGAGAACTGCAATCGCGGGAGCACTCCTCCTCGCTTCGATCGCCGCCTGCGGGGTGGTCGAGAACGAGAGCACGGAAACCAATGACCTCTACGGCCTCGGCACCGCCGTACGGGGATGGGGCGATACGAGCGGTGCGATCGTCCCCGTCTGCTGGGTGGATCCCGACAGTCATATCGACCTCCAGATCCGGGTTCGAGAGATCCTGCGCGAGAGCTGGGAGAGCTACGCGAACATCTCCTTCACGGGAACCGACCCGAGCGAGCCGTTTGGCGGGGCGTGGGGACCCTGCAGCGAACAGGGAGTCCGCAGTGTGTGGGTGGATTTCTCCGAGACCGCGGATTTCCCCGGCCTCACCCGGACGAGCTACCACGGCACGACGGTCACCTTGATGTCGAACGATGCCCTGGCCGCGAACTACGGTCACTTTCGCTACGAGGTGCTCCACGAGTTCGGCCACGCGCTTGGCTTCATGCACGAGCAGCAGCGACCCGACAACTGGCCGTACGGCACCGCGATGCAGTGTCTTCCCGATGGGGTCAACCCCGAGGAGCAGTACCTGCCCGTCGCGGGCGGGATCAACTTGACGCCCACGTACGACGTCAACTCGGTGATGAACTACTGCAATCCCGCCAACGCGGGGTGGCCACAGGACCTGAGCCTCGGCGATGTCAGCGGCGCGCGCGCTGCGTACGGTCGCCGGGACGTCAAAGGCGACATCTACCGCGTCGGCGCCGATGATCAGCTCCACTGGTACCGGCACGACGGACGCACCAACGGCGCCCCGTCATGGGCGTACGGGTCCGGCAACGCGATCGATCAGAGCTGGGCCTTCAAGGACGTGTTCGCGGGCGGCGGAAGCTCGGGCATCCTCTACACGATCGACTACAACAACACCTTGCGCTGGACGCGCCACGATGGACGCGTCGACGGCGGAGATCGCTGGGCATTCAATTCCGGAGCCGAGATCGGTTGGGGCTGGGACTTCACGAAGCTGTTCGGCGCCGGCGACGGCGTCATCTACGGGATCACTCCCCGTGTCCCGGCGCATTACGAGACCGTCGGGGTCGGCGGCAACGGCAACCTGGTGCCCGCGTCCGGCGGCGAGCTCAAGTGGTATCGCTACGACGGGGGCGACACGGGAGACTTCGCCTGGGCCGCCGCTTCGGGGAACTCGATCGGCAATCGCTGGGACAGCTTCTCGCAAGTCTTCTATGCGGGTAACGGTGTCATCTACGGCATCACGCCGTACGTGCCGGCGCACTACGAGACCGTCGGGGTCGGCGGCAACGGCAACCTGGTGCCCGCCTCCGGCGGCAACCTCTACTGGTATCGCCACCTCGGTCAGGCAAACGGCGCCAAATCCTGGACGCCCAACTCGGGCAAGATCCTCATGAGCGGCTGGGGATCCTACAAGAAGGTCTTCTCCGGCGGCGACGGCGTCATCTATGCCATCGACAGCACTGACCGCCTGCTCTGGTTTCGCCACGACGGACGCGACACCGGCGGGACCCAGTGGGCACCAGGCTCGGGAACGCCCGTCGGCTGGGGGTGGACCTTCAAGCACCTCGTGAGCGACGACTGAGGATCGCGACCGTCACTCGCCGGTACAGATCCGATCCTCGCCGGCGCTGACCTCCGGCATTCGGGCGTCCGGCCTTGGGCGTCCGGCCTCGGGCGTCCGGCCTCGCCGGCGTCCGGCCTTGGGCGTCCGGCCTTGGGGCCTCGTCCGGCCTTGGGGCCTCGTCCGGCCTTGGGGCCTTGGGGACGCTTTCAACTTGGGGCCTCGTCCGGCCTTGGGCGTCCGGCCTTGGCGGCCTTGGGGACGCTTTCAACTTGGACAACTTGCGATCGCGAACTCCGCGAAAGCACGTTCGGCATTGGCGTCCGGCATTGGCGTCCGGCATTGGGCGTCCGGCATTGGGCGTCCGGCATTGGGGACGCTTTCAACTTGGACAACTTGCGATCGCCAACTCCGCGAAAGCACGTTCCAAGGCCGTCCGATGGCGAAGCGTGCAAGGTGGATAATCTGCGATCGCGAACTCCGCGAACCGCGTTCGCCGTGTCCGGCTCCCTCGCGCCGCTGCGCATTCTCATCCGCGCCGATCTCTGGCCTCGAAATGACGTCGATCCACGGAGCGCAATTTTCTCGCTGACTGCTCCCATCGCTCGAATCGCCCACCGCGAACTCCGTGAAATCGCGCTCCCGCGTGTTCGGCACCTGGGAACGGAGCTGCGCATGTTCACGGCATTGGGGACGCTT
>JBBRED010000054.1:0-30916 GCA_038203335.1 Haliangiales bacterium | reverse complement strand
CTTGTGGTGTTCACTCATGGCTGCTGCTCAGATCGAGATCGTGGCCATCGTTCCCTTCTTCCTGGAGACGTACCAGTCGAAGAAGATCCGAGTGACCCAGATGTTGGTGGACAGGGTGGTGAACACGCCGACGAGCAGCATCACGGCAAAGCCCTTGATCGGACCCGAACCGTACTGCAGAAGCACCCAGCCCGCGGCGGCGGTGGTGAGCTGACCATCGAGGATGGCAGAGAAGGCGCGCGAGAAGCCGAGGTCGATGGCTCCTCGCACGGATTTGCCGAGTAACAGCTCATCTCGAATTCGTTCGTAGATGAGGATATTTCCGTCCACCTCCATGCCGATCGACAGCACGATCGCGGCGATACCGGGCAACGTGAGCGTCGCTCCGAACATCGCCATCACGGCGAGCGTCATCACGATGTGGAACACCACGGCGAACACGCTGATCCAGCCGGACCAGCGATAGATGCCGACCATGATGATGATGACGAGACCGATGCCGAGCGCGAACGACAGGCGGGTCTTCTCGATCGCATCACGGCCAAGGGTGGGACCGACCTCGGAGGACGACTCCTCCTTGAGCGGCGCCGGCAGCGAGCCGGTCTTCAGCACGTTGACGAGCTCGTTGCGCTCGGCCTCCATGCGGCCGACATCGCTGCCGCCCATGGTGATCGACGCGCGACCGCCGCGGATCGCACCGTTGATGATCGGCGCGCTCTTGACCTTGTCGTCGAGGATGGTCGCCAGCTTCTTGCCGACGATCTGCGACGTCAGGTCGCCGAACACGCGGCTGCCAAAGCGGTTGAAGTCGAGGAGCACGACCGGGCGGTTCGTGTTCGGATCGTAGCTGCCCATCGCGTTCGAGATGCCCGAGCCGGTCAGGCGAACGGCGCGGTCGAGGTAGTACGTGCGCCAGTACGGGCGCTTGTCCTTCGCGTCGGCGCTCGGCTCGTTGAGCTCGAAGCCGATCTGCTTGTCGTCGGGGAGCTTGAACTCGGGGTTCGTGTCGGCGAGCCCCTTCACGCCGAGCTTCTTGTCACCGAACAGATAGAGCTCGATGGCGCGGCGGCCGGTCACCTTGCACGTGATCAGGCCGTTCACGATCTTGTCCTTGTTGTCCTTGTTGATGCAGTTCACCGCCTTGGCCTCGACCGGGGTGAGCGCCTGCTCGCGGTCGTGCGCGATCAGGTAGTAGTCGGTCTTCATGCCGCCGCCGTCCTCGGGGCGCCATTGATCGATCTCGGCCTGCAGGTCGGCGGCGATCGCGGCGGGGTCGGTCGGGTGGTTCTCTTTGCCCTGGCTGCCGACGTGGCCGTACAGCTTGCGCATGTACTCGGAGCCGTCGTCGACAACCTTGAACTCGAGCTTCGCGGTGCGCGCGATGATGTCGCGGGTCTCCTGGACCGAATCCTTGTCGAGGCCCGGGAGCTCGACGAGGATCTCGTCACCCTTCTCGACCACGCTCGGCTCGGCGACGCCCTTCTCGTTGATGCGCTCGCGGATGGTGGACACCGCGTTCGTCAGCGCCGTCTTCTTGATGCCATCCGAGAACGCGGATGAGACGCGGAAGCAGATCGACTCGGCTGGCTCGGTGACCGGGCACTCGTACGGCGTGGTGTCCTTGCCGTAGTCCGAGTTGATCGCGGCCCGCGCGGGCTCGCGCTTCGCGGCATCGGTGATCGAGACCACCACGGCGCCGAGCGGAGACGACGGCGTCTTGACGACGGCCGTGGTCTTCTCGTCCGCGAACCGCGACTCGAGGTCGCGCTTGATGTCCGAGGCCTTGTCGTCGACCGCCTTGTCGAGATCGATCGAGTAGACGATGTGGAGTCCACCCTGGAGATCGAGCCCCAGGTTGATCTTCTTGTTCCACGGGAACCAACCCGGGAGCGTTCCTTTGTCGACGAAGGTCGGCAACAAGACGCCGACGCACAGCAAGCAGGCTGCGATCAGGGCGAGGGTCCGCCACTTGAGACTACGATCCATGAACCACCTCGGAAACGGAAAGCTAGCGTGTGATCAGGCTGCGCGCGCTGCGGTCTCGGGGACCTTGCCGTCCCACTTGCCCTCGATGTACGCGCGCGGAACGCGGACGCGGACCTTCTCCTGGAGCTCGAGGACGAGCACGCCGTCATCCGAGATGCCGGTGATCTTTCCGATCACGCCACCGCGGGTGATGACCTCGTCGCCCTTGCCGAGCTTCTGCAGCACCGCCGCGTGCTCCTTCTGCTTGCGCACCTGCGGGCGGATCAGGATGAAGTAGAAAATCCCGAACATCACCAGCATCATCATGATCGGCTGCATCGCTTGCATGGCACTCTCCTGGCGGTACCCCGGGGGGCTAGGTACCGGTAAAATCAGCGGTTGCGTAGCATCCGCGGAAAAAGGGGTCAAGCACGCTGACCTTCCGCGAGGATCCGCTCGCGGAGGGCGCGCACGTGGCGGGCGTAGAACGTGAGGTTGTGCAGGGTTGCGAGGCGGGCGTACAGGATCTCTTTGGCCTGGTAGAGATGTCGCAGGTATGCTCGGGAGTGGGTGCGACAGGTCGAGCACGGACAGGTCGGGTCGATCGGGCCCAGGTCGGTCCGGTTCGCGGCGTTCGGGATGTTGACCCGACCGCCCGCGGCGAACAAGTAGCCGTTTCGCGCGTTCCGAGTCGGCATGACGCAATCGAACATGTCGATGCCGGCCATGATGCCGCGCTCGAGGTCCGCCGGCGTGCCGACGCCCATGAGGTAGCGCGGGCGATCCGGGGGGAGCGTATGCGCGACCTCGTCGAGCACGCGGTAGGTGTCGTCGACCTTCTCGCCGACCGCGAGCCCGCCCAGCGCGTGACCATCGAAGTCGAGCTTCGTGATCTCGGCGGCGTGCCGGAGCCTGCGTGATGTGTCGATGCCACCTTGAACGATCCAGAACAGAGCCTGACCCGTCGCGCGCTCCGTGACGCGACAGCGCGCCGCCCACCGCGTCGTCCGTTCGAGAGCGACCTCCTGGACGTCCGCCGGGGCGTCGCCCGGAGGGCACTGGTCGAAGCACATCGCGATGTCGGAACCGAGCACCTTCTGGATGTGCATCGATACCTCGGGTGTCAAGCGATGCGCAGAGCCATCGATGTGCGAGCGAAAGGTCACACCCTCGTCGTCGATCTTGTTGATGGCGGCGAGCGAGAACACCTGGTATCCGCCGGAGTCCGTGAGGATCGGGCGGTCCCACGCCGCGAACTTGTGCAGCCCGCCGACGAGCTCCATGACCTCGAGGCCCGGGCGCAGGTAGAGGTGATACGTGTTGCCGAGGATGATCCGCGCGTCGATCGGATCGGCACGAAGCTCGTCGGCGGTCATCGCCTTCACCGTGCCCGCGGTGCCGACGGGCATGAACACCGGCGTCAGGATGTCGCCGCGCGGGGTGTGGAGGACGCCCGCGCGCGCGTTGCCGAGCGTGGCGAGCAGCTCGAAGGAGAAGCCAGGAGTGGGGAGCTGAGTCAGCATCGATGCACGAGGGTGGCGTCGCCGTAGCTGAAGAACCGATAGCGCGACGCGACGGCGTGGCGATAGGCCGCGAGCACGCGATCGGTGCCGGCGAACGCGCACACCACCATGAGCAGCGTGGACTCGGGGAGGTGGAAGTTCGTGATCAGGTGATCGACGGCGCGAAACGCGTGTCCGGATCCCGGATAGATGAAGATCTCGGTCGCCCCCGGGCCCGGCGTGACGGTGCGCGGCGCGGTGGCCGCGGCCTCGAGGGCGCGCAGCGCGGTGGTGCCGAGCGCGACCACCGGACGACCGGACGCGACGAGCGCGGCGGTGGCCTCGGGGATCACGAAGCGCTCGCGGTGCATCACGTGCTCGCGCACATCGACCGCGCGGATCGGCGCGAACGTGCCCCAGCCGACGTGGAGGGTCAGCGTGGTCAGCGCGATGCCGCGCGCGGCGAGCCGCGCCGTGATCGCGGGCGTCATGTGGAGGCCGGCGGTCGGCGCGGCGATCGCACCGGGCTGCGTGGCGAACATGGTCTGGTAGCTCTCGCGATCCTCGGCGGTCGCGTCGCGGTTCATGTAGTGCGGCAGCGGGATCCGGCCATGCGCGTCGAGAAACGCGAGCGCATCGACCGGCGCACCGACGAGGAGCGAGCCATCGGCCGCGCGCTCCGAGAGCACGATCAGTGAGACCTCGCTGGCCGGGATGCGGATGTGCTGGCCCACGCGCAGCGGGCGGCGCGCCTTCGCGAGGCAGCGCCAAGAGGACATCCCCGCGGGGGCCAGGCCCTCCGGCTCGAGGAACAGGACCTCGACGTTGCCGCCGGTCTCCTTGGTGCCGAGGACGCGCGCGGGGATCACGCGCGTATCGTTCGCGACGACCACGGCGTCGGCGGGGAGGAGGTCGACGAGATCGGGGAATTGATGATCGACGGGCGGTCCCTCGCACGGGACGTGGAGCAGCCGGCTCGCATCGCGCGCGGCGGCGGGCGCCGAGGCGATCAGCTCCGGCGGAAGCTCGAACGTGTAATCCGACGGCGCGAACAAGGGCGCGGACGCTAGCACGTGCAATCGCCTGCTGTCGGAGGTGTCCACGGGGGATGGTAGGCTCCGTCCGATGCGTCGCCTCGCGCTAGCTGGAACGATCGTCGGTCTCGCGGGAACCGCCCACGCGGCGCCGATCGCGACGGCCACCGAGGACCTCGACGGCGACGGCGCCGTGGACACGATCGAGCTCGGCGGCGACGGCGTGGTCAAGATCACGGGCAAGCTCGCGGGCAGCGTCAGCGTGGCACCGAGCGCCACGCGCGGCCGCGTGCTCGTGGGCCGGCGCGATGGCAAGCCGCTGATCGCGATCGACGTCGGCGAGCCGGCGGCGCGCCAGGGCATCGTGCTCGCCCTCGCGGGCTCGACGTGGAAGAAGGCCGCGCAGTTCCCGCTCGGCGGCGTTGGCCTCGATGCCGACTACAGCGTGGACATCGCGGCGAGCACCGACGGTGTGTTCCGCTACCAGGCGCGCTCCGGGCTCAAGCGCTGCGATGGCAAGCCGGCGCTGCTGTTCGCGGAGAAGTTCGACGGCACGAAGTTCCAGCGCGCGGGACGCTTGCCGACCGGCATCCCCGAGCTCGCGCCCGCGATCGCGGCGAAGCTCGATGTCGCGGCGGCACCACCCGCGGTGTATCGCGCGAAGCTCGCCTCGCATCAGATCGGCGCGGGCGATGCCGGCGGTCTCGGCACGCCGCTCGAGCTCGACGACGGCAAGCTCGACACGCTGTGGCGCGAGGAGCTCACCGGCTTCGGCGAGGGTCAGTTCTTCACGTTCGAGGCGCGGATGGCGACCGCGAAGGCGCGGCAGATCCGGATCGTGCCCGGCAATCCGACCACTGCCGCCGCCTTGAAGGCGAGCAGCCGGCCGCGCCGGATCGGCGTCGCGAGCGCGCAGGGGACGTGGCACGTCGACCTCCCGGATGCGGCCGCGGATCCGCTGGGCAGCGCGTACGTCGTCGATCTTCCGGAGGCGATCGCGGGCTGCGTCACGGTGGTGCTCGAGACCAGCTACGGTCCGGCGACCGGGCAGACCTCGATCGCGGAGCTCGAGGTGTACGCCGAGGGCGAACGCGCCGGCGGCGGTGACGCGATGCTGGTCAAGGCGATCGTCGACGGCGGCGATGGCGCGCTCGGAGCGACGCAGGCGCTCGCGAAGCGCGGCGCCGGTGCCGCGACCGCGCTCGACGCGGAGATCGCGCGGACCACGGATGCGGTGGTCCGGCGCCGCCTCGTGCGCGCGCTCGCGAAGATCCACGATCCGGCGGCGGGGCCCACGCTGGCAAAGGCCGCGATGGACGGCTGGGTGCGCGATCAGGATCTGCGCGAGGTCATCGATGCGCTCGCCGCGCTCGGCCTCGGCGCGGACCTCGCCGCGCTCGCCGGCAAGGCGAGCCTCGATGTCGATACCCGCGTGCTCGCGGTGTCGCGCGTCGGGACCGGAGCGGCGGAGCTGACGCTGCTGATCGATCTCGCCGGCAAGGGACCGCGCGAGCTGCGTCGCGCCGTGATCGATCGCCTGAGCGCCGCGCCCGTCGACGCGCTGATCGCCGCCGCCACGGCGCACGGCCTCGCATCGGCGGCGGGCGATCTATGGAAGGCGGTGACGCGTCACGCCCGCGCGACTCCGGCCGATCGTCCCCCTGCCCTCGCCGCGCTCACCGCCGCGCTCACCGCCGCGAGCGACTACGAGCGTCGCTACCGGTTGATCGATGGCGTCGCCACGCTCGGAGACGCAGCCGCAACGGCGGCACTCGAGAAGCTCCTGCGCGGGCTGCCCGCGGGCGCCGAGACCGCCGCGCTGCGCATCGTGGCGATCAAGGCCATCGCGATCGCACCGCGCACCGAGGCGCTGCCGCTCGTGCTCGGCTACGCGACCGATCCGGATCCCGGTGTTCGGATCGCGGTGCTCTCCACCCTCGCCGGCGCTACCGCCGATCCGGCGTCGCCGTGGCACACCTCCGGCGGCCCCGATGGCATCGATCGCGTGATCATCACCGCGCTGTCGACGGATACCTGGCCCGAGATCCGGCGCCGCGCCGCCACGTCGCTCGCATCGCGGTGCACGCGGATCGGACCGGCGAACGCGCTCACCGAGGCGCTGAACAAGGACGCGCATCCGGATGTGCGGCGCGATGCGCTGATCGCCCTCGTCGAGTGTCGCGCGCCGGGCATCAGCGAGCTCCTCGCGAAGACCTGGAACAACAGCAAGCAACCGATCACGGTGCGCACGCAAGCGGTGGACCTCGCGGTGACGCTCGGAGATCCGCAGCTGGGTAAGGCACTCGTGGGCAAGTTCGGGACGTGGCGCGGCGCCGCGCTCGAGAGTGCGGAGTCGATGCAGCTCGCGCAGAGCGCGGCCGCGTCGATCGCGCGGCTCGATGCTCCCGGCGCCGCCCAGGCGCTGATCGCCGCGCTCGACGATGCGGCATTCCCTGAGATCGTCAGCGCTGCGGCGCAAGCGCTCGGCGCGCTCGGTCCAGCGTGCCCTCCCGCCGCGAAGGCCAAGCTCGAAGCGCTTGCGAAGGAAGATGACCAGAGTGCCGGCGCCGCGAAGCGCGCGGCAGCGCAATGCGGTCGCTGATCGGATCAGAAGTCCTCGCGCGTGCAGTTCGCCGGCACGACGGTTGCTCTGGTCATGCTCATGACCACTCGCCTATCTTCGCTATGCGCCACCCTCGCGCTCTCGCTCGTTGCCGCCTGCGGTGGCGGCGGCACGACCACCGTGATCGAGGACTCGTCACTCGTGGTCGATAACCAGTCCGACTTCGTGATCGAAGAGGTCTATCTCACCGGCGTCGGTAACGCCTCGTGGGGGCCGAATCGGCTCGCCGGCGACGTGCTCTATCCCGACGAGACGCTCACCCTCGGCGTGACGTGCGGCACGTACGACGCGTTGCTCGTCGATGAGGACGGCATCGACTGCGAGATCAACAGCATCGACCTGTGCCTCAACGATGCGGTGTGGGTGATCCGCAACAACACCTGCACCGTGTTCGGTGTGGCAGCCAAGGAGCGCGCAGAGAAGGCGGCCGCCGAGGCGGCTACGCCAGCGACTGAAGCGCGTCCTTGAGCTTCTGATTCTGCGGCTCGATCTCGAGGCCGCGCTGGAACATGCTCTTCGCCTTCGGCGGCTGGCCGAGGGACAGGTGGATGGTGCCGAGCGCCCAGTACACCTCGCCCTTGGTCACGCCGGCGTCGGCGTCGATGTTCTGCAGCACGAGCGACTGGTAGATCTTTCGCGCCTTCTCCCAGTCCTCGCCCGCGAGATAGAGACGGCCCAGACCGGTCATGGTCGACACGTCGGTCGGGTTGACGCGCAGCGCCTCCTCGTACGCGGCGAGCGCGCCCGGGCGGTCGTTGCGCGCCTCGAGGATGCCGCCCTGCCGCTGACGGTAACGTGCGACATCCTTCATCCGGCGCTGCGCCTTCGCCTCCTCGGCGAGCTTGTCGTAGATCGGCGCGGCCTCGTCGAGCCGGTTCGTCGCGAAGTACAGATCCGCGAGAGGACCGAGCACGCGCGCATCGGTCGGCGCGTCCTCGGCGGCACGGGCCAAGGCCGTCAGCGCCGCATCGTTGCGGTTCGCCTTGCGCTCGAGGTCCGCGAGCTCGACCAGCACCGCCACGCGCTCGAGCGGCACGGTGATCGTGCTCGCGCGACGCTGGAGGAGATCCGCGAGCAGCGAGGTATCGCGCCGCTCGCGCGCCAGCTTCTCGAGCGCCGCCATCGCCGGCCCGTGCGTCGCATCGTGCTTGAGCGCCTGCTGGTAGTGCAGCACGGCGGTGTCGACATCCGAGTCGCCGACGCGCGCGACCTCACCGAGGCGGAAGAACAGATCCGCGGCATCACGGCCCGTCGGCGAGAGCGCGAGCGCCTGCTCGAGCGCGGCCTTGCACTTGTCCCAGTCGCCGGAGCGCTCGTAGATCTTCGAGAGTCGGGTGAGCGCGGCGACCGAGCCGGGCTCGCGGCGCAGGATCTTTTCGAGGATCTCGCCCGCGGCATCGGGGTTATCGAGCTGGCCTTCCCACACGTCGGCGGCCCGCGCGAGCGCGGCGATCTCGCCGGCACCATCCCCGAGGGCGGCCATGAGCTCCGCCTTCTTCTCGAGCAGCTCCACGAGGTCGTGCGAGCGGTTCGCCGCGGTCAGCAAGCGATCGAGCTCCGCGTAGGCGGGCTGGTACGTCTTGTCGACGTCGAGCGCGGAGTACCAGCTCGCGATCGCATCGTCGACCGAGCCGCGCTTGTCCTCGGCGATCTTCGCCATCTCGGCGTGGATCGAGACCTTGTCCCCGTTCGACGTCGCGAGCGCGAGCCGGCGCATCTGCAGATCCGACACGGCCATCCAGTCGCCCGCCTTGCCGTAGGCGACCTCGAGCTGACCCAGCGCCACCAGATCGTCCGGATCGAGATCGAGCACGGACTGCCATGCGGCCACGCCGCGCGCACCATCGGTCTCGAGCCGCGCGATCTCCACGCGCAGAGCCTTCTCGTCGTCCTGTGACGCGGCGAGCCGCGCCGCGCGAGCGAGCGTATCGACCAGCTCGGCCTTCATGCCGGCGCCACGGTAGATCCGCGCGAGCTCGTCGAGGGCTCCGCGATCGCCATCGTCGTGATCCGTGATCTCGCGCCACGCGGCGACCGCGGCATCGCGGTCCCCCGCGCGCTCGCTGATCTGCGCGACCTCGGCGAACGCCTCGCGACGCTCGGTGACATCCGTGAGAATCGCGCCGCGCTGGCGCAGGGCCTCGGCGAGCGCCCCCTGGTCGCCGCGCTGGCGGAGGATCTTGATCAGATCCTCGAGCGCCGCCATCGACTCGGGCTCGATCGCGAGTGCGGCGCGGTAGGTCGCCGCCGCCTCCTCGAGCTGGCCCAGCCGCTCGCGCTGAATGCGGCCGAGGAACGTCAGGAGCTCGACCTGGACATCCGGGTTGCGCGTGCGCGCATCCGGCGCGTTGACGATCGCGGCCACACGGACCGCGACCTCGGGCCATTGGCCGAGCTTCTCGGCGAGGCGGTTGGCTTCCGTGAGGGCTTGATCGGAGCCGGGATCCACGGCGAGCCAGCGTAGGGCGGCATCGAGGGCGCGGCCCTTGTCGCCGAGCTTGACCTCGGAGAGCTCGACGATTCGCGCGAGCAGGATCGCCTTGTCGATCGGATCGGGCGTGATCTCGATGCGCGCTTCGAGCACGCCGATGAGCCGCGCCGAGTCGTTATCGGCCTCGAACAGCGGCTCGAGGATCTCGACGATCTCGGAGCGCTGCTCCGGGACCGCGAGCAGCATGCGCTCGAGCGCCTGACGCGCCTGCGAGTGCGCCGGCAGGATCTCGAGCACCTCGCGGTACGCGCCGACCGCGCTGCGCGTCTCGTGCAGCGTGGTCTCCTGAAGATCGCCGAGGCGGAACAGATACTCCGCCGTGTGCTGATCGTCCTCGGAGACATCGGCCTGGCGGCGCAGCACCACCGAGAGATCCGGCCACCGGCTGGAGCGCGCGAGCACGCGCTCGAGCGCGGTCAGCGCCGGGCGAGGGTCCGGACCGTGCGAGGCACGCTCGAACGCCGCGGCCGCGCGGGTCAGATCGCCGAGCTTGTCCTCGGCGATCTGGCCGAGGCGCGTGGCATACAGCTGCTCCACATCGGGCGGCAGCGACTCCTCGAGCAGCGACTCGAGGCGGGTCGCGAGCTCGCCCCAGAGGTTCTGCGCGTCGGCGAGGCGGAGCAGCGGCGACAGCAGATCGCTGTCGTCGGGATCGGCGGCGATCGCGCGCGACCACACGGAGAACGCCTCGATGGGCTGGTTCGCCATGGTCTCGTGGACCTCGGCGAGCAGCGACCAGTCCGTGCGACGCGCGGCCGGATCGTCGGCGGGGATCGCGAGGCGGCGCTCGTAGATCCGCACGAGGCCCGCGGCTTCGCGGTCGGAGCGGTAGACCCGTTCGAGGATCGCCGTCGCGCTCGCCACGTGGTCATCGCGCAGCATCAGCGACTCGAGCGCCGCGCGCGCACTGGCGTGCGAGGGCAACACCTGAAGCACGGCGCCGTACCGCGGGATCGCGGAGTCGGGATCGATCAGCTCGACCTCGACGATGTGAGCCGCGCGGAAGGCAAGGTCGGCGCGATCGGCGCTGTTGATCGCGAGCAACGCTCGTCGATCGACCACGTCGAGGAGCTCCGGCCACAGCTTCTGCTTGCCGTAGATCCGATCGAGCTCGCCGAGCGCGGAGAGCTCGCCCGCATCGTCATCGAGAATCGCGGTGAGCTGGCCGATCGCCTGGTGCACGTCGTCGATCTGTTGCTCGTAGACCTGCGCGGCGGCATGGCGCAGCCCCTGGCGGGTCACGAGGTCCGTGGTCAGCTCGATCTTTCGCTCGAGCGTGATCACGAGCTCGCGACCGTCGCCGGCGTCCCGGTACAGGCGCTCGAGCGCATCGAGCGCGGACAGGTCCGTATCGTCGACGCCGAGGACGTTCTTGTAGGCGTTGATCGCCTGCGGCTTGTCGTTGAGGACCTCTTCGTAGAGCGCGGCCACCCGGTGCAGCAGCACCTGGCGTACGCCCGCATCCTCGGTCAGCTCGGCGCGCCGGGCGACCACGACCACCAGCTCCGGAACGCGGCCCTGGACCGCGAGCAGTCGGTCGAGGGCGGCGAGCGCGACCAGGTCGTCCGGCCGCGCCTCCTCGACCTTGCGCCAGGCGCGGATCGCCTGCGGCAGGTCCTGGCGCTGGGTCTCGTGGATCTCCGCCGCGCGAGCCCACAGGCCACCGGCGAGATCCGGGTTCGGCGCCGCGGCCGCGCCTTCCTCGAGGGTCGACACGGCGTCGTCCCATGCCTCGAGCTTCGCGGCGAGCGACAGCAGCTTGATCAGGCTGTCCTCTTCGCCCACGTCGATCCGCCACGCCCGCGCGAGCGCATGGAGCGCGAGATCGAGCGCCCCGCCCCGCTCCTCGTGGATCTTCGCGATCTCGTGGAGCACGGTGATCTGGTCGATCGGATCGCGCACGAAGTCGAGCTTCGCGTCGAGGATGACGACGAGCTTCTGCCACCAGTCCTGCTCGCGGTAGACCGGTTCGAGCAGATCGGCGATCCGCTCGCGGTGCTGCTCGTGCACGACCAGGCGTTCGAGCGATGCGACCGCGCGCTCCCACAGGGCGCCTTCAGCGAGCACGTGCTCGAGCTGATCGATCGCGGCCGGCACGTCGCCGACCTGGAGCTCGAGCAACTCGGCGAGCCGCAGGTGAAGCTCCGCCGTCTCCGTCGGGTTCTGCGAGCGCGACAGGCGCGCCTCGAGAAGGTCCACGAGCTCGCGCCACTGGCTGCCCGCGCGGTACAGCCGCTCGAGCTCGCCGACGGCCTCCCGATACGAGTGCTCGACCATCGGGCTTCCGCCGCCCTCGGTGGCTTGCACGACCTCGCGCCAGCCCTCGATCGCGCGGCCCGGGTCGGCCAGGCCGTCCTCGAGCAAGCGCGCGCGCTTGATCAGCGCTTCGCGGCGAAGATCGTCGTCGCTGCGCGCGATGACGTCGTCGTAGATCGAGACCAGCTCGGGCCACTTCTGCGCGCGACCGAGCAGCTCCTCGAGCCGCCGCAGCAGCTCGCGCTCGTTCGGCACCGCGTCGTCGATCTGGATCGAGAGCGCGCGGCGGTACGCGAGGTACGACTTCTCGGCGTCGCCCAGGCGGCGGTCGTAGATCGTCGCCGCAGCGATCGCCACGTCGCGCAGATCGGTCGAGTCGCCCTCTTCGGCGTCGAGGTAGCCCTGATAGGTCTGAGCGACAAACGCCCAGTTATCGACGACGGAGGCGAGGCGCTGCAGCTGATCTCGAATCGCGGAGTCACTCGGCGCTTCCCGGAACAGCTTCGCGTACCAGTGGCTCGCGCGCTCGAAGTCCTCGAGTTGCTCCTCGTAGAGCCGCGCGACGAACCGGGTCAGGCGCAGCCGCTCCTTGGGATCCCCGGCGCTCTCGAGCTTCGCCTCGTAGACGCGGATCAGATCCTGCCAGCGGTGCTGCGCGACGTAGATCGGCTCGAGTACCTCGGCCGCCATCGCCCGCAGATCGGGGTCGACGAGGAAGCGCTCGACGGCGACCAGCGCCTGCTGGTTGCGCGGATCGCCCGACAGCGCCGCCGAGTAGTTGTCGATCGCGGCTTCGATGTCGTGGAGGTGCTTCTCGTGGATCTCGCCGAGCTGCACGCGCAGGCCGACGGCCTCATCGATCGAGGTCGCAAACCCGAGCCGGCGCTCGTAGAGATCGACCACGTCGGGCCACCGGCCCTGGTCGCGGTACAGCATCTCGAGGGCGTCGACCGCGTCCTTGCGCTCGGGCGCGACGGCGAGGACCTGCTCCCACGTCGAGATCGCATCGTCGGGACGGCGGAGCTGTGCGTAGAGGCCGGCGGCCTCCACCAGCGCCCCCACGCGGTCGTCGACATCCGCGCTCGACACGTCGGCCTGCCGCAGCAGGATGTCGGTGAGCTGCGCGTTGTCGCCGGTCTCGCGATAGATGCTCTCGAGCGCGGCGAGTGCGCGGCCATCGTCGGGCTGGCCGTCGAGGACCTTCTGATAGTAATCGCGCGCGGTGGCCAGATCGTGGCGCACGGCGCGCGAGAGGTCGGCGACGTCGAGGTAGAGCCGGCGCTGGATCTCGGCGTCGAGCACGTTCGGCGCGACATCGCGGTACGCATCGATGAGATCGGCCTCGCGGCCGAGGTCGCCGGCGAGCCTCTCGAGCTCCTCGACGACGCGCGGGAGCTCGGGCTCGGTCGCCGCGTGACGCAGCGCCTGGACCTGCGCGTCGAACGCGCCGGCCTTGTCGCCGAGCTGAAACTCGCGGAGGCGCACGACCTCGCCGAGGTGGCGCAGCTTCGCGCCCGGATCGTCGGTCCACTCGACCGCGCGCGACGACAGCGCCGCGAGGCGCTCGTGCTGCGAGGTCCCGTCGTAGACCGGGCGGAGGATGTCGGCGGCGGCGGCGCGCAGATCGATGTCACCGAGCGCGGCCTCGACGGCGGCGAGCGCCTCGGGATGATCGGACTGCGTGTCGAGCACCATCGACCAGCGCTCGAGCGCCTCGACCGGGCGCGACAGCGGGCCCGAGAGCAGCTTCGCGATCTCGACGTCGATCGGCGTGCGGTTCGCGGTGTCGAGGTTTGCCTGTCGTTCGAGCACGTCGAGCAGATCCGCGTGACGGCCGGCCTCGCGGTACAGGCGCGCGAGCTCGCGCAGCGCCGTGGTGTCGTTGCCATCGCGATCCATGATCTCGAGGTGCGCGGCGATCGCCTCGTCGGGCTCCTCGAGCATGACCTCGTGGATCTCCGCGATCCGCGCGAGGTAGCGCTTGGCCTCGTCGGGCCCGGCGTGGTCGAGCTTGCGATGCAGGACCTCGATCAGGTCGCGCCACTTCTCGCCTGCCTGGTACAGGCGCTCGAGCGCGTTGAGGGCGCCGGCATCCGTCGGTGCATCGTTCAGCACGTCGCGCCAGGTGGCGATCGCGTGCTCGCGCGCGTCGAGCTTCTCTTCCTCGAGCGCAGCCACCCGCGCGAGCAGTGCCCGCCGCTCGCCCGCGTCCTCGGCCCACTCCGCTTGCTTGCGGGTGACGTCGCGAAGCTCCTGCCAGCTCTTGCCCTCCTCGTAGAGGCGCGCGAGAGCCGACGTGGCCTTGCGCATCGCCGCGGGGTTCGACGGGTCCACGTCGAGCAGGCGCCGGTACGCCGCGATCGCGCGCGGCGCATCGCCGAGCTGCGAGTCGTAGTACGCCGCGAGCTCACCGAGCAGCGCGCCGCGCGTGGCGACATCGCCCGCCGGTGCCGCGGCCGCCGCCGCTTCGAGCGCCGCCGTGGCCTCCGGCCACCGCGAGAGCTGCTGCGCGAGACGGGATAGCTCGACGCGCGCACGTTCGTGCGTGGGATCGAGCTTCAGCACGTCGATCCACGCCTCGAACGCGTTGCGGAGGCTCTGCAGCTCGCGCTCCTCGATCGTGGCCACGCGCGAGAGCAGCTCGACGGCCTCGGTGCCCGTGGTCAGCGTGCGCTGTGCGAGCAGCACGTCGACCAGGTCCTTCCACAGCTTGTCCTGCTCGTATAGCGGCTCGAGGATACGCGCCACGCGCATGGTGACCTCGGGCCTCGGCATCAGCTCTTCGAGCAGCTCGCGCGCGTCCTCGTGGGAGCGGCGCTTCGCGACCACATCCTCGAGAAGATCCACGGAGCGCATCGGATCGTTCAGCCGGTGCGCGAACAGCTCGGCACGCCGGTACAGCAGCTCGAGCTGCTCGCCGTTGGTGACCACCCCGGAACCGGTCCCTCCCCGAGGCGTCATGTGATCGATCTGGCGGGACAGCAGATCCTCGAGCTCGGTCCACTGCTCGCTCGCCTGGTACAGCCGATCGAGCGCCTGGTACGAGCCGAGGTGCGTGGGATCGAGCTCGAGCACGCGGCGGTGCGCGGCGGCGGCGCGCGTGGGCTGACCGAGGACGTCCTCCTCGAGCGCGGCGAGCTCGAGCAGCGAGTGGAGCCGCACGCGATCGTCGACGGTGACCTCGGTGCGCCGCTCGAGCAGCGCGCGGAGATCATTCCAGCGCTCCTCGCTGCGATAGCTCGCGACCAGGGCTTCGAATGCGTCGTCGGCGTCCGCCTCGACCTCGAGCACGGAGATCCACGCGCGCTCCGCGGTGGCGCGATCGGAGAGCCGCTCGCCCGCGACGATCGCGAGCTCGGTGGCCACTGCACGGATCTCTCCGGGCGCGCCCTTCTTCGCCTTCAGATTCGCGAGCGCGCCGCCGAGCTGCTGCGCCCACTCGCCATCGCGGCCGAGCTGACCGGCGAGCGCGCCGAGCTGGCCGCGCACGTCGGCGTCGCCCGGCTCGACCGCCAGCACGCGTAGACCTGCGAGCCAGGCCGAGCCCGGATCGCCGAGGTCCACGCCGTAGATGCGCATGAGGGCGCGATCCAGCTCGAGCTTCTCGACCGCGGTGGTCGCTTCGCCGGCGCGGATCACCTCGATCGCGAGTGCCTGCATGCCCACGTTCCGCGCCGCCTCGAGGTGCGGGAGCACCAGACGAGCCGCGGAGACCTTGTCGGCCGGGCTGATCTTGGCGCCGGGTCCCTCGGCGAGCAGGAACCGCACGAGCGAGCCCACCGCCTGCGGACGCACCGCGCCACCGGGCGCCGTGACCGCGAGCGCGTCGCGGTAGTAGCCGAGGGCCTTGGGCGCGCGCTCGAGGCTGGTCTCCTCGAGCGTACCGAGCCGCATCAGCAGATCGAACCGCGGCTGGCCGTCCTGCGTGTGGGCGAGCTCCATGGCGAGCACCGAGACCAGCGACTCCCAGTCGCCGCGGGCCTCCTCGATCCGCGCCAGCGCGCGCATCGCGCGGACCTGGTTCGGCAGCGTCTCGAGCGCTTCGTGATAGGTGGCGGCGGCGCCGTCGAGATCGACGAGCTTCTCCTCCTGAAGCGACGCGATCTCGATGAGCAGCGACGCGCGCTCGGTGGGATCCTTCTCGCGCGATGCGCGCCGGCGATACGACGCGAGCAGCTCGGGCCAGTCGTGAAGCTGGATCGCCAGCTCCTCGAGGTGCTGCTCGGCCTCGCGGTCGTCCGCGGTCAGCGCGAGCACCTGGCGGTGGTACGCGCGGGCACGCTCGGGGTCGACGAGCCGGCGGCTCGCGATCTTCGCGAGCTCTCGATACAGCTTGAGGCGCAGCGCCTCGTCGAGGTTCGGCAGTGCGAGCGCGCGATCGAACGCCGCCGCGACATCGCGCCACTGATCGGGCTCGTTCGCGAGCCGGAGCACGTCGGCGTACAGCGCCTCGGTGGTGGGCTCGAGCTCGAACGCGCGGAGCGTCCACGTGAACGCGAGCGTGCGCGAGGCGAGCTTCTGCTCGCAGAGCTGACGGATCTGCGCGATCTTCGCGAGCCGCGCCGCCAGGTCGGGCGCCGCCGCGAGCTCGATCTCGAGCACCGTGATCAGGCGCGGCCACTTCTCCTGCTTCGTATAGATCGGAACCAGCGCGCGTGCGGCGCCGACGTTCGTGGGATCCACGGCGAGCACGCGCTCCCAGACCTGACGCGCGCGCTCGACGGCCTGGATCTGCGGCGGGCCTTCCTTCGCGGAATCGGCGCGCTGTTGCGCGTGCTGCGCCGCGCGCTCCACGAGCGGGAGCCGCTTGGCCTTGTCGTCGAGCCGGTCCGCGATCCCGAGCAGCGCTTCGACGAGCTCGTCCTCCTGCCCCAGCCGGGCGAACAGCTTCTCGAGCCCGGTGAAGTCACCGGCCGCGGCATACAGCTCGCGCAACGTGCGGAGCGCCTTGCCGTGCGTGGGCTCGATATCGAGGATCTCCTGCCACGCCGTGGCCGCGGCCGCCGGCGAACCGATGCGATCCGCGTAGACCTGCCCGAGCTTCTCGAGCAGCGCGATCGCTTCCTTGCCCTGCAGCACCGCGCGCTGGCGGTGGAGGATCTCGGCGAGCGCGACGTAGCGCTTCTCGCGCTCGTAGAGCCCGGCGAGCGCGGCCAAGGACTCCGGATGATCCGGACCGGCCTCGCCGAGGACCGCGTTGTAGATCTCGATCGCGAGCCGCGCATCACCGAGGCGCTCGGCGGCGAGCCGCGCCATCTCGCCCTGCTTCGCGCGCTTGTCGGCGGCGGGCAGCACGCTCGCCTCGCGGCCGAGCACGTCGATCAGCGCGCGCCACTGGCGGCGCTTTGTGTAGATCTCCTTGAGCTTCGTCAGCGACTCCGCCTCGGCGGGCGCGAGCTCGAGGATGCGCTCGAGCGGGCGGATCGCGTTCGCGAAGTTTCCGAACCGCTCCGACCACAGATCCGCGATCTCGCGGAGCAGCACGACCCGGTCGGCATCCGGCACGTCGGGCGCCTCGGACTTGCGGGTCAGCACCGCGATCAGATCGTTCCACCGACCGAGCGCGCGGAACTTCGCCGCGAGCTCGTCGCCCGCGCGCTGGTTGTCCGGATCGATCTTGAGGATCGCGTTGTAGGTGTTGATCACCATCACGTCGAGCCGCAGCCGATCGCGATAGATCTCCACGACGTCGTACAGCTTCGCGACGCGCCCGGCGACATCGCTCTCGGGGAGACGCTCGATCTCCTCCTTCATGAGGTCGAGCAGCGCGTTCCACTTCTCGGTCCGGCGGTACAGCCGCGCGAGCGCCGTGCGCGCCTGCGCGGACGCGGGGTCATGGCGCAGGTGCTGCTTCCAGGCTTCGATCGCCTTCTCCGGGTTGTTCTGCGACTCGGCGAGCTCGGCGATCTCGACGCCGATCGGGCGCGTCTGATCTCCGCTGTCACTGCGCGGACGCGCCGGAGATGATGACTTCTCGACCTGGCGGAGCATCGCGAGCAGCTTCTGGTTCTCGCCCTTGCTCGGGTAATAGACGCGATAGAAGTCGAGCGCGGCGGGATGCGCCGGATCGATCTTCCGCACGCGCCGGAAGTACTCCTCGGCCTGGTCCAGATCGTTCACGTGGCGCCACAGCACCATCGCGATCTGCAGCAGCATCCCGAGGTCATCGCCGTCGCGCTTGGCCTTGAGCGCGGACTGGTACGTCTGGACCAGCGCGGGCCAGTTGTGCGATTGCATCAGCGCGTCGGTCACGGCGCGCAGCGCCTGCGGCTGCGCCGGATCGAGGACGAGCACGCGCTTCACCGCGGCATCGGCGCGATCGGGCGCTGGCAGCCGCGTGCGATAGAGATCCGCAAGGACGATCAGCGACGCGACCTTCTCCTCGACGGCCGGTGCCGAGTCGGCGCGCTCCTCGAGGTGCTTCGCGAGATCCTGCCAGCGCTCCGCGCGGCGCAGCAAGCGCGCGAGGTGGAACGCGGCCTTCGTGTTCTTCGGGTCGACGTCGAGCGCCTTGCGCAGATAGCCCTCGGCCTCCTGGCTCTCCGGCGCGTAGCGCACGAACGCCTCGGCGGCGCTGACGTAGAGGCCCGTCGCGAGCCCGCGATCCGTCGACGCGCTCGCTTCCTTGACGTACTTCTCGGCGAACTTCTTCCAGTTCTTCGCGGCGACGTCGAGCTCCTCGATCGCCTCCTTCGCCATGGTGTCGTTGCCGCGCAGCGCGATCACCTGATCGAACGCCGTACGCGCGGCCGCCACGTCGAGCAGCTCGCCGTCGAGGATCATGCCCTTCTCGAGCAGGAGATCGATCTTCTTGTCGAGCTCCCCCGTGGTGGCGAGCTCGCTGTCGATCAGACCGACGACGGCATCCGGTCGCCCCCGTCCCGCGAGCACCTTGCGCGCCGCGGCGAAGCGACTCGCGCGGACATCCGGCGCGGTGTTGCGCGCGGCGCCCGCCAGCGCTTCGAGCGCCTGGGCATCATCGGGATCGTGTTCGAGGACGGCGAGGAGTGAAGATAGGTCTGCCATGGCGCTCGGTGGGACGCGGCCCGACGATACGCGCCGTCCCACATCGACACAACCGCCGAGGGCCAGTTGATCCGCGCGGTTAGCAAGCCCCTGTCCCTGCCGATCCAGCCGAACGATGGTACTCACGTCCTGTCGTGTCGGCCGGCAGTATGCGCAGCTCTCTGGGCTACCTGAAGCCGTACCGGAAGTCGCTCGCGCTCGGCGTCGTGATGCTGCTGCTCACGAACGTGTTCTACCTCGGGGTCCCCGAGGCGCTGGGCCGGGCGGTCGACGCACTCGGCGTCGAGGGCTCTGGTTACATCGCGCAGCTCGTCGGCTTCATGGTGGTGTTCGCGCTGCTCACGGCGGTGACCCGCATCGCGTCGCGCATTCTGATCTTCAACTCCGGACGCGCCGCCGAGTACGACCTGCGCTCGGACCTGTTCGGTCACCTGATGACGCTGTCGCCGGCGTACTACCGCGACCACCCGACCGGCGACGTGATGAGCCGCCTCACGAACGACGTGCAGACCGTGCGCGGGATGTGGGGCGCCGGCCTCCTCAACCTGACGAACGCGGTGCTCGCGTTCGTCACCGTCCTGGGCCGCATGCTGTGGGCCGACCCGATCGTCACGATGTGGGCGATCCTCCCGTTCCCGCTGATCTACGTCGTCGGCCAGGCGATGAGCCGGCGGATCTACGGGACCATGCGCTCGGTCCAGGCCGAGCTCGGTGCGCTGAGCTCGCGGATCCAGGAGGATCTCGGAGCGATCCAGGTGATCAAGACCTACGGCCTCGAGGGCGTGCGGCGGAAGGGCTTCATCGCGCGCAGCGAGAAGCTGCTGCGGGAGAACATGGAGGCGGCGAAGGTCCGCATCCAGCTGGGGCCCATGCTCAACACGCTCGCCGCGATGAGCCTCGCGATCCTGATCCTGTTCGGCGGACGCGCGCTGATCCACGGGGACATGTCGAAGGGCGAGCTCGTCGCGTTCTCCGGGTACCTCGTGCGGCTCGTGTGGCCGACGCTGACGCTCGGGTTCATGCTCGCGCTGGTCCAGCGCGGTCGTGCGTCGTGGTCGCGGCTCGTGGTGCTACAGGACACGAAGCCGGATATCGCGGACGGCACCGGCCCGGCGCTTCCGGCGGTCAACGTCCCCGCGAAGGTCGAGGTCAAGAACCTCACGATCAAGATCGGCGAGCGCGCGATCCTCGACCACGTGTCGCTGACGCTCGAGCCCGGCACCGTGACCGCGATCGTCGGGCGCACGGGCGCGGGCAAGAGCACGCTCGTCGACGCGCTGTGCCGGTTGATCGATGTGCCCGCGGGCGCGGTGTCCATCGACGGGCGCGACATCACGACGCTGCCGCTCGCGTCGCTGCGCGCGCAGATCGGCTACGCGCCCCAGGAAGCGTTCTTGTTCTCGACCACGATCGCCGACAACGTGGCGATGGGCTACGGCGGCGGCACCGCGATCCCGGCCGCGCGCGCGAAGGAGCTCGAGCGCGTGATCGGCATGGCCGCGTCCCAGGATCTGCGCGCCGAGCCGAAGGTCACCGCGGCGGCGACGGCGGCCGGCCTCGCGCGTGATCTCCAGGCGATGCCCGAGGGCCTGGGCACGATCGTGGGCGAGCGCGGCATCACGCTGTCGGGTGGCCAGCGCCAGCGCGTGGCGCTCGCCCGGGCGCTCGCCGCGACGCCGCGCCTGCTCGTTCTCGATGATTCGCTGTCGTCGGTCGATGCCGAGACCGAGCGCACGATCCTCAAGCACCTCCGCGCCGTGATGAGCGGGCGAACCGCCGTGCTGATCTCGCACCGCGTGGCGGCGATCAAGGATGCCGACCAGATCATCGTGCTCGATCAGGGCAAGGTGATCGCGCGAGGCACGCACGACGAGTTGCTCGCGCAGCCCGGTACGTATCAGGACCTGTACAAGAGCCAGCTCGACGTCGAGGCCGTGAAGCAGCAGGAAGCGGTGGGCTGATGGCGACGCCGATGGCGAGCCAGCCGCAGACGCCGCCCTCCTCCGGCGGAGGTGGTGCCGCGAGCGCGCGGGTGGCCGGCGTCGAGGAGGTCGTCCTCGGCAAGGCGTACGACATCGCGCTGCTGCGCCGGCTGTGGCCGTTCGTTCGCCCTCACTGGAGACTGCTGCTCGCGTGGGCGTGCTTCATGCCGCTCACCATCGCGCTCGAGCTCGCGCAGCCGGCGGTGTTCCGCTACGCGCTGACCATGCACATCCTCACCGGCGACATCGCTCCGCTGCCGTTCGATGCGGCGATCTACATGGGCCTCGTGCTCACGCAGGGCGTCTCGGGCTTCTGCGAGACCTGGTACCTCCAGCTCGCCGGGCAGCGCACGATGCACGCGCTCCGCATCGCGATCTTCGACAAGGTGCTTTCGCAGCGCGCGGCGTTCTTCGACCGGATCCCGGTGGGGCGATTGATGACGCGCATGACGAACGACATCGAGAGCCTGAACGAGATGTTCGCGCAGGGCGCGATCACGCTCGTCGCCGACTTCGTGAAGATGCTCGCGATCGTGGTGGTCATGCTGACCATCGACGCCACGCTCGCGCTGCTGACGTTCGCCACGCTGCCGTTCCTCGTCGTGCTCGTGGAGTACGCGCGGCGATTGATGCGCGCCTCGTTCCGCCAGATCCGCGTGCGGCTCGCCGCGATGAACGCGTTCGCGCAGGAGCACCTCTCGGGCATCAAGGTCGTGCAGCTGCTCGGCCGGTCGACCACCGCCCAGCGCGAGTACGACGAGATCAATGCCGGTCACCGCGACGCCTACCTCGGTCAGATCCGCGCGGACTCCGCGATGTACGCGATCGTCGAGGCGATCGGCTCGATGGCGATCGGCGTGGTCATCTGGTACGCGGCCGGCCACCGCGCCGAGAGCATCCCGATGATCGGTGTCGTCGTGGTGTTCATCGAGTACATCAACAAGTTCTTCATCCCGGTCCGCGACCTGTCGCAGAAGTACGCCGTGATGCAGGGCGCGATGGCCGCGAGCGAGCGCATCTTCCAGCTGCTCGACACCGACGAGCCCGACGGCGCGTCGGATCCGAAGGCGACGCGTCAGGATGGCCCGCCGCCAAAGCCGAACAAGTCGGCGCCCGCGATCGAGCTCGCGAACGTGCACTTCAGCTACGGCGCCGAGCCGATCCTCCGGGGCCTCGACATGCGCGTGCCCCGTGGCGCGACCGTGGCCGTGGTCGGCTCGACCGGCTCGGGCAAGTCGACCGTGATCAAGCTGCTGACCCGGCTCTACGAGCGCGAGCGCGGTGCCATCAAGCTCGACGGGGTGGACATCCGCGATCTCCCGCTCGCCGAGCTGCGCCGCCGGATCACCGTGGTCAGCCAGGACGTGATCCTGTTCGCCGGCACGCTCGCCGAGAACATCGCGATGGGCCAGGACTACACCCCGGAGCAGCTCGACGAGGCCGTCCGTCGCGTCGGTCTCGATCGCGCGCTCGCCCGGCGCGAGAGCGGGCTCGACACCAAGGTCGCCGAGCGCGGCTCGAACTTCTCCGCCGGCGAGCGCCAGCTCGTGGCGTTCGCACGCGCCCTGCTCCGCGACCCCGAGATCTTGATCCTCGACGAGGCGACCGCGCACGTCGATCCCGAGGCCGAGCGCCTGATCGAGAAGGGCGTCGCCGAGCTGATGAAGGGTCGCACCACCCTCGTCATCGCCCACCGGCTGTCGACCATCCGCAACGCGGACCTGATCGTCGTCGTCGACAAGGGCACCGTCCTCGAGCAGGGGGCCCACGACGAGCTGGTCGCAAAGGGCGGCTATTACGCCGCGCTGGAGCGCACGTTCCGCCGGCAGGAAGCCGACGAGACCTGAGCGCTCGAGTTTGGTATGCTAGATAACAGATGTCGGTCGGCCTGCCCGCACTGCGCGCTGCCATCGAGGTGATGGCGGATGGTGCGATCGTCGCCGACACCCGCAGCGGCGAGGTGTTCGTCAACGCCTCCGCACGCGAGATGCTCGGGATCCCGAGCGACGCGGTCGTCGACACCGCGTATCTGAAAGACACGGTCGGCTTCTACCCGTTCGATCTCGCCGCCGGGTCGAGCGACGGCCAGCCGATCCGCGAGGAAGTCCGGATCGGCGACCGCGTGCTGCACTCGGTGGTCACGCCGCTTCGCGACGATGATGCGTCGCGCTCGATCGGCGCGATCGTGATCCTCCGCGACCTCGGCGACACCGCCGATGTCGCTCGTCGCCGCGCGGAGTTCGCGCAGGTGATGTCGCACGAGCTGCGCACGCCGCTGACCTCGATCGCCGGCGCGCTCGACATCGTGCTCTCCGGCTATGCGGGGACGCTCTCGGATCGCCAGCTCCGCTACGTCGACATGGCCCGCCAGGCCGCGACGCGGATGAACCAGCTGGTCGACCAGCTTATGGACCTCGCCCGCGCGCAGTCCGGCTCGATCACGATCGCGAGCGCGCCGGTCCAGCTCGATCGCCTCGCCCGCGAGGTCATCGATCGCTACCGCGCGGCGGCGGCGACCAAGCAGCTCACCATCGTGCTCGGCGCCTCGGCCGAGGACATCTCGATCCTCGGCGATCCCGAGCGGCTCGCGCAGGTGCTCGGAAATCTCGTCACGAACGCGGTGCGGTTCGCCCCCAGCGGCGGCGTGATCGACGTCCAGGTGTTCGGGCCGCCGCTGTCCGAGGATGCGGTCGGCGTCTCGGTCCACAACTCCGGCGATCCGATCGCCCCCGAGGATCGCGAGCGCGTGTTCGAGCCGTTCTCCGCATCGAGCCGGCGGGTCGGCGGCACCGCGCTCGGCCTCTCGATCTCGCGCACCATCATCGAGGCCCACGGCGGCCGGATCTGGGTCGAGTCGAGCGCGACCGGGACGAAGTTCGTGTTCACGCTGCCGGTGTCGGCGAAGTCCGACAAGACCGCGCAGATGCCGAACCCGAACGAGGGTCCGCCGCGCCGTCGCGGCCTCGGCGAGGGTGCGTGCGCGCTCGTGGTCGATGACGATCCGCGGCGCGCCCTGCTGCTCAAGGGCCTGCTGATGTCCCTCACGGACCGCGTGCTCGTCGCGAACGATGTCGACAGCGCGCTCGCCACCGCGCGCGCCGAGCACCCGGCCCTCGCCGTGATCGCGGGTGCGATGGCCGATGCGCTGCCGCTGCTCGCGATCCTCGAGCACGACCCGGATACGGCCAAGACCGCGGTGATGGTGGTCGGCGACGCCGAGCGCCGCACGGACCTGCTCGCCGCGGGCGCCGACGACCTTCTCGAGTTCCCGATCCAGCCCGCGGTGTTCCGCGATGCGTGCCTGCGGCTCGTCGAGTCTGGCCGCCGCGAGGCGCCGCGCGTGCTCGTGGTCGACGATGATCCGTCGATCCGCCTGATCTGCCGCGAGGTCCTGGAGCTCGGTGGTTACCAGGTGCGCGACGCGGCGAACGCGAACGCCGCGCTCGCCGAGGCCCGCCGGGCGCGCCCCGACATGATCCTGATGGACGTGCTGATGCCCGGTATCGACGGCTATCGCACCGCGGAGATGATCCGCGCCGATGCCTCGATCGGCATGGCGCCGATCATGTTCCTCTCCGCGCGCGGTGACACCGCTGACAAGGTCCGCGCGTTCCGCTCCGGCGCCGAGGACTACATGGTCAAGCCGTTCGATGCGGCCGAGCTCCTCGCGCGCGTCGCGAAGGCGCTCGATCGCCAGGCCCGCGAGCTCGGTGCGTCACCGACCACCCAGCTCCCGGGCGCCGACGCGATCCAGGGCGAGATCGAGCGCCAGATCGACAGCCAGGGGCCCTCGGCGGTGGCGTGCTACCTCGACCTCGACAACCTGAAGGCGTTCAACGACTACTACGGCTACGCGAAGGCGAACGCCGTGATCCGGCAGACCGGCGACGTGATCCGCAACGTGGTCACCTCACGCGGCAACTCGGGCGACTTCATCGGTCACATCGCCGGCGACGACTTCGTGTTCGTGACGTCCGCCGATCTCGCCGACACGGTGTGCAAGGGCATCTGCGAGCGGTTCGATCAGCTGATCCGCCTCTACTACGATCCGGCCGACCGCCAGCGCGGCTACATCGAGACCAAGGATCGGTTCGGCGTGCAGCGGAAGTTCCCGATCATGAGCGTGTCGATCGCCGCGATCTCGCTGTCGCGCGCGAAGACCTACGCCGGCCTCGCCGAGCTCGCCGCGGTCGGTAAGCGCACGGCGAAGGCAATCCCCGGATCGACCTACGTGCGCGACGGCGAGACCATGCTGCAGCCGCCGACCGCGACGACGTAGCTCACCACCAGGTGTCGAAGTCCTCGGCGATGCCGATCACGTGGTCGAGGTCGTGAACGCGACCGTTCGCGGTGCGCAGGCGACCGGTGAACGCGCCGATCACGTGACGCAGGCGATTGCGGACGAGCGGCAGGTCGAGGCGCTGCGAGACGTGGGCGACGGCCTTCATCGAGATGTCGATGGTGTCCGCGCGGATCCGCCAAGGACTCGCGCCCTCTGCGGACTGCGATGCCAGCTCGACCCCGGTGACCGGTTCGCGCTTGCCGCCGATCCACACCGCGTTCTCGCTGACCGGCGCGTCGGGCGTGGGATCGACGAGATTCAAGCCGATCACCTCGCCGTGCTTCGTGCGACCGCACAGCGCGATCCACTTCCACACGGCGTGGCGCAGCGCGTACATCTTCGTGAAGTCCATGGTGCCGTACGAGCGATCGGGCGAGAACGGGATCGAACGGCCGTCGAGCTCGACCGCGCCGGAGACCGAGAACGCGGCGAACTTGTGCGTGTAGTTCCACCGACCGCCGGGGAGCGGCACGCACAGCGACAGGTGCTCGTCGGTAGGCTCGCTCGCGAATGCGAGGTCGGCGACCACGCTGCCCCCGCCATCGGTCTTCGCATCGACGTGCACGGAGAACCGGCGACCGCCATCGAGGTTCTCGATCGTCACGCCGAGTCCGCGGTTGCGGAACGAGTGATGGCCGGTCGCGCTCGATGGAGCGACGTGCGTTCCGATCTGGAGCGGGGTGATCGAGAACTTCTTGTGGACGCGGTTGCTGTCGAGCTCGGCCGCGTAGACGAAGCTGTTGCTCGCGAAGCCCGCGGTGCCGACCGCGAACGCGATGAACAGCTTGTCGGTCGACGCGGTCATGTACTGCCAGCTCTTGAGCCGCAGCTTCTGGCGATACGTGGACTTGGCGCGGCCCATCGTGCCCGGCATGCCGGCGAGGCGATCGAGCGAGTGCACGATCTGCGCGTCCTCCAGGTTCGGATCGAGGAGCGGGTGGTCCCACGCGCCGATGATCGGGGTGGTGCCGTTTGGTTCGACGAGATCGCTCACGCCGTCACCTTATCGCGAGATCAGTTCACGAAGCGACGCGTGTCCCGGGGGCCGGAACGCGCAGGTGCTTCTTCAGCTCGTCGGGCAGCTGGGCGAGGTTCTCGGGGTCGTCATCGACGATCAGGCCGCGGCAGGTCGCTGCGCCGCAGTGGCAGACCTCGGCGACCTCGGCGTTGAACGCGTAGTCGTACGTGATCTCCTCGTCGACGGGGATGTCCCGCAGCGCGACCCACCACGCGCGCATCGTGTTCTCGGCGTGGTCCCACGTGGAGCGGACCTCGGAGTTGGGATCGCACGAGTGATTGAACCAGCGGGTCTGGCATGCGAGGTCCCAGAACAGCGGATCGCCCTGCCCCGAGTCCTCGCCGGGGAGGATCAACGCGTACGTGTCGTCGAACTCGGCGTCGGCTCGATACAACACGCCGTCGCCAAAACAGACGGTCTCACCCGCAGCGAATGGCCGCGTCGTGATCACGCCGTAGCCGTGGATCTTGGAATGGATGACGCGGAGTCCTTCGAGCAACGGCATGTCTGGGCCGCTATCTTCAGGATCGTTTGTAAGACTGCAAGCCCGATCGCAAAGATCGAGGTAGATTCCTCGTCGCAATGGCAAACAAGCTCAAGGTCGGCGTGCTCGGCGCGACCGGCATGGTCGGTCAGAGGTTCGTCTCCCTTCTCGAGGGCCACCCGTGGTTCGAGGTGACCGCGGTCGCCGCGAGCCCGAGCTCCGCGGGCAAGCAGTACGCCGATGCGGTCTCTGGTCGCTGGACGCTCCCCGGTGACGTCCCGCCGACCGCCGCCCGGCTCACCGTCGGGAACGCGTCCGACGTCGAGACGATCGCGAGCCAGGTCGACTTCGTCTTCTGCGCCGTCGACATGGACAAGGCCGCCACCGCGAAGCTCGAGGACGACTATGCGAAGGCCGAGACGCCCGTGGTCTCGAACAACTCCGCGCATCGGTGGACGCCCGACGTGCCGATGATGATCCCGGAGATCAACCCGGACCACATGGGCGTGATCGAGGCGCAGAAGAAGCGACTCGGCACCAAGCGCGGCTTCATCGCGGTGAAGCCGAACTGCTCGATCCAGAGCTACGTCCCGGCGATTCACCCGCTGTGGTCGTTCCGGCCCACCAAGATCGCGGTGTGCACGTACCAGGCGATCTCCGGAGCGGGCAAGACGTTCGAGAGCTGGCCGGAGATGGTCGACAACGTCATCCCGTTCATCAAGGGCGAGGAAGAGAAGAGCGAGCAGGAGCCACTCAAGGTGTGGGGCAAGATCGAAGGCGGCAGGATCGTGAACGCGACCGCGCCTCTCATCACCGCGCAGTGCATCCGCGTTCCGGTCAGCGATGGCCACATGGCCGCGGTGTTCGTCGCCTTCGAGACCAAGCCCTCGAAGGATCAGATCCTGTCGGCGTGGAAGGAGTTCGGCGGCAAGCCGCAGCAGCTCGGCCTGCCGAGCGCGCCGAAGCCGTTCCTCCACTACTTCGAGGACGACACGCGCCCGCAGACCAAGCTCGACCGAGATGCCGGCAACGGCCAGGCGGTCTCGATCGGCCGGCTGCGTCCCGATTCGATGTTCGACTGGCGGTTCGTCGCGCTCTCGCACAACACGGTGCGCGGCGCGGCCGGCGGTGCCGTGCTGACCGCGGAGCTACTCAAGGCCGAGGGCCTGATCGCAGCGAAATGATGCACCCGCGCGTGTCAGGCAACTGACCACCTCCACCGACGGAAAACCCGTGGTCAAGGAGATCGCGCGGGCTTCCACGGTGTTGTGCGCTACGCAGCTAACAACCGGGCGCTAGAGCACACCGGATCCAGCTCAGGTAGTCGTCAGGTAGCGCTTGCCTGAGACCATGTTCCAGGCGAGCGTTACCGTTCATGGCCAAGAGCCCTCCTCCAGAGCGGCCCCGCGGCAAGCTCGCCCGCGGTACCCGCGATTCGCTCGAGCCGATGCAGCTCGACGACGCCGAGCTGCCCGACGTCGGCGTCGAGCTCGACGAGATCGAAGTCACAGATCCGAGGGAGGCTCAGGAGGCCGCGGTCACCGACGCGCGCATGCTCGAGCTGGCCCAGCGCCGGTTCGGTCTGAAGTCGTTCCGCCCGGGCCAGGCCCTCGCCATCCGCAACGTGCTGGCCGGCATCGACACGCTCGCGATCATGCCCACGGGAGCCGGCAAGTCGCTGTGCTACCAGCTCCCCGCCCTCGAGCTGACCGGCGTCACGCTGGTGGTCTCGCCGCTGATCGCGCTGATGAAGGATCAGTACGACAAGCTCGACCACCTCAACATGGACGTGCTGCGGCTCGACTCGACCCTGTCCCCTCGCGACGAGCAGACCTCGCTGGCCCGGCTGTCGTCGAACAAGCCGTGCATCGCGTACGTCACGCCCGAGCGGCTCGGCGACCCGAAGTTCCGCGAGCGCCTCGCCACCGTCAACGTCTCGTTGTTCGTGGTCGATGAGGCGCACTGCATCTCGCAGTGGGGGCACGACTTCCGCCCCGCGTACCTCGGCCTCGGTGAAGCGGTGCGCGCCCTCGGCAAGCCGCCCGTGCTCGCGCTGACCGCGACCGCGCCGCCGAAGGTCAAGGACGACATCCTCGCGCAGCTCCAGATCCCCGATGCGTCGGTGATCGACATCGGCCTCGATCGACCGAACCTCCGCTATCACGTCGTCAAGGCGTCGAGCGAGCGCAAGAAGCAGGCGCTGCTGCTGCGCCTGATCGAGAAGCAGGAAGGCTGCGGCATCATCTACGCCGCCACGGTGAAGACCGTCGACTCGCTCGCCGACTTCCTGTGGTCGCAGGGCGTGGAGTGCGGTCGCTATCACGGCCGCAAGCGTGCGAAAGACCGCGAGCGCGTGCAGAGCGCGTTCATGGAGCGCAGCGATCCGCGGCTGATGGTCGCGACGAACGCGTTCGGCCTCGGCGTCGACAAGCAGGACCTCCGCTTCGTCATCCACTACAACTTTCCCGGCTCGCTGGAGAGCTACTACCAGGAGGCCGGCCGCGCCGGCCGCGACGGCAGGCCCGCGGACTGCGTGCTGCTCTACCAGCCCGAGGACAAGCGCATCCAGAGCTTCTTCCTCGGTGGTCGCTATCCCACGCCCGAGCAGACCCGCGCGGTTGCCGAGGCGCTCGTGAAGGTCACGGGTGGCAAGATCGCCACCGATGAGACCGACGACCACGAGGACGTGTTCCGCACGGTCAAGGAGATCGCCGAGCGCGCCGATGCGCCCGCGAAGAAGGCCCGCGTGGTGCTCTCGTTCCTCAAGGAGGTCGGCTTCGCCGCCGAGGCACCCGGCGCTCTGTTCGCGCCGCGCGCGCAAGAACCGCCGAGTATCGAGAACCTCGCGCGCGCCGCGAACCGCTACGAACAGAAGCGCGCGCAGGACCGCGCACGCCTCGCCTCGATGCTGCGCTACGCGCAATCGCATCTCTGCCGCACGCGCCTCCTGGTCACGTACTTCGGCTACCTCGACGCGCCGCCGTGCGGCACCTGCGATAACTGCGTGCGGTCGGCGAAGTCCGCGGCCGCGCCGAATCGCGAGCAGGAGACCGTGGCCGCAGCGCTGGCCGCGCGGCGCGGGGGTGTGGACGCCACGCAGCGCAAGGCCCTGCTCGAGGAGGCACTGCGCCGCGGGCGCGGAGGCCGTGGGCGCGCGCTCAAGATCGAGCGCGTGAAGCGCCCCGTGTTCTGGCCGCTCGAGAAGGGCGACATCGTGCGCCACGCCATGTGGGGCGAGGGCGAGGTCGTGCGCGTGATCGGCGACACCGTGTACACGTTCTTCCCGGTGCACGGCGAGAAGCTCCTGAAGACGAGCTTTCTCGAGAAGGTCGACAACTAGCATGGCCCGCGAACGCGGGCCGCGCAGGTCAGCCAGCGGTACGCTGGCGACGCATCTCGTAGAGCGCGAGAGATGCGGCGACGGAGACGTTGAACGATCCGATGCCGCTACGCTCCGACGCCATGTCGATCACGGCGTGGAAGTCGCAATTCTTCGCGACCAGCGGCCGGATGCCGGTGCCCTCGGCGCCGAGCACGAGGCACAGCGGCACCTTGCCGTCGATCTGGTCGATGCGCTGCGCGGTCTCGCTGGCGTGGACCGCGACGCGCCACAGCCCGTGCTCGCGTAGCTCCTCGAGCGCCCGCACGAGGTTGCCGACCTGCACCACGGGGAGCAGCTCGCTCGCGCCCGCCGAGGCCTTCGCGGTCACCGACGTGACCTGCGCGGCGCGATGATCAGGGATGATCACGCCGCCGACGCCGAGCAGATACGCCGAGCGCAGGATCGCGCCGAGGTTGCGCGGATCCTCGACGCCGTCGAGCGCGAGGAGGAGCGCCGGCCCGTCGCCGCCGACCACGTCCTCGAGCTGGGCGTAGACAAATGGCCCGAGCCACGCGACCACGCCCTGGTGCAGCGCGCCCTCGCCCGCCACGCGATCGAGCGTCTGGCGATCGCGATCCTCCACGGTGACGCCGGCCGCGCGTGCCGCGACGACCGCCGCCGCCACCGGATCGCTGGTCTGCCGGCCCGCGCGCTGCGGATCGGTCCAGATCGCCTTGATCGACCTGGGCCGTACCGCGACCAGCTCCCGGACCGGGCCGGCGCCGTAGATGAGCCGCTCGCCGGGGCCGGAGATGAAGCCGCCGCTGCCCGCGCCGCGCGGCCCGCGATCGTTGCGTCCGCTGCTCATGAC
>JBBRED010000053.1:0-31052 GCA_038203335.1 Haliangiales bacterium | reverse complement strand
CCTCGATGTGATAGATGCGCCCCGGCGTCGACGACGTGGTGATGAACAGCTCGCCGCGCGAATCGCCGTGGATGCTCGCCGGGGTGTTCGGGAACTGGCCGGTCAGATCCATCTTCTCGAACGTGTCGCCGACCATGCGTGCCTTCGCGAGCCCGCCCTTGCTGTTATCCGAGTAGAAGTACCAGCCGACCATGTCGGTGTAGCAACCGCCGCGATAGACCTGGCCGCCGATGATCGCGAGCCAGCCATCGCCGTGCGAGCGCTGGTCCTTCGGGGCCACCACGTCGGTCAGCGTGCACGCGGCCTGCGTCCCGGTCTGCGTGCAGCGATCGCCCTGGCTCATGCAGCACGCGGTTCCCTCGTAGACGCTCCAGCCGAGGTTCTTGCCCTTCTGCTCGCCGGCCTTGAGGACGTCGATCTCCTCGGTGACGCCCTGGCCAACGTCACCGATCCACAGATCTCCATTCGCCGCGTCGAACGACCACCGCCACGGATTGCGGAGCCCGTACATGAACACCTCGTTGCCGAACGGGTTGTCGGCCGGCACCGCGTACTCCTTGCCAGGATCCTTGTTGTCGACATCGATGCGCAGCATCTTGCCGAGGAGGTTGGCCGTGTTCTGCGCGGTGCGCTGCGGATCGCCGCCACCGCCACCGTCCCCGGTGCCGATGTAGAGGTAGCCGTCCTTGCCGAACTCCATCATGCCGCCGTTGTGGTTACCGGCGAAGTCGGGGATCGAGAGGATCGGCGTGCAGCCCGTGGACTTGTTCGGGTTCGTCGTGCTCGTGCCGCAGCGCGCGACCACGTCCGCGTTGCGGGTCGTGAAGAACACGTAGAACAGGCCGTTCGCCGCGTACATCGGGTGGAACGCGAGGCCGAGGAGCCCTTGCTCGCCGCCCGCGACGATGTTGTCGGTGATGTCGAGGAAGGCTTCTGGGTTGCGAACCTCGGCGTCGAACACCCAGACGAACCCATCCCGATCGACGACGAAGAGCCGTGGATCCGCCGGCGGGGACGTCGCGAGCATCGCGGCGCCGGGGACCGTTCCGATCTGCCTCGCCGTGATCTTCGAGCCGGCCGTCGGGGCCGAGCATGCTGGCGGAGCATCGAGCGAGGCGTCCGAGGTCTTCTTCCCGCTGCCACAAGCGGCGAGCGAGATCAGCGCGAGCGCACGGGCGAGATTGCTCATGCGAGGGATCATACCCCCGAGACGTCAACCCGCGGCTGGTTTCGCTGGCTTCGGCGGGGCCGTGACCGTGCCCACGCGCTCGGCCCACTTGCCGAAGACGAACAGGACGATCCCGACGATGCCGAACGGCGCGATGAACACCCAGCCGACGAAGCCATCGTGGGTCCCGTACCAGACGAGCGCGCCCATCATCCCGAGGATCCACACGAGCATCGCGGCGAGGTAGCCGCTGATCTGGATCTTCCGCTTCCGGATCGCGGCCTCGAGCTTGAGGAGGAAGAACGCGGCCTCGTCGGAGGTGAGGTTCTCGACGGCGCGCGCGAGATCCTCGTGGCTCTCGGCCTTGAAGGCCTGAGCGACCATCGGATCTTCAGGGGCGGGCTTACCCACGGCGCGACCTTAGCACCGCTGAGGTATACCTGCTCGGTGCCGACACTCAAGGTCATCGACGATCTGGGACGAAGCCTCATGTTCGGCCAGCCCCCGCAACGGATCGTGTCGCTGGTCCCGAGCGATACGCACAGCGTGATCGCCCTCGGCGTCGCGTCGCGCCTGGTCGGGCGAACCACCTACTGCGAGAGCCCGGAGGTGGCGAGCGTGGCCACGGTGGGCGGCACGAAGGACGTCGACGTGGCCGCCGTGATCGCGCTGTCCCCGCAGCTCGTGATCGCGAACCAGGAGGAGAACTCGCGCGTCGCGCTCGAGGCGCTGGCGGAGGCGCGGATCCCGGTGCTGGTGTCGCTGCCGCGCCGGGTGGAGCAGGGGATCGCGCATCTGGCGCGCCTCGCGCGGATCCTCGGCGTGCAGGAGACTCCGGGCGTCAAGGCGCTGATCAAGCGCGGCTACCAGATGGCCGCGCCGGTCCCCGCGACGAGGCGCGCGTTCATTCCGATCTGGATGGATCCGCTGATGACGATGAACGCCGACACGTTCGGCTCCGACGTGCTCGCGCAGGTCGGCATCGCGAACGCGTTCGGTGATCGGCTGCGTCTGTATCCGCTCGCGGCGGATCTCGGCAAGGAAGCGCCGCGCGACGCGAGCGGCCGCGACGTGCGGTACCCGCGGGTCACGCTCGACGAGGTCCGCGGCCGCGCGCCGGACGTCGTGATCCTGCCCGACGAACCGCACGCGTTCTCTGCCGCGGACGAGGCGCTGCTCCAGGCCGCGCTCCCTGGTGTGCCCGTGCTCCGGGTCAGCGGCAAGGATCTGTTCTGGTACGGCGCGTGGGCGATCGACGCGCTCGATCGACTACGCCAGTCGCTTGCGTAGGCCGGCGACGAAGCGGTCCGCGGCGCCGGGCTGCCTGGCGAAGAACAGCGACGGTTCGACGAGTTCGAGCTCCATGACGACCGGGCGATTCGCGGCGTCGCGCGCCATGTCGACGCGGCCATAGAGGATGCGATCGGCGATCGGTGCGAGGGCGGCCTCGGCGAGCGCGCGCTCGTCATCGGCGATGGGATACGGACCGTCGACCTTCTCGTCGTCTCCGGCAAATCGCGGCGTCTTGCGGATCGCGTGCGAGAGCGCGCCGTCGATCCAGACCAGCGAGCGCTCGCCGTAGCCCTCGACCGAGGCCAGGTAGGGCTGCACCAGCGCAGCGCCGTCTGCGGTGAGCGCGGCGAGATGCTCGATCGCCGCGGGATCGCCCGCCTCGAACACGCGCGCGCCGAGCGAGCCCGCGCCGACCTCGGGCTTGATCACGAGCTTCTCGGCGGGCAGGGCGATGGTCTGCCCGCGCTCGACCACGGTGGTCGGAACCACGCCCACGCCGCGTGCGGCGAGCTCGACGAGGTAGCGCTTGTGCACGTTGCCACGGACCACGTCGGGCGGATTCCACAGCGGGGCAGCGGCGGCGACGCGATCGACCCACTGGAGGAAGCCGGCGACGTCGAGGGCGTAGTTCCACGTCGAACGCAGGATGGTGGGGACCGGGAGATCCCAGTCCACGACCGGATCGTCCCAGGCGAGAAGCTGCGCATCCACGCCCGCGGCGGCGAGGGCGGCGGCGAGCGGGGCCTCGTCGACATCGACCTCGGGGAGCGTCTTGCAGGTGGCGATGCGCAGCTTCATCGGGCCTCGAGCGCGGCGCGGAGATCCTCGTACAGATCGTCCTCGTGCTCGAGGCCGACGGAGAGGCGCAGCAGATCAAACGGGGTCGGCGTGTTCACACCCTCCGTCGAGAACCGATGCTCGACGAGGCTCTCGACGCCGCCGAGCGACGTCGCGGGGACCCACACGCGGAGTCGCTTCGCCACGCCGAGCGCGACCTCGGGCCCGGCGCCGCCGACCCGGATCGAGAGCATGCTTCCGTAGCCACGTTGCATCTGCCGAGCCGCGAGCGCGTGCTGCGGATGACTCGCGAGGCCCGGGTACAGGACGGTCACGTCGGGCAGGCTGGCGAGACGCTCGGCGAGCCAGAACGCCGTACGACTCGAGCGCTCGACGCGCGCGTACAGGGTGCGCATGCCGCGGAGCAGCAGGTACGCCTCCAGGGGACCGATCACGGGGCCCTCGTCGTGGCGGAGCAGCGCGAGCTCGGCCCACAGGTCATCGGTCTTCGCGGTGATCAGCGCGCCCGCGAGGACGTCGGAGTGGCCACCGAGGTACTTCGTCGCCGAGTGCATCACGAGATCCGCGCCGTGCTCGATCGGCCTCGTGTGCACCGGGGTAGCCGTGGTGGAGTCCACGGCGAGTCGCGCTCCGGCGGCGTGCGCGAGCTCGGCGACCGCCGTGAGGTCGGTCAGCTCCCAGGTCGGATTCGCCGGCGTCTCGACCCAGACGAGCTTCGTCGCGCCGGGGCGGATCGCGGCCTTCACCGCCGCGAGATCCGTGGTGTCGACGAGGTCGTACGCCACGTTCCAGCGCTCGCAGAACCGCGCGAGCCACGAGCGCACCGCGAAGTAGCCCACGCGCGGTGCGATCACGTGATCACCAGGACGAAGCGCGGCGCGGAAGGCGGCGGTGATCGCGGCCATGCCCGAGGCGAACACCATCGCCGCGTCACCGCCCTCGAGCGCGGCGATCACGCGTTCGGCGTGGATCGGCGTCGGGCTCTCGTCGCGCGCGTAGATCGGTCCGATCGGCGCGTAGTCCGCATCGCGGGCGAACGTGGTGGCGAGGTGGATCGGCGGGACGATCGCGCCGGTCTCGCGATCGATCGTGTGGAGTGCCTGCGCGGCGAGGGTCTCGGGCTTCATGTCATTTCTGTGTGGGGACCTGGAAACCGTAGCGACTCATCACCTCGCGCCCCTCGGGCGAGGCGATCATCTCGGCGAACTGGCGCGCCGCATCGGACTCTTCACCGGTGCCGCACACCACCAGCATCTGATCGAGCGGGTCGTGCAGGCTCGAATCGATCGGCAGCGACGTACCGCCGTCGTTGACCACCGCGAGCGATAGCGCCACGATCGACGCCTCGACGTTTCGCTCCTTCGCGTACAGCATCGTCGCCTGGATGTTCTCGCCGAGCACGAGGCGCGGCTCGATCTGCGCCCAGATGCCGGCCTTCTCGAGCGCCTGCTTCGCCGCGAGGCCGTACGGCGCGTGCTCCGGGTTCGCGATCGAGATCCGCTTGAACTCGGGCTTCGCGAGATCCTCGATCTTGAGCGGGGCAGGGCCGCCGTTCGGCGTCCACACCACGATGCGCCCGCGCGCGTAGAGATGCTCGGACTTCTCGTCGCAGCGGCCCGCCTTGACCGTGGCCTCGGCGAATGACTTGTTCGCGGCGGCGAACAGGAAGTACGGCGCGCCCTGTTCGATCTGCTTCGAGAGCTGACCGCTCGAGCCGAAGGTGAACTCCGGTGTGATGTGCATCTTGGTCTTGAACTCTTCGCCGAGCTCGGTGAACGCCTTCTGCAGATCGGACGCGGCCGCGATCCGCACGCGACGCTCGCCCGACGAGCGTGACGAGCACCCCACCGCGGCGAGAGCCACCACCGCGAGAATACTGCTGGTGCGCACGGGCGCAGCGTATCGCGCGATCGACCGACGGTCACGCTGTCACCGTGATGTAACGGTGGGGTATGCTCGACCGCGATGGAACGTCGCGTGGTGATCATCGAGGACGAGCGGGACGTATCGCGGCTGCTCGAGTTCAACCTGCGAAGTGCGGGCTTCGAGGTCCACTCGGCGGGCACGGGCACCGAGGGTCTCGCGCTCGTGCTGCAACAGAAGCCGGACGTGGTCGTGCTCGATCTGATGCTGCCGGACACCTCGGGCTACGACGTCTGCAAGCAGCTCCGCGCGGACCCGAAGTGCGCCGAGGTCGGCGTGCTGATGCTGACCGCGAAGGGCGAGGCGGAGGACCGCATCCTCGGCCTCGAGGTCGGCGCCGATGACTACGTGGTCAAGCCGTTCGTCGTGCGCGAGGTCGTGCTCCGCGTGACCGCGCTCGCAAACCGACTCGCCGAGCGCCGCGCGCGCCCCGCGGCGAGCGATCAGAGCGGCGTCCTCAAGGTCGGACCGATCGAGCTCGATCCCGTGACCCACGACGTGCGGATCGGTGGCGTGCCCACCCAGCTGCGTCCGCTCGAGTACAAGTTGTTACAGCTCCTGGTCTCCGACCCCGGCCGCGTGTTCTCGCGCGAGGAGCTGCTCGAGCAGGTGTGGGAGATGCGCGGCGATATCAACACGCGCACCGTCGACGTCCACGTGCGCCGGCTGCGCGTCAGCCTCGGCCCGGCCGCCGATGTCGTCGAGACCGTCCACGGCTTCGGCTACCGCGCCAAGCGCGACGGCGCCTGATACGCTCGCACGGGCGTGCGCAGCTCGCTCCGTAACCGGCTCCTCCTGACGTTCCTCATCCTCGTGGTGGTCGTCGGTGCCGGGACGCTGTTCGCGATCGAACGCACGCTCGCGGATGACCTCGTGTCGTCGCTCGACGCGCGGCTCTCGAAGCAGGGCCGCGCGGTCGCCGGCTGGCTGGCCGTCGCCGGGCATCCGGACCGGCTCGCGCCGCGCCTCGCCGCGGTGACAGGGACCCGGATCACGATCATCGGCGCCGATGGGCTGATCCAGGGCGACTCGCTCGAGCCATCCACCGTCGGCCGGCCGATCGGCGATGCGGTGGAGGTCGCGAAGGCACGGCGCGGCGAGGTCGGTCGTACGATCCGCGAGCTCCGCACCGACGAGCCACCGCAGTACCTGGTCGCCGTTCCGGCGGAGTTCAATCGCGTGATCCGGCTCGCGGTCCCACTCGGCGACGTCCTCGATACGCGCGCGCGCATGCGCAACCGGTTGCTCGTCGGCGCGGCGTTCGCGTTCCTCGGCTGCCTGTTCCTGTCGTGGATCTTCATCCGCGCGGTCACCCAGCCGTTGCAATCGATGACGCGCACCGCGGAGAAGATGGCGCAGGGCGACTACGAGGTGCCGCCGCCGACCGACGCTGGTGGCGAGCTCGGCGTGCTCGCGCGTGCGATGATCCACATGGCCGGCGAGGTCAAGCAGCGGGTCTCCGAGCTGACGCAGCAGCGAGATCTGTTGTCGGTCGTGTTCGGCGGACTCGTCGAGGGCGTGCTCGTCGTGGATCGAAGCGGCGCCGTGGTGCTGCGCAACGATGCGGCCAAGCCGCTCGTCGGAGATGGCGAGTTGCCCGCGCCGCTGCGCACGCTGATCGACAAGGCGCTCGCCGGCGACAAGTCCGATGCCGAGCTCGTGCTGCATGGCCGCGAGGTCCGCGCGAGCGCGCGTCCGCTCGGCGATCCGGGCGCGATCGTGGTGCTCTACGACGTGACCCGGCTGCGCGCGCTCGAGGCCGTGCGCCGCGAGTTCCTCTCGAACGCCGCGCACGAGCTGCGCACGCCGGTGACCTCGATCTCCGGCTATGCGGAGACGCTCCTCGGCGGCGGCGTCGACGCGGACACCTCGAAGGAATTCCTCCAGACCATCCACCGCAACGCGCAGCGCATCGCCTCGCTGGTCTCCGATCTCCTCGTGCTCGACACGCTCGGCGGTCGGCCCTCCGTGGTCGGCGACCGCGTGAGCGTCGCGCTCGCGCAGGTCGTCGGCGATGCGGCGCGGACCACGAAGGGGGTCGCGCTCGGCGCGCAGATCGACGTCGAGGTGCCGGTCGAGATCTCCGTGCTCGCGACCCGCGACGGGCTCGATCACGTGGTGCAGAACCTGATCGACAATGCGGTCAAGTACGGCGGAGGCACGCCGGTCACGGTGCGCGCCGAGGCCAGGGGCGGTCGGATCACGCTGACCGTCACCGACAAGGGCCCCGGCATCCCGAAGGGGTTCGAGGACCGGATCTTCGAGAGGTTCTATCGCATCGATGCGGGCCGCAGCCGCGCCGTCGGTGGCAGCGGCCTTGGCCTGGCGATCGTGAAGAGCCAGATCGAGGCGATGGGCGGTCGCGTGTGGGTCGAGCACGCGAACCCGGGGGCGCGCTTCATCGTCGAGCTCGACGCCGCGTAGGTACCGGGCAACCTCGACAGGATCGGGCGCGTCGAGTGGACTACGCGCCGTCGATCTTCGGGAGCTGGATCGAGGCGCTCGACAGCTTCGGCGCGGGGCCTCCCGCCATCATGCCGCGCATGCGCTTCACGAGCTCGGCGACGATCGCCTGCGACATCTCCGGCCGCTCCGACATCACGCGCTTGAAGCCCTCGCCGGGCACGCGCAGCGTGCGCGTGCGATCGGTGGCGCGCACCGTGGCCGAGCGCGGCGATGCATCGAGCACCGCCATCTCGCCGATGCACGCGCCGGCGCCGAGCTCGTTGAGCACGCGCTCTGGCTTTCCGTCGGTGCCGCCCATGATGACCTGGACGGCGCCCTTCACGATGAGATAGACGGCATCGCCCGGATCTCCCTCGCGGAACAGATCGCGTCCGGGCTCGACGCGTCGCTCCTCGACGATCAACGCGAGCTCCTCGAGATCATCGGGCGCGAGGTCCGCGAAGATCGGGACCTGGCGGATCAGCATCATCTTCTCGATCACGGTGAGCGAGGCCATCGCGGCATTCGCATCGAGCGTGGCGTACACGCCCTTGTTGCCGACGCCGTGCTTGGTCTGCGCGAAGATCGAAGGATCGAGCGCCGGCATCTCGTTCGACGTTCCTCCGGAGACCGCGCGCACGGCGGCGTGGCGGACGCGCTCGTCGGGATCGTCGAGGACCTTCGCGAGCAGGTCGCGGGTGAGCCGGCTCTTCGCGCCCATCGCGCGCACCGCCGCCTCGCGGACCACGGCGTCTGGATCGTCGAGCATCGCGAGCATGCGGGCCCGCGCGGGCTCCTCTTCGAACCGCGAGAGCAGCATCGCCGCCACGGCGCGCAGGTGGCGGTCGGCATCGTCCGCGACGGCGAGGATCGGGCCGGGCACGAGCGGTGCCTGCTCGTTGCGCCCGAGGCGGTCGAGCGCTTCGACGAGCGGATTGCGGAGCGCGGCATCGACGCCGCCGAGCATCTCGAGCGACTGCGGCCGCACGATCCGGCGCTGCGCTGACTGCACGCGCACGGTCTCGACCTCGGGCCGCTCGGTGATCACGCTGAGCACGCCGAGGGCGTTGATCGCGTGCTCGTGGGCGCGCAGCTTCGCGAGGTGGCGGAGCAGGGACAGGCTCGCCGATTCGCTCTGCGCGGCCATCGGCTGGTTCGCGGCCTCGGCGACGGCGATCAGGCGCCCGATCTCCTCGAGCTCGTGATCGTAGATCGCCGCGATCGGCCCGCCGGGTGCGCGCAGCTTTCCGAGCTCCTCGCGCTCTTCCTCCTCGCCCACGCCGCGCTCCTCGCGCAGCTGCGACAGCGTGGTCTGCGTGGGTGCGGTCCCCTGGCGGGCGGCCTCGAGGACGATGCGCTGGAGGTCCTTGCGGTAGACGTCGCGCGCGAGCCGCTGCTCGACCGAGCCCTGGAACTTCGGGTCGAACAGCTGCCGCTCCTCGCCGGAGAGCTCGCCGATGATCTTCTGGTGATCCTTGTCGGAGATGCCGAGCTGCGCGCGCAGACTGTCGAGTAGCTGCATCTCGTTTCGCGTGACGAGGCCATCGGCCACCATCTCGCGGACGGTCTCCTTGTACGCGCGGAGCCGGGACTCGCGCTGCTTCGTGCGCTCGGTGTGGAGCAGGTAGATGTCCTTGAGATCATCGGACGGCGGGGCATCGCCCCACTCCCACTTCTTGAGGATCTTCTGGGCGAACTTCTCGTGAACGTGCTGGTCCTCGCGACGCGTCACGCGACGAACGAAGATCGCCGTGGACGAGAACACGACGATCAGGCCCCAGCCGGTGACGGCCCAGCCCGGCAGCCTCGACAGCGAGGGCTGGCCGGCGAACAGGTAGAACGCGTTGAACGCGACCAGCCCGCAGAACGCGAGCATGCCGTGGCGGATCCGCGCCAGGAGGTTCGCCTTCGCCTCGGCGCCGGCGTCCTTCGGCAGGTTCTTGAGGCGAGCGCCGGCGATCAGCTTCTCGACCGTGGTGAACACGACGAGGCTGACCAGGCCGAACACGATCAGCGTCAACGGCGCGGCGACGATCCGCGGCACGGCGGGCGCGAAGTCGAGGCCGGGCTCGAACATGCGGCTCGGCAGGTCGCGGTCGTACGCCCACGCGCCGCTGAAGTAGTCCGACCAGCGGCCGTGGACGAGATAGAAGTACGTATAGAAGCCGATCACGATGCCGGGCCAAGCGAAGTACGCGATGCGGCGCGGCCGCTCGTTCGCCTCCTTCCAGTAGCCCTGCTCGAGATCGATATCGGGGCAGTGCTTCTTGCACGCCACGCACGGCGCGCACTGCGAGGTCAGATCCTCCGGCGTCGCCGAGCCTCGCGCCGGCTCGGTGTACAGCTTCTCGACCAGGCCGACGGGGCACATGAAGTTGCACCAGGTCTTCCCGCCGTAGACGAAGCTCGTGACGATCGCGGCGACCACCACGACGCCGAAGAACCCGGCGAGCCAGAGATCGCTGCCGTTGGTGGCGAGCAGGCGCAGCGACAGCGCGACGAGCATCCCGCCGAGCTGGACGAGCAGATAGTTCCGCCCCATCCAGTCGCCCATCTTCCGCGTGCCGGGCCGCCCGAGCAGGCGCCCGATCTGGCCCATCACCGCGAGCGGGCAGATCCGCCGCCACAGGTGATAACCGAACGTCATCCAGAAGAACGGCAGCGCCGCGATCGCGACCGTCCACACCAACCGGTTGCCGTGCTCGACCCCGAGGATCGTCGGAATCGTCGCGCAGAGCGCCAGGAACAGCACGAGGCGCGCGGTGATCAGGTAGGCCGGCGCCGTACCGCCGTCCGTGAACGCAGCCCAACCGCCCGCCTTGGTCTTGGAAGCCTTGCCCTCGGGCTTGGCCTTGCCCTCGGGGGCGACCGGTAGCTTCTTCTTGGCGGGTTTGTCGGCGGGCGCGGTCATCTCACTTGGCGAGCGGGCAGGTCAGTCCCTTCGCGGCATCGGGCAGGTACTGCGCGTACATCTCCTTGCCGCGACACTCCTGGTGCTTGAGGAACTCGAGCGTGAACTCCTCCCAGTGCTGGCCAGGGATGATCTGGAAGTTGAGCGTCGCGATCTTGTGGTTGCGCGTCTTCGGAACGCCCTTGCTCGGGTCGGTATTCGCGAGGTCGCCGTAATCGTGCATGCCGAAGTTGCGGATGTGGCACTGCGAGCACGTCACGCCGTTCTCCTCGCCCACATCGCGGCGCCCGTCCTCGAGCGCGAGGTCCTTCACCGTGAACACGGTCTTGTGCTCGACGAACATGTTGTTCGCCTCCACCCGCGACGGGCGGTTCTTGCCGGTGGCCATGTCGGGCAGGTCGACGAAGCCCATCGTCTTGCGGCACAGCTTGTCGCTCTCCTCGACCACGTCGGGAGATCCGGTCGTCCAGCGCGGCCCGCACTTCGGCTCCCACGTCTTGCCGTCCTTGCTCGGCACGGTCTGCGTCCAGAACCCGGGGATGGTCACGTTCACGTACGCCTGGGTCTTGCCGTCCTGGCTCTGGAACGGCTTCTGCGCCGCCCACGCCCAGCCGTCGCCGGAAGCGTACGAGCCGTCGTCCTTGCGCGCCGAGCCTCCGCCCATGCGCGCCTCGGTAGCGATGCCGATCGAGAACGTCTTGAGGTACTTCGCCGTCTTCGTGTCGTCGTACTTCATGAACTCGTTCATGAACGCGGCGACCGCCTTGCCGTGCGCGGCCTGATCCTTCAGGAACTTCTCGCTCGGCGCGCCGTTGTCGAGCAGGTGCTTCGCGACGAGGCCGAGGAACACCTTGTTGTTCGCGACCTTCTCTTCCTCGGGGCGCGGTAGCGCCGGCACGTACTCGGTCACCGGGCGGATGCGGAACATCGCGAACACCGGCTCGGGAGAATTCATCGCCTGATACACCACGCGCAGCTCGGCCCACGCCTTGTCGATGCGCGGACGGAACGCGACGATCTTCCAGCTCTTCGGATCGCCGAACGCCTTCTTGTCGAATTCGCGCGCCTTTGGATCGAGGCGCGGGTTCTTGTTCGTCTCCGCGTTGTTCTTGAGGAACTGATCGAACAGGTCCTTCGTGACCAGCGCCTTGCCGTTGAGGAGCTTCTTGTTGTCGTCGGTGAACTGCGGCTTGAAGTTGTCCGCGGTCCAGCGAAGCATCTTGTCGAGGGGCCAGTCCTTGTTGACCTGCTCGAGGCGCTTTGGCTGCCGGATCATCAGCAGGGTCTCGATCACCGCGCTCTGCTCCTCGGCGACCGGAAGCGGTACGGCCTTGTCGGCGACGTCGATCGAGAACGTCTTCGCCTCGACCTTGCCGAGCTTGGGCTGCGAGATGTGGATCTCGAACTCGGCCTTCGGCTGGTCGGCCTTCGCCGGCGTCCACGTGATGGTCTGCGTGATCGCGTCGAACTTCGCGGACGCGGGCAGCTTCGTGACCTCGACGATCGTCTCGTCGAGATCCTGATCGATCACCGGCACGCCGAACGACACCTTCTGGCCGACACCGACCTGCTTGATGTACGTCGGGATGAACTCGGGCGCGCGGTCGGCCTTCGTGACCGGCACCGGATCCGGCTTCACCGGCGGCGTCGGTGCCGGCGTGGGATCCACTGGCTTCGGATCCGCGAACGGATCGCGCTTCGGTTCTTCCGGTTTCGCCTTCCCTCCGCCGCACGCGAGCAGCACTCCGGAGGTCACGAGACCGAACATGAAAATGGTTCTGACGTTCCCCATCGCGTGGGCATCCTACCACCATGCTAGCGTCGCCTCGCCGATGACGACCGACCTTCCTACCCTCGCGATCAACACGATCCGTACCCTCTCCATCGACGGTGTCCAGAAGGCGAACTCGGGACACCCGGGACTGCCGCTCGGTTGCGCGCCGATGGCCTACGTGCTCTGGCAGCAGCACCTGAAGCACGACCCGCGCGCACCGCAGTGGTTCGATCGCGATCGCTTCGTGCTCTCCGCCGGTCACGGCTCGATGCTGCTCTACTCGCTGCTTCACCTCACCGGCTACGACGTCTCGCTCGACGACCTCAAGAGCTTCCGCCAGTGGGGCTCGAAGACGCCGGGCCACCCCGAGTGGCATCACACGCCGGGCGTCGAGGCGACCACGGGACCGCTCGGGCAGGGCGCCGCGAACTCGGTGGGCATGGCGATCGCCGAGAAGTTTCTCGCCAACTTCTTCAACCGCCCTGGTCACGACATCATCGACCACAATACGTACGCGCTGGTCTCCGACGGCGACGTGATGGAGGGCGTGTGCATGGAAGCGGCGAGCATCGCCGGCCACTTGCGCCTCGGTAAGCTCACGTTCCTCTACGACGCGAACCACATCACGCTCGACGGCAAGCTCGACCTGATCTTCAGCGAGGATGTGGGCAAGCGATTCGAAGCGCAGGGCTGGCACGTTCTTCACGTCGAGAAGGGCGACTCGGATCTCGCCGGCCTCGATGCCGCGATCCGCGCGGCGAAGGACGAGACCGACAAGCCGACGATCATCATCATCAACACCACGATCGGCTACGGCTCGCCGAAGAAGGCCGGCACCTCGGGCGCGCACGGCTCGCCGCTCGGCGATGCCGAGGTCGCCGCCACGAAGACCGCGCTCGGCTGGGATCCGAACGCGAAGTTCCTCGTTCCCGACGAGGTCAAGACGCACATGGGCGAGGCCGTGAAGCGCGGCGCCGCGTCGCACGCGCAGTGGCGCGAGAAGCTCGCCGCGTACAAGCTCGCGCATGCCGAGCTCGCCGCGCAGCTCGATCTCGCGATCAAGGGTGAGCTCCCGGCCGGTTGGGACCAGGGCCTGCCGTCGTTCTCGGGCGCCGCGATCGCCACGCGTTCCGCGGGCGGAAAGATCCTCACCGCGCTCGGCGCGAAGATCCCGTGGCTGTTCGGCGGCGATGCCGACCTCGGTGGCTCGACGAAGACCATCGTCCCCGGCGGCGACTTCAACTCCAACGGCGTCGGTCGCAACCTTCGCTTCGGCATTCGCGAGCACGCGATGGGCTCGATCGCGAACGGCATGCTCTATCACGGCGGCGTGCGCCCGTTCACCGCGACGTTCTTCTGTTTCAGCGACTACATGCGCCCGCCGGTGCGGCTCGCGTCGCTCAACAAGCAGCCGTCGATCTACGTGTGGACCCACGACTCGATCGGCCTCGGCGAGGACGGTCCGACCCACCAGCCGGTCGAGCATCTGATGTCACTGCGCGCGGTCCCGAACCTCCATATCTTCCGACCCGCCGATGGCAACGAGACCGTCGCCGGCTGGAAGTTCGCGATGGAGCGAAGCCACGGCCCCACCGGGCTCGTGCTCTCGCGCCAGGACCTGCCGTGCCTCACCCAGGAAGGCGCGCCGGGCGCGGAGAAGGGCGCCTACGTGCTCGCCGATGGCACCGACGCGATCATCATGGCCACCGGCTCGGAGGTCTCGATCGCGATTGCCGCGCGCGACGAGCTCGCGAAGCAGAACATCTCGGCGCGCGTCGTCTCGATGCCGTGCTTCGAGCTGTTCAACGAGCAGACCACGGAGTACCGGAGCTCGGTCCTCCCGCCGGAGAACAAGCGCCGCGTCTCCATCGAAGCGGGCGTGACCTTCGGGTGGCGGGAATATGTTGGTGATTCCGGCGTCTCCATTGGCGTGGACCACTACGGCGCCTCGGCGCCGGCCGAAGTCATCTACGAGAACTTTGGCCTGACCTCCGCCGCCGTGGTGGCCGCCGTTAAGCAGGTGATCGCGGCCGGCTAGCGTGTTACCCCAGATCCCGTGGTCATCATCTACGGGGTCCGGGACTACGGTCGGGTCGATGCGCACGGCGGCGAGCACGCGCAGACCAAGTTCTTCCACATCTGGTACGCGCCGCTGATTCCGGTCGGCTCGTGGTGGGTGACCCGCACCGGCGGTCACAGCATCAAGCCGAACCTCAAGAGCATCGCTGCGGGCTACCTCCGCATCTGGGGCCCCATCGCCGCGATCGGCCTCTTCAGCGCGGGCCTCGGCACACGGTCGTCGTCGGTCAGTGCGAGCCTCGGCTTCCTCATCACGGCGGGCGTGATCGCCGCGCTCTCGGCGTGGAGCTGGGCCTGGCGCAACCTACGCGGTGCCGCGGCCCGGCGCCGCAGCGACTTCAACTACGTCGCGTTCGGTTCGCGCTGTGAGCCATCGCGCCGATTCGCCGCCGATCGCTTGGAGCTCAAGCGCAACCTCGATCGCCGCTGGAACGAGCGCGCGCCGCTCTCCACCCCCAACGAGGTCGCCGCGCACGGCGCCGCCGACGCCGGCGAAGCGGTGGTCGCCTACGGCCTCCTGCGCCTCTCCGCGATCGAGCGCGGCACGCCGGGCGCGAGCGATGGCGCCGATGCCGATCGCATCCTCGCGGGCACGCACACCTCGCCGGCGGTCGACGATGGTCCATACCGCGCCAACGTGGCCGGTCCTGCCGATGCGAAGACCGCCGAGGGCCTCGCGGGTCTCGTGAGCGCGCGGGCGGCCTCGACCAGCGCTCCGCTTCCGATGACCAAGGTCGATCGCGACTGGGAGCTGCGTCGCGTGAAGCGCCGCAGTCGCCTCCAGTTCTTCGGCCTGCTCGTTCTGACCTGCGCCGCGTTCGGGGGCATGATCGGGTTCGTCGCCGCGCTCCGCGGCACCGTGCCGATCACGATCAAGGAGCTGCGCTCGTCGAACCCGCCGAAGACGCGCATCGTGCAGCTCAGCTGCGACTCGATCGATCCGCCCCTGTGGGAGGAGTACAACGAGACCGGTCGCGACCGCGGCGAGACCACGGCGCGCATCGCGATGTGTCGCCTTGGCAAGTACTACGTACCCGTGAAGTTCCCCGCTACGGGCGCCATCCCCGCGCACGTCGTCACCGGCAAGCTCTACGAGATCAACAGCCGCGAGCTGTGGGTCCGACAGGGCCTCGCGCTCGAGTCGGAGCTCGAGGCGCAGACCACCGACGTCTACATCGATGCCACCAAGACCGGCCCCGATATCGTCGGCGCTGCCTTCGGCCTCGCGTTCGCGCTCGGAACGCCGATCCTCTGGGTGCTGTGGTTCCGCGCGCGCCGCCGTCGCAAGGCGAGCGAGCGGGCCCTCGCGGCCGCATAGGCCTCCGCGTTACTTCATCAGCAGCGTCGCGGTCGCGACCACGGCATCGCGCTCGGTCACGAGCTTGATCGTGTACGTCTTGCCCTTCGCGAGACCTTCGTCCTCGTTGATCGAGATCTCGCCCGTGAGGAGCGAGCTCTTCGGATCGATTCCATCGAGGGTCTTGTCGGCGGAGAGCTGCTTGCCGTTGTCCTTGTAGAACTCCATCTTCAGCTTCGCCGCGCCGGTCTTCGAGAGGAAGGCGGCGTACGAGAAGTGCCAGTAGGTGACGTCATCACGAGCCTCGCCCTCGATGACCGTCAGCTTCGACGCCTTGATCTTCGAGATCGTCTCCTTGTCGTTCTTGCCCTCGGGCAAGTCGCCCTTGGAGATCACGAGCTGGCCGCGGAAGGCGCCGATCACGCCCTTCGACATGTCAGCGAACGCGTTGCCGATGCCACCGATCAACATCGCAGCGGCGAGGACTACGACAGAGACGATATGGCGGGTCGACATGGGGCTCCTTGCTTTCACCGAGGGTAACGCGTCGACACCGAGTACGCGCGTTGGTTTCGCGAGTGTGATCTCGGTGACTATATAAGCGACCGCAGTTACTCCTTCGGGGCTTCTTCGACGGAGGCAGCGGGCGCCGTATTCATCGGCTGCTGGTCCTGCGCGGGCGAAGCGGCGCGCTCGGCCTGGCGGACGGCGCGACGCTCGGGATCCCACGGCTTTCCGTCAGGCCCGTTACCACTGGCGTCGGGCCCCATCGGCTTGCGATCGCGGCGGGGCTTGGGCGGCAGGGGCTGGCCATCGGGGCCGAGGCGCGGAGGCTGTGCCTCGCGCGGGCCACGGTCCTCACGGGGCGGACGGGGCGGACGCGGCAGGGGCTGGCCATCGGGGCCCAGGCGCTGCTCGTAGCCACCACCGCCGGGACGCGGACCACGCGGCCCACGATCTCCGCCGGGGCCACCACCGCCGCCGCCGGGACCACGCGGGCCACCGGGACCACGGGGACCGCCGGGACCACGCGGGCCACCAGGACCACGGGGACCACGGGGGCCGCCGGGACCACCGCGACCTGCACCGCCGCGATCCTTGAAGTCGCGCGGCGCTGCGGTGAGCTGCCAGCCGATGCCTGCCTTCGGGAGCTCGCCACGCGGGCCACGCGGATCATCCTCTTCCTTGCGCTCGACCTTCACGCCGTGGATGAGGCTCGACAGACCACGGGGCTTGTCCTTGCCGCCACCGGGACCGCCGAAGCCACCACCGCGGGCGCCGCCGCCACCACCACCACCACCACCACCACCACCGCTACGACCACCGCGGTCGCCGCCGCCGCGACGCTCGTCGCGCGGAGCACCGCCACGCTTGGCGCCGCCGACGCGGTCGACGACGTAGTGAAACTGGCCGCGCGACATCGAGCCGTGCGGTCCCTTCTCGCCCTCGTACACGCGCACGAGGCGGACTTGCTCGACGTTGCCCGAGCCGATGATGTCGAGTGCCTCGAGAAGACGCGCCGCGCGGTCGGGCTGCACGGACAGCGCCGCGGCGACCGCATCGATCGCAGGATCGGGCGGCAGGGCCGGAGCCGCCGCTGCCTCGCCTTCAGCGCCGCCTTCCGCGGCAGCGTCGGCCGGAGCGTCGGCCGGAGCGTCGGCCGGAGCGTCGGCCTCGCCTTCCGCGGCCGCTTCCGCGTGAGCTTCGGCCGGAGCGTCGGCCGGAGCGTCGGCCGCCTCCTCGGGCGCCGCAGCCTCCACGGGCGCGGGAGCAGTGCGGGGTGCACCGCCCGCCGCCGCGCGAGCAGCCGCGGCCTTTCGGAGGGTCAGCGTCGAGAACTCCGTGAGCGTCTTCATGGGGGCTTGCTACACGAAAAACGCCCCCAACGCCACACGAGCGAGGGGGCGAAGCGCGAGACCGTTGCGGTCTCGCGTCGGGGCTGACGGATCAGCCGCCGCCGGCGGTGGCGCTCGCCGATGCGCTGACCGACACGGAGACGGAGACGTTGGCCTCGATGTGCGTCGCCGCGTTCGCAGCGGCCGCGATCTGACCGGAGATGCAGAGCGCCTGATCAGAGAACGACTGGGCGAACTTCGGACCCATGTCCTTCAGCTCACCAGCGGTCTTCGCCCACACCTTGACGGCGGCCTGGAGCGGCTCGAGGCGCGCCTTGATCGAGAGCAGCTTCGGGAGCCCCTCGCGGAGCGCCTTCAGGGTCATCTCGAGCTTGCTCTTGTCGACGATGAACTTCGCGTCGGCGTCGATCGAGAACTCTGCCGGCGTGCACTCGACGCTCGCGTTCGCCTTGACGGCCGCGGCCGCCTCGCACTGACCGCTGCCGCTGCTGCCACCGGTGCCGGCAGACGCGCCACCGTTGCACTCCGCGGCCGCCTTGGCCGAGATGCTCGCGTCGACCTTGCAGACGGCCGGCTTGTACTTGATGTTGAGCTTCGCGCTCGGCTTGAGGCTCACCTTCAGGTTGTTCTGATAGGTGGTGATGACCTTCGCGCAGATGTCGTTGGTCTCGCCCTTGAGGTCACCCTCGGGCATCTTCATCTCGTTGCCCATCATGACGCAGCTCTCCTTGACGACCTTGACCGTCTCGGCCGCGGTGGCCTGGAGATCCTTCGTCGCCTGGAGGAACGCCTTCAGCTTGCGACCGGCGTCCGTCGCGGCGTAGTTGCCGCACGTATCCGGATCGACCTCGCCCGAGGCGCCGCCGAGCCCGCCCGGAACGTTCGGCTTGTTCGGCATTCCGCCACCGCCCGGAATCTTCTTGCAGCCCGGAACGAGAGCGAGCGCGACGACGCTCGCGAGCAGTAGACGCGAAGTATTCATAGTCATGATGATCAAAGCTCCCCTTGGAATCGAGGGTCATCGATATCAGAAACCGTCTGGCTAGGGGCGCGACGTGCCAGGGAAATTCGCCAATGCGCGCTCGGTGAGCCAGGGGGGAGGGACCTCGCGGGCGAGGGTCCCTGCGAACACCAGGCACTCCGACGTGGGATCGAGCACGGTCATCGTCACGGGAAACGCGGGAGCGGGGACGGCGAGGGTCTGATCGAGCCCGTTCTTGAACGTGTCGACCTCGACGAGGGCGAGCTCGCCCGCCTGCGCGCCCTTGAGCCCGATGTGAAACTTGCAGCGCCGCGCGGCGCCCTTGGTCTGCGTCACGTGGAGCATGCCCGTGGCCGCCGTATACGTCGCGTTGATCACCGGCCACTCCGGCGCACCGGTGCCGTGGATCCACGCGGCTGCGTAGGCCGTGAGGTCGAGCCCGGTCTTCGCCTGCAGCGCGGCGACCACCTCGTCGACCGAGAGCGCGTGCGGCTGCCCGAGCACGCTGGCGATCGCGGCGATCACCTGATCGCGCGAGGTCATCACCTCGAGCTGGCGGAACAGGATCATCGGCCCCGGGCCGTAGACGTCGCCGTAGTAGTCGAACAGCGCCGGCTTCTCGCCGGGCACCGGGAAGTACTTCGCGCCGGCCGAAGCGCGCTTCCAGTAGAGCGCGGTCGCCGCCGCGGCCGCGGGCTCCATCTTTGCCTCGTACGCGTAGGCGAGGTACTCGGCCATCGACTCCTTCCACACGAAGTCATAGGTGTCGGCGAGCGTCGTCTGATCGCCCGCCCACTGGTGCGCGATCTCGTGATCGAGGATGTGCTGCGTGTTGTGGAGATAGGCCGGACTCGTGGCGCGCGCGAGCGAATCGTCGAGGACGATGTTGCCCGGGTGCTCGAAGCCGCTCCAGTAGTTCGGCGCGGTCAGCACGCGCAGCTCGGAGCCGAACGGGTAGGGCCCGAAGTTCTGCTCGAGCCAGCTCACGTAGCCGGCGTTGTACGCGGGATCGATCGCCGCGGTGATCAGCGTCGTCGGGCGGTCGTAGACCGTGACGTGCACCGAGCCCCACATGCCCTTGTCGGTGGGAACCCACGCGGTCTTCGGATAGGCGGCGAGCCCGAACGTCGAGTACGTCGGGCCGCCCTCGTGATCGAACGCGCACTGCGTCTCGGTCGCCGAGGTCTCGGTGATCGTGCCGGAGCACGCGACCATGAACGTCTCGGGGTGCGTGACGTGGAACGTATACGTCGCGAACTGATCCGGGCGGCTATCGCACGGCCCGAATCGGTCGCAACCGCCGACCCAGCTCACGAGGTAGTAGAACGGGTTGCCGTTCGAGTCCATGGTCAGCGAGTAGCCGACCTGGCTCGTCGAGAGCGTGGCCAGCGCGACCGTGAGATCCGCCTCGATCACGATCGAGTCGCCGGCCTTCCAGCCATGTCCGCACGCGAGGAACTGCGTCGTGTTCGCGGTCGCGGAGTCCGCGAGCTTGCCGTCCATCTTCACGGTCGCCGGATCGAGATCGACGGCGCGGAACGGCAGCGTGATGCAATCACCGGCGGTGTCGATGGTGGCGGTGATCGCCGTGTGCGCCCGGCGGGTCATCACGTCGAACGTGTAGTCGTAGTGCGTGATGGTGGCGGCGATGTCGCCGGTCGGGCCAGCGCCATCGTCTCCGCAGCCTGAAAGCAGCATGGAACCGACGACGAACAACAGGGCGCAGCGCATGGTCAGCGGACCTTAGCGCGTGCGACCTCCAGATTGGAGCCGGAGTTTCCCGGAGCGACCTCGGGCGGTGGCGAGACCGGGCGGGCCACGGTGACCCGCAGGTCCATGCCGAGCTCCTCCTTCAACAGATCCGCTTTGCGCACGAGCTGGGCGTCATCGCGCGATGGTCCGTCGCGCACCACGAGGTCGAGGATGATCGCGTCGCCCATCCGGGTGGCGACCACCTGCTCGACGCGCGAGCGGTGCTCCCAGTCGAGACCATCGGCCACGCGCAGCAGCGCCGTGAGCTTGCGCACCTGACCGCGCAGGTCCTTGGACAGCGTGGACTCGTTGATGATCTGCTTCGCGCGCGCGGCGTCCTTGCGGTGTGTGCGCGCCATCAGCGCGATCATCTCGCGCGCCGTGTCGTCGAGCCCGGGGATGCGCGCCCACCGGATCATGTACTCGCTGTGCTTGTGATGGCCGCGCACGTTCACGACCTCGCCGACATCGTGCAGCAGCGCCGCGACCTCGAGCAAAACGCTGCGGTCATCGGCCAGGCCGTGGACATCGCGGAGCTGGTGGAACAGCGCGCGCGAAAGCTGGCGCACGTGCTCGCCGTGGGTGGTGTCGTGATCGACGCGGTTCGCGAACGCGCGCGCCGCGGTGAGCAGCGCCTTGTCGTGCGCGCCCTCGGCCCGGATCTGCTCCTCCCGCGCGGTCTCGGCGAGCTCGAGCAGCACGGCCTCGCGCACGCCCACGCCGGGCGCCACGAGCTTCGACAACCCGAGCTGCCGCGCCGCGGTGGCGAACACGAGGGCTGCGATACCGAGGACCTCCGCGCGGTCCTTCTTGACGCCGAACTTCGCCATCCGTTCGTCGACCGTTGCCCCGACGATGCTCGGCATCGCCTTCTCGAGCGCCGACAGCTCGAACGTGGGCAGTCCGCTCTGTGCCGGCTGGCCTTCGTTGACGATCTTCGCGAGGGCGTCCGCGTTGCCACCGGTAGCCGCCGCAATGCCGCCGGCGCCGTTGCCGCGCGAGATCGTGTGCATCAGGGTCGCCGTGTAGCGGCGGACCATCCCGGCCTCGGCGTCGGCGATCGCGCCGTCGAGGCCGAACGTCTCGAGCAGCCGCACGGTGCCGACCGGGAGCGAGTAGCCGTCCCACGTGGAGCCCGTGCGCAGGTTGACCTCGAGGCTACCGCCGCCGAGGTCGAGGATCGCACGCGGCAGCTGGCCCGGACCGAGCGTGTGAACCACGGTCTTGCGGACCAGGCGCGCCTCTTCCTCGCCGTCGATGACCTCGAGCTCGATCCCGGCCTCGTGATAGAGGCGGTGAAGCAGGACGTCTCGGTTGGAGGCGCCACGCACGGCGCTGGTGGTGACCGCGCGGTACATCGTGACGCCGTGGTGATCGAACCGCTGGCGGAAGTGCACGAACGCCGAGACCGCCTGATCGATGACCTTCGGATCGAGCTCGCCGCGCGTGAACGCGAGATGTCCGAGTCGAACCGGGACGCGCTCCGCCTCGATGCGTACGAGCTCGGTGGGCGTGAGCTCGGCAATGACCACACGGATCGCGTTCGATCCGGCGTCGATTGCCCCGAGCCTGACGGGCGCTGTCATTGTCGAGGACGCTAGCACGCGACACGCGCTATCGCGGGGACGATCTCGCCCCGTGATGTGCGCTCGCAGCTCGCCGTCTCCTACTTTTTCGAAGGCGGCTTGCCGCCACCCTTGCCGGGCGGTCCGCCCATCGGGCCCGGAGGACCGGAGTTCTCCGGGATCTTGATCTTGTCGGTCTTCGCGACGCCACCGAGCACTTCGACCTTGATGCCGTCGGAGAGCCCGACCGTGATGTCCTTCTTCACGAACGTCTGCGGCGAGGTCTCGACCTCGACGAACGGCTTGTCATCCTTGTACTGCACGAGCGCCTCGCGGATCGCGAGCACCTGCTTCTTCTCCTCGAGGACGATGTCGGCGTTCGCGCTGTAGTTCGCGCGAATCTTCATGCCTTCCTTGCGGACGACCTTCGCCTTGATCTCGAACTGGATCGCGCCGTCGATGGTCTTGCCCTTGGGCGAGATGTACTCGAGCGAGCCATCGAGCAGCTCTTTCTCGATCGCGCCGACCTTGATCGCGAGCTTCATCCCCTCACGGATCTTCGCCACCTCGGCCTCGTCGACCCGGCCCTCGAAGATCATGTCCTCCATGTCGGCGATCACGGCGACCGTGGTGCCGGGATTGAAGTTGTTCGCCTGGATCACGCTGAAGCCGACCTTGACGGGCACGTCGATGACCATGCCCGACGACGTGGCCGTGACGATCAGCGTGGAGGTCTTGCCCTGGCCGCGCGTGGCGCCCTCCTTGACGAGCTGGAGGCTGGAGCCGGCGGTCGAGAGCTCCTGCTTCCGCAGCGCGAACTCCGTGCGGTACTTCTGCAGCTCGGCGTCCGCGACCACGCCTTGCTTGAACAGCGCCTCGTTCCGCGCGAGCTCGCGCTTCGCGTTCTCGAACGCGATCTGCGCCGTGCGCACGCCGGACTCGGCCTGGTTGGTCTGCATCGCATCCGGGATGATCGAGATCTTGCCGAGCGCGTCGCCCTCTTTCACGATCTTGCCCGGCTCGACGTAGAGCTCGGTGAGCACGCCCGTGACCTTCGGCTTCACCTCGACCTCGCGGCGCGGCACGATCGATCCGGTCGCCACCGTCTTCTTGGTGATGTCGGCGATCTCGGGGGACTCGGTCTCGAACATCACCGGCTTCGACTGGCTCTTCCTGTACAGGTAGAAGAACGCCGCGCCGACGATGAGGACGACCAGCACGATCAGGAAGTAGGACAGGATCTTCTTCATGGCAGACCTCGGGGTCACTCGGCGCGAAGGGCCTCGATCGGCTTGATCGAGGCAGCATGGGTGGCGGGCATGATGCCGGCGAGCGCGCCGGCGGCGACGAGGATGCCCATCGCGACCATCACGGTCGACAGGCTGATGTTGGGTGGCCCGAGCGGTGACTCGGGCATCGCGCTGAACACGGCCTCTGCGCCGGCGAGGAGCCCGACACCAGCGGCCACGCCGAGCAAACCGGCGATGATCGTCAGCACGATCGACTCCTTCATCACCATGGAGACGATCGAGAACGGGGTGGCACCGAGCGCCTTGCGGACGCCGATCTCCTTCGTGCGCTCCTTGACCGTGATCAGCATGATGTTCGACACGCCGATCACGCCCGCGAACAGCGTCGCGCCGCCGACGACCCAGCTCACGACCGAGAGCACGAGGAAGAAGGTCTGGAACTTGCCGAACATGACGAACATGTTGAACGAGCCGATCGCGAGGTCGTCCTGCGGCGCGATCCGGTGGTGCCGCTTCAGCACCTCCTTGACCTGGCGCTCGAGCTCGTCGCCATCGGTGCCGGCCTTGGCCGTCATCGCGAAGAAGCCGACGCGGTTCCCCATGTTGAACGAGGTGCGCAGCGTGGTGAACGGCACGAACAGCGTGTTCGCGTCGCGCTCGCCCTGACCGCCGGAGCGCAGCGTGCGGGTCAGGCCGACGACCTCGAAGTAGACGCCGCTGATCTTGATGTACTGGCCGATCGGGTTCTCTTCGGGCTCGAACAGCTGATCGCGCACGGCCTTGCCGATGACGACGACCTTGCGCGACTCCTTGATGTCGCGCTCGTTGATGAAGCGGCCCGCGTCGTATTCGAACGCGATGATGTGCTTGAGCTCCGGGTAGTCCGCCATCACGGTGAACGTGCCGTTCTTGGAGTCGTGCGAGACCGTGAAGTTGTTCTGCCAGCCGCCGAGCTGCAGCCGCGGCGCGAGGTACTCGATGGAGGGCAGGCGGCGGAGCAGCTCGATGTCGTCGGTGTCGAACCGAACGCCGCGGCCCGGCGGCAGGCCGTCGTAGCTCTCCGTCGTCTGCTGGCCCCAGCAGAACAGGAGGTTCGTGGCCATGCCCTTCATCTGGCGCTTGCTGCCGCTCTGGATCGCCGAGCCGAAGCCCAGCATCGCCATCAGCATCAGGATTCCCCAGAACACGCCGAACGCGGTGAGGAACGTGCGCAGCCGGTTGGAGCGGAGCGTCGCCCAGATCTCTTTCCATTTATCGAGATCGAACATCGCTATTGGTCTCGCAGTGCATGGATGGGGTTGACCTTCGCGGCGGCGCGCGCGGGGAAGTAACCGGCAAGCGCTCCGGCGACCACGAGGAACACGGTGGCGCCGATGCCGACCTTGAGATCGATCGTGGGGTTCGCGATGAAGTCGGTGAGCTGGAGGTGCCCGATCAGCTCGCATACGGCGACGCCGGCGGCGAGACCGAGCAGCCCGGCGACGCCGGTGAGGAACACCGCCTCCTGGATGATCATGAACACGATCGAGTTCGGCGTGGCGCCGAGCGCCTTGCGGACCCCGATCTCCTTCGTGCGTTCCTTGACCGCGATCATCATGATGTTCGACACGCCGACCACGCCGGCGGCGAGCGTGCCGAGGCCGATCACCACGATGAAGGCGCTGATCATCCAGAACAGCTGTCGGAACCGCTCGAACTGCTCGATGTTGTTCTGCACGCGGATCGCCTGGCGGTCGTTCGGATCAAAGTTGTGGCGCTCGGCGAGCTGACCCTTGATCTGATCGATCACCTTCTCGGTCTCGGCCGGACCGAGCGTACCGACGGTGAACTCGAGCATGCCGAGCTTCTCGCCGCCGTTGAACGCGAGCTGCGCCGTCGACACCGGGATGTAGATCCGGCGCTCCTCCTCGGCTCCTCCCGGATCGGTGAACACGCCGACGACCTGGAACGGCACGCTGCCGATATCGATCCACTCGCCGATCGGGTTCGCGCCCTCGAACAGGAACTGCGACACGGTCTGGCCGATCACGGCGGACTTCCGGTGCCGCATGATGTCACCGGCGTTGAGGAACCGACCGACCGTCACGGTGTGCGCGGCGAGCCGGATCGCATCCTGGTGCACGGCATCGATCGAGAACGAGTTTGCCTTCGCACCGCGCTTGGTGACGAGCGAGCTGCCCCAGCGTTGACCGCCGATGAAGTGCTGACCCGCCATGTACTCGACGCCCGGCACCACCTTCGCGCGCTGGTAGTCCGCGTTCTCGAACGAGAGCCGGCGGCCGACGTCGTACCCGCCGCTCGGGATCGACGTCTTGTTCGCGCTGATCCACACGCCGTTCGTGGCGTCGCGCGCGAAGTTCTCGCGCATGCCGTTATCGAGACCGTTGCCAAGTCCGAGCAGCGCGACCAGCACGAAGATGCCCCACGAGACGCTGATCATCGTCAGCGCCGTTCGCAGCTTGCTGCGGCCGATGGTGACGAGGACCTCGGTCCAGCGATCGACCGAGAACAGATCGCGCCACTGCACGACGCTGACCCACATCACGCGCAGCAGCGCGAACACGAGCCACAGCAGGGCGAACACGACGAGCAGCGCGAGGCCGATACCGAGCAGCTTTGCCAGTGTGAGGATGACGAGCATCTACGTTGCCGCCGCCATCCCCGGGTTGGAGGCGCTCGCCTCGTGCGCGCCGACGACCTTGCCGTCGCGAAGGCGAATCGTGCGCTGCGTGCGCGCAGCGACCTCTTGGTCGTGGGTGACGACGAGGACCGTGATGCCGGTCTGGTGGATCTCGGAGAGCAGATCCATGATCTGCTTGCTGGTCTCGCTGTCGAGCGCACCGGTGGGCTCGTCGGCGAGGATCAGCCGCGGCTTGCCGATCAGGGCGCGCGCGATCGCCACGCGCTGCTTCTGACCACCCGACATCTCCGACGGCAGGTGATCCGCCCAGTCGCGCAGGCCGACGCGCTCGAGGAACTGCGCCGCGATCTGGTTGCGCTTGCGACGCGACACGCCCTGGTAGTAGAGCGGCAGCGCCACGTTCTCGAGCGCCGTCTTGAACGGCAGCAGGTTGAACGACTGGAACACGAAGCCGATAAACTTGTTGCGATAGCTCGCACCCTTGGCCTCGGACAGCTTCCGGATCAGCGTGTCGCCGAGCCAGTACTCGCCGGAGTCGTAGTCATCGAGGATGCCGAGGATGTTGAGCAGCGTGCTCTTCCCCGATCCGGATGCGCCCATGATGGCGACGAACTCGCCGTCGTTCACCTCGAAGTCGACGTCGCGCAGCACGTGAAGGCTGTGCGCGCCGACCTGGTAGTACTTGTTGATCTTCGACAAACGCAGCATGGCCAGGCGAGTGCCAGGCTAGCGCCATCGGTGTCGCAGGGCCAGCGTTCGCCGCGTGCGACAGGGTGCGACCGTTTGTCGGAATCTCTACAGGGAATCGAGGGCTTCGTCGATTCCCGACGCTGTGGCGGGAGCCAGGACGAGCTTGCCGTGGGCGCCGTGGAGCTCGACCGCAGGTGCGTTGTCGCAGTGATCCATGCACTCCACGGGGGAGATCGTGAACGTCGGCGCCTTTCCGTGACGCTCGACCAGGTGGTCGAGCAGGTCGAGCGAGCCGTAGCGCTGGCAGTTGCCGGCGCACACGCGGACCTCGACGCCGCCGGAGGACTTCACCTTGAGCTCGGTCGCGAGTGGGATCGCGGCGAGGTAGTGGCTCGCGGGCCGACCGCGATCCTCGGCGAGCTCGGCGAGCGCCGCGATCGTCACGGTCTCGTCCTCGGCGATCTCGTCGAGCTCGAGGCCCATCGACGACAGGCGCCCGATCGGAACGTCCTCGTGCGTGGGCGAGCGGGTAGGGACCTTGGTGGCCACTACGGGTTCGCCCACTCGAACTTGATCGGCGCCGAGTCGACCTCGATGCGCTTGCCCGGCGGCTTCGCGAGACCGAGCTTCGCGATCTCCTGGATCACGCAGTAACGCAGCACCGGATCCGCCGGCTCGTCGCGTCGAAGCGAGATGTCGACGAACTTGCCGGTGTCCGCGGCGGCCGCGAACTGCACGACGTACATACCGCGTAGCTTGCGGTTCGTGATCAGCGACTTCTGGTAGCAGGCCTGGATCGGGACCTTCGCTCCGTCGAGCTTCGATCCGATCTCGACGCGGATCTTCGGATCAGCTCCGGTGGCGCAACCCGCTGCGATCACCAGAACGAGTGCGGCGTACTTACTCATCCTTCACCACCGTCTTCTTGGGGCCCTGCTTCACGATCAAGAACTCGACCCGGCGGTTCGCGGCCTGGCCATCGGGTGTCGCGTTGTCGGCGATCGGCACGTCGGGGCCGAAGCCCTTCGACTGCAACCGCCCGGCCTTGATGCCCTTGCCGGTGAGGTACTTCTGCACGCTCTCGGCGCGCTGCTGCGACAGCTTGCGGTTGAAGTCCGCCGAGCCGGTGGAGTCGGTGTGGCCACCGATCTCGACGAGCTCGATCTGCGCGTTGGCCTTCATCACCGTCACGACCTCGTCGAGCAGCGAGAACGACACCGGCTTGAGATCCGCCTTGCCGGTCTCGAACTGGACCTGGTCGGTGATCGCGATGTTGGACGGCGTGAGGATGACCTTGTCGGGCCCCGGTGGAGGTCGGGTCGCCGTGACATCCATGACCGGGAACGGCTCTTGTTTCGCCGCGGGCATGAACATCGAGCAACCCGCGCCCGCGAACACCGCGGCGAGGAGGAGTATGGCTCGCATGGCCGGCATGGTACGCAAGCGTCGTGCTCACTGTCCACCACCTGAACAACTCGCGATCGCAGCGCGTGCTCTGGCTCCTCGAGGAGCTCGAGCTGCCCTACGAGATCGTCAAGTACGACCGCGATGCGAAGACGATGCTCGCGCCGCCGTCGCTTCAGGCGATCCATCCGCTCGGCAAGTCGCCGGTGATCACGGATGGCACCGCCACCGTCGCCGAGTCCGGCGCGATCATCGAGTACGTCGTGGAGACCTACGGCAAGGGCCGTCTGATCCCTGCGGCCGGCACGCAGGACTACCTCGACTACCGCTACTTCATGCACTACGCGGAGGGCTCGCTGATGCCGTACCTCCTGCTGAAGCTGATCTTCAGCAAGGTGAAGTCGGGGCCGATGCCGTTCTTCGTGAAGCCGATCGCGCGGAAGATCGCCGATACGGTGAGCAGCCGCTTCGTGGATCCGAACCTGACGCGCCACCTGACGTTCCTCTCGGATCACCTCGCGAAGCGCGAGTGGTTCGCCGGCGCCGAGCTGACCGCCGCGGACATCCAGATGAGCTTTCCGCTCGAGGGCGCGGTCGCGCGCGCCGGCGCGTCGGTCCCGGTGCGGCTCACGGAGCAGGTGAAGAAGTTCCAGGCTCGCCCCGCGTACAAGCGCGCGATCGAGAAGGGCGGCCCCTACACGCTGATGGGTTGATCGTACGTCAGGCGCGCCCCTTCGGCATCACGGGGATCATCAGCCCGTGTTCGCCGAGGACGCGCGCGAGATCCGCGGACAGCTCGCGCTTCCGGTGCAGCTTCTCGGGCGCCATCGCCTCGTGGAGGCGGCGCCGTGCTTCGTGCATGCGCCACGCGATCGTTCCTTCGGAGACGTTCTGCACGACCGCGACCTCGCCGTGGGACATGCCCTGCAGCGAGACGAGAATGACGGTGGTGCGCATGTCGATCGGCAGACCATCGAGCGCGCGAAGCAGGCGCGCATAGGTCTGGCGCAGCTCGGTCGCGCGCGACGGATTGCTTCGCGCATCGACCGCGACGGCGAGCTCGAGACGAGGATCATCGGGCTCCTCGCCGCGGCGCGCGCGATCGCGGCGCGCGTTGAGCGAGCGGTTGACGGTCATCCGGTAGACCCAGGTGAAGAACGCGCTGCGGCCCTCGAACTCGGCGAGCGCACGGTACGCTTTGAGGAACACCTCTTGCGTGATGTCGTCGGCTTCGCTCGAGGAGCCGGTGATGTGTAGCGCGAGCGCGAAGATGCGCTTGCGGTAGCGGATCACGAGGGATTCGAACGCGCGCTGATCTCCCGCCTTGGCGGCATCGACCAGCGCGCTCGCGGTGGCCGCTTCGCGCTCGGCGCGAGTCATGGGAGACGGGACAGGCACTGCTTGTACCGAGTTAGACGCATAGCCTACGCCAAGGCTTTGAGTTTTGTTGGGCGCCTCGGGTAGCGGTGCGTGCGCCAACGCCTACATCGGCAAGTCAGCGGATCAGTTGGCTTCGTGGTCGCCGAGTCGCGAGGACTGCGGGGACGCGAGCGAGAACGTGGCGATCTGGGCGTCGAAGTAGCTGCCGTCGTCGCGCCACATCCGATACGTGCCCTGCATCGTTCCGATCGACGTGGTCAGCACGCAGCCCGACGTGTACTGGAACGTCTGGCCGGGCGCGAGACGCGGCTGCTCGCCGACCACGCCATCTCCGCGCACTTCCTCGACCGTGCCGCGGCCGTCGGTGATGATCCAGTGGCGGGTGCGGAGCTGCGCGGTGTTGCGGCTCTCGTTGGAGATCGAGATCGTGTAGGCGAACACGTAGCGGTCGTCACGCGGCGATGACTGATCGGCCAGATAGTGCGACTGCACGCGCACGCGAATCCCGTCGGTGACCGCGGAGGAAGTCGGCTCGGCGACGGTGGGGCGCATCGGGGGGAATCTGGACCGGCGCGGGCGCAGTTGCAAGCCGCACGCGCCAGACCGTGGCATGCTCGTGAAGTGCGCCGTCCTGCAAGCAAGGTCTAGCCATGCGTAGCCTCTCGCTCGCGCTGTTCGCCACCGTCTCGTTCGGTGGCTGCGGCCAGATGTACAAGAACCCGAGTGGTCAGCAGGCGCAGACCACGCCGGCGGGGCAGGCCCCAGCGCCCGCGCAGACGACGACGAGCGGGCCGCCGGGCGCGGAGATGGGCGTCGCGCCCACCGAACCGGCGCAACCCGCGCAGCCGGCGCAACCTGCGCAGCCGGCGACCGCCGATGCCCCCGCGAACGGTGCCGCCGCGCAGTTCATCGCGGAGCACAACCGCGCGCGCGCGAAGCACTGCGCCGCACCGCTGACGTGGTCGCCGAAGCTCGCCACGGTCGCGCAGCAATGGGCGAACTCACTGCGCGATCAGGGCTGCAAGTTCGGCCACAGCGGCGGTCAGTACGGCGAGAACCTCGCCGCCGGGACCACCGGAGCCTTGCCGCCATCGGCGGTGGTGGCCATGTGGTACGACGAGGTCAAGGGCTACTCGTTCAAGCAGCCCGGCTTCTCGATGCAGACCGGCCACTTCACCCAGGTCGTGTGGCGCATGACCTCGCAGGTCGGCTGCGGCATGGCCCAGTGCAACGGCAACGACATCTGGGTCTGCGAGTACGACAGCCCAGGCAACTGGGAGGGTCAGTACCGCGAGCAGGTGCTGCCCGAAGGCTGCACGCCCTAGCGACGTTCGATCTCAGCGCGTCTCGATCGGAACGTACTTGCGCAGCTTCTCGCCCGTGTAGATCTGGCGCGGGCGACCGATCTTCGTACCCGGGTCGTCGACCATCTCCTTCCAGTGGGCGATCCAGCCGGGCATGCGTCCGAGCGCGAACATGACCGTGAACATGTTCGTGGGGATGCCGAGCGCGCGGTAGATGATGCCCGAGTAGAAGTCGACGTTCGGGTAGAGCTTCTTCGAGATGAAGTAGTCGTCCTTGAGGGCGACCTCTTCCATCGCCTTCGCGATGTCGAGGAGCGGATCGTTGATGCCGAGGTGCGCGAGGACCTCGTCGCACATCTTCTTGAGGATCTTCGCGCGCGGATCGAAGTTCTTGTAGACGCGGTGGCCAAAGCCCATCAGGCGCTGGTTGTCGCGCTTGTTCTTCACGTCGTCGATGAACTTCTTGCCATCGCCGCCGCGGTTGGTCTTCACGTCCTCGAGCATCTCGATGACGGCCTGGTTCGCGCCGCCGTGGAGCGG
>JBBRED010000052.1:0-31206 GCA_038203335.1 Haliangiales bacterium | reverse complement strand
GGCAACGGCAACAAGGGTTCGCTGACCGCCGCCGACGGTACGTTCCGCATCGTCGGCCTCGACGAGGGCGTGCACGAGATCGAGGTCTCCGACGACCAGGGCGAGATTCCATGTGCGAAGTGCAAGTCGCCCAAGGAGCCGGTCGAGGTCACGCTCGCCGTCGCCGAGGTGAAGACCGGCGTGGTGCTCACGGTCGAGGCGCGCGACGGCGTGATCAAGGGCATCGTCGTCGACAAGGAGAAGAAGCCCATCGCCGACGTGTGGATCACCGCGGTCGTGGAACGCGAAGGCGAGGACAGGCTCGCCGAATTCCGGGAGATGATGGCGGAGTCGGGCGGCCACGCACCAACGCTGACCGGCGACGACGGCACGTTCACGTTCACGAACCTCCGCCGCGGCGATTACACGCTGACCGCGGAGACGGCGAAGGGCACCGCGCGCGCGAAGCTCACCCACGTCAAGCTCGGGAGCTCGGTCACACTCGCGCTCGCGCCGCTCGGAACGCTGACCGGCAAGGTCACCATGAACGGCGCACCCGCGACGTCGTTCTTGATGACCTGCGATCCTCCGGGCGGCGACGCGCGGCAGTTCACATCGGCCGCCGGCACCTACGAGCTCGAGCGCATCCCTCCCGGTCACGTGACGTGCAGGGCGAACGCCGATGCTGGTCGCGGCAGTGGCGAGCTCGAGGTCCCGGCGGGACCGGCCACGCTCGATATCAAGCTCGCACCGTGGGCGACGATCACCGGCACGGTCGTCAGCGTGTTGACGGGCCAGCCCATCGAGGGCCTGAAGATGATCGCGAGCGGGGACCACGACGAGGGCTCGATCGCCGAGACGCTGACCGGCAAGGGTCCGACGAGCGATTCGGCAGGCCGGTTCACGATCTCGAAGGTCGCCGCCGGCAAGGGCTCGCTCGCCGTGATGCCGAAGGACGCGGGCTTCGTCGAGCTCGCGCATCGTGACTACGAGGTCGCGGCCGGCCAGCGCCTGGACCTCGGCGTCATCAAAGTCGTACCGCCGCGCACCGGCGACGCGGGAACACTCGGCCTCGCGCTGACGCAGGAGGGCGAGGTCCTGACCGTCTCGAGCGTGAAGCCCGGTGGTCCGGCCGCTACCGGCGGGGTGCAGGTGGGAGACAAGCTCACGGCGATCAACGGTGTGCCGGTGGCCACGCTGACGGCGAAGCTGGCGCAGACGCTGGTGTCATCGGGCTCCGTGACGATCGACCAGCAGTACAAGCTGTCCCTCGACCGCGGCGGCGCGCCGGTGGACGTCGTGCTCGTCGGCGTTCGCTGGTAACCTCGGCGGATGCGCGGCTGGTTGTGCGTCATGACGTGCCTCGCCGCATGCGGCCCCGACGGCGGAACGCCCGACGCGCCGCTCGACGTGCCCGCGGCGCGCTGCGATCCGAGCGGTGCGTTCGGCGCGCCCGTCTTGGTCGGCGGCATCAACAGCGATCAGGACGAGGCGTCGGCGCGCCTTCGCGACGACGAGCTCGAGGTCACGTTCGCCCGGTTGACCGGCGGCAAGTGGGATCTATGGCGAGCATCGCGCGCGTCGATCGACGACGCGTTTGGCGCGCCTGTCCTGCTGACGACCGTGAACTCGGTGTCGTCGGAGTACTGGCCGACGGTGTCGCCCGATGGCCTGACCATGCTGTTCGACGCCGACCGCACCACGCCCGACACGTTCCACATCTGGCGCAGCACGCGCGCGTCGACGGCCGTCCCGTTCGGACCGCCGATGCCGCGCGGAGATCTGCGCGACAACGACATCCATCCGATGCTCGCGAACGATCACGCGCTCTACTTCGCGTCGAGCGTGCGCGGCGGTCTCGGCATGCGCGAGATCCTGCACGCCACCGTGGATGCGAACGGGGCGGTCGGAATGCCCGAGCTGCTCGTCGGCGGCGTCAACAGCGACGCTCTCGAGGACGCGCCCGCGGTGACCTCCGACGAGCGCGTCATCTTCTTCCGCCGCCAGAGCATGGCCGGCGAGACCGACGTCTACACCGCGTCTCGCTCGACGCCGACCGACGGCTTCGGCGCCGCGGTTGCCGTGCCCGTGCTCTCGGTACCGGCGATCAGCGAGGTCCCGAACTGGATCTCGCCCGATGGCTGCCACCTGTACTTCCACAGTGACGCCGCGGGCGCATCGGCCGGCGTCAACGTATGGATGACGAGTCGCGCCCAGCAGCCTGGGTAGCTATTGCGTACAGCTGACGCCGGGGTTCGGCTGCGCGCCGCCGACGACGTGACGGACGCCGAGCCGGTCGTCGAAGCTGACGGTCACGCCGCGAGCACCTACGATACGCGCCGGGGTAACTACTTCGCCGTGAGCTTCGTCAGCTGCTCGGAGAGCTTCTTCGATTCGCCGCTCGCGTCGCCCATCTCGAAGCCCTTCTTGACGTAGCGAACCACGCCCTGCGGATCCGCGACGAACGTCGTGGGCATCGTGTCGGAGCCGTAGTTCCCGCCCACGCTCGACTTGTCATCGGGCAGGTACACGCGGGTCATGTTCTTGAGCTTCAGCTTGTCGTGGAACTTCTTGCCGACCTCGACCTCGTTGTCGATGTCGATGGCGATGAACGTGACCTTGCCGGCGAACGATGGCGCGAGCTTGTCCCACGTGGGGAGCTCCTTCGCGCACGGCTTGCACCAGTCGGCGCCGATCGTGACCACGAGCCACTTGCCCTTGTAGGCCTTCAGCTTGAACGCCTTGCCCTTGGCATCGACGGCGACATCGAGCTCGGTCAACCGATCACCGACCTTGAGCGTGTCTGCATACGCCGGGGCCGCGAGGACAACCAGGGCCAGGACCGCGGTGCGGAAGCGCAACATGGAGGTGAGACGGAGCGACCCCGTCATCGATTCACCGCCAGTTCCTCCTCGATCCACATACTTATGTACTCGGCGTTCATCGGACCCTCGTACCGGCGGTCGTTGAAGAACAAGGTAGGCGTGGAGTCCACCCCGGCGGCCTCGCCCGAGGCGAGATCAGCCGTGACCTGCTTGTCGGCGGCGGTGTAGTCGGCCTCGAACTTCGCGACGTCGAGCCCGAGCTCCTTCGCGAAGCCCATGACGGCCTCCTTGCCGTGCTGCGGCGAGCGCGCGAACAGCAGCTCGTGCATCGCCTTGAACTTGCCCTGCGCGTTCGCGGCGTACGCGGCCATCGCGGCGCTGCGCGCGTCGGGGTGCTTCGACTCGATCGGGAACATCATGTAGTAGACGACGACCTTGCCGGCTTCCTTGTCCTCGACCTTGGTGATCACGGGCGAGAACATCTGGCAGTGCGGGCACTCGTAGTCGAAGTACTCGACGAGCCGCACCGGCGCGTCGGAGTTACCGATGCGCGGCGCCTTGCTCGGATCGAGCTTCACCTTGTCCTGCGTCTTCTCGTACTTGTTCGTGAAGAACTCGCGAACGTCGGCTTCCTTGACCTCGTCCTCGAGGAGCGACGAGACGTACTTGACGGCGTACGGCGCGCGCTTGCACGCGGTGTCGGACTCGAACGACGTGCGCAGCGAGTGGTTCTTTCCACATGGCGACTTGAGCGAGCTGATCAGCGCGTAGAACGCCTTCTGCTTGTCACCATCGAGCTTGCTGACATCGAAGCCCTTCAGCGGTGTCGAGTCGACCGGACCCGCGGGCGCGGTCGCCGCGCTTCCACTGTCACTGCCGGAGCCGGCGCGATCCATCGCGGTGACCGCTCCGGTGTCGTTGGGCTTCTTCTTCTCGCACGCGCTGCCCATGAGCAGCGGCGCGCACAGCAAGGCGAGGACTAAATGCCCCGAAACGCGCGTGTTTGACACTCGTGCGTTGTAGTTCAGCGGTAGGGCGTTTTCAACCGCAGCGTCCTGGCGGTCTGCCTTGACGTTGCGCGTCATGGGAGGTATCAACCGACTGAATGACGGTTCATTCAGCGACGGACCGCACCGAGCGCAGCGACAAGCGCGAGCGGATCCTGCTGGCTGCCGAGCGGATCTTCGCGCGCCATGGCTTCTTCGCCGCGCGGGTCTCGGAGATCGCGAAGGAAGCGGGGGTCGCCGACGGCACCATCTACCTCTACTTCAAGAGCAAAGACGACCTGCTGATCTCGTACTTCGAGCAGCGGATGACCCAGGTCAACGAGGTGCTACGGGCCGCGATCTCGGGAGTTCCCCCGAAGGACCAGCTGCGCGCCTTCATCAAGGCCTACCTCCAGCTCGTGCATGACGAGCCGGCTGCGGCCGAGGTCCTGACGATCGAGCTGCGCCAGAGCAGCAAGTTCATGAAGGAGTACGACAACCCGCAGTTCGCCGACTTCCTGCGCACGCTCGGCGGCATCCTCGCCGCGGGCCAGGAGCGCGGGGATCTCGATGCCACGATCCCGGCGCACGTCGCCGCGCGCATGATCTTCGGAATGCTCGACGAGCTCGCCCTCGCGTGGGTGCTCGCGCGACAGCCGTCGATCTCGACCGGCACGCCTGGAACCCGTCCGAAGAAGTTCGATATCGTCCGCGCGGCCGATTGGGTCGTGCTGCTCGTGACGAATGGCCTCACGTCATCACCTCCCGTGTCCTCCAAGGAGAAGTCCCCATGAAGATCCTCGTTCCCGTGAAGCGGGTCCCCGACCCAACGCAGAAGGCCAAGATCAAGGACGGCCACATCGACCTGACCGGCGCGTCCTGGATCGTCAACACGTTCGACGAGTACGCCGTCGAGACCGCGCTGCGCTTGCTCGAGAATGGCGCGGACGGGACGAAGCAGCCCGGCGAGATCATCGTCGTCTCGCTCGGACCCGATGAGGCAGCGAAGGAGATCCGCACCACGCTCGCGATGGGCGCGGATCGCGCGATCCACGTCGTCACCGGCGATGCCGAGATCGACTCGCTGATCGTCGTGAAGGTGCTCGCCGGCATCATCGAGGCCGAGAAGCCCGATGTGGTCCTCATGGGCAAGCAGGCCGTCGATGGCGATGCCAACCAGGTCGGGCAGATGCTCGCCGGCAAGCTCAACTGGCCGCAGGCGACGTTCGCCGCGTCGATCGAGCTCGCCGCCGACAAGAAGGCGATGACCGTCGGCCGCGAGGTCGATGGTGGCGTCGAGTACAAGAAGGTCCCGCTCCCCGCCGTCGTCACCGTCGATCTTCGCATCGTCGGCTCGAACGCGGTGAAGAACGGCGTCACGCCGGACTCGCACAAGTACTCCGGCGAGGGCGCTCGGCTGCCGTCGCTGAAGGGCATCATGGCGGCGAAGAAGAAGCCGATGGCGACCGCGAAGCTCGCGGACTACGGCGCCGAGCCGACGCCCGTCATCAAGGAGCTCAGCGTCACCCTGCCGCCGGCGCGCGCGGCCGGTCAGATCGTCGCCGACATCCCCACCCTCGTGAAGAAGCTCGCCGACGAAGCGAAGGTTCTCTAAGGAGATATGGCCATGGGCAACGTCATCGCATTCTGTGAATTCAACGGCGCCACGCTCCGCTCGAGCGCGCTCGCCAACCTCGCGTTCGCTCGCGCCGCGGCCACCCTGCATGGCGGCGAGGTGATCGCGGTCCTGATCGGCGACGGCGCGACGGGCGCTTCCGCCGACGCTGCGAAGTACGCCGGCAAGGTGATCACCGTCGAGGACGGTGCGCTCGCGCACTACCTAGCGGAGACCTACGCGCCGATCCTCGCGACGCTCGCGAAGGACAACGGTGCCTCGCTCGTCACCGCGTGCGCGACCGCGATCGGCAAGGACGTGATGCCGCGCACCGCCGCGCTGCTCGATGCCGGCATGGCATCGGACGTGGCGAAGCTCGACGGCAAGGACACGTTCACGCGCCCGATCCTCTCGGGTAACGCGAACTCCACGATCCAGGTCTCGACGCCGATCATCTGCACCACCGTCCGCCAGACCGAGTTCGAGCCCGCGACGCCGCTCGCGGCGCCGGGCACCGTGACGGCGGCAGCGGCCGGTGCGGTCAACGCGCTGGGCGCGACGTTCGAGCGTCTCGATGCGCAGAAGAGCGACCGCCCCGAGCTGACCGACGCGAAGGTCGTCGTCTCCGGCGGCCGCGGCATGAAGAACGGCGAGAACTTCAAGGTCCTCGAGGAGCTCGCAGATCTCCTCGGCGCCGCGATGGGCGCGTCGCGCGCGGCCACCGATGCCGGCATGGTCCCCGCCGACTGGCAGGTCGGTCAGACCGGCAAGATCGTCGCGCCGAACCTGTACTTCGCCGTCGCGATCTCCGGTGCCATCCAGCACCTCGCGGGCATGAAGGGCAGCAAGACCATCGTCGCGATCAACAAGAACAAGGACGAGCCGATCTTCCAGGTCGCGGACTATGGGATCGTGCAGGAATGGGAAAAGGCCGTGCCCGAGTTGATCAGCGAGATCAAGAAGCTCAAGGCCAGCCGCTAGCGCTCCTCGCTGCGCTGCTGGCGGCGTGCAGCTCCTCTCCTGCCGCGATCGACGCGGCGGTTGGTGACGACGACGCCGCGATCGACGCGAGCGTCGATGCGCCGCGCGGCGTGGTGTGCGCCGGGCAGCCGCTGTGCGAGACGTTCGAGGCGATGCCCGCGGGGACGCTCGCGAACAACGCGAACGCCGGTGGGTTTCGCGCCGACGTGCAGACCGGCGGCACGCTCGCGATCGACACCACGCGGGCGTACAGCGGCACGCACGCGCTGAAGGCGCACATCGACGGCGGCGGCATGGGGGGTGGCCGGCTGTGGGCGCACAACGGCGCGCTCTTCGCGCCGACGCGTCGCCACCTCTACGGCCGGTTCATGATGTGGAGCGCGCGCGAGGCGAACAGCATCCACTGGACCTTGTTCGGTGCCTCGGGCGTGGTGCCCGCTCCGTCGCCGGCCGCCGGTCACACCGCGACGTATCTGTTCAGCGCCGCCGACGACAAGAAGTTCATGGCGGTGTTCTACGACAACCAGACGCAGCAGGACTGCTGGCACCACTCGACCGAGCCTGTGCCGGTCGCCGCGCCGACCGATCACTGGACGTGCGTCGCGTTCGAGGCCGACGCGGATGCGATCCACTACCGGATGAGCCTCGACGGCACCCCGGTGACGAGCTTCTCGGTCAACACCACCGGCGATGGCTGTCTCGCCGTCCCGGGCACCACGCCGTGGTACGGCCCGTCGTTCGATCAGTTCTATCTCGGTGCGATGAGCTTCCATCCGATGAGCGGCCCGCTCGACGTCTGGTTCGACGATCTCGTGATCGACACCGCGCCAATCACCTGCCCCTGACTCGCGGCCAGTTCACGATTCGTTAACGTTCGTTCATGATCGCGACCGAATGGGGCGCGGATCACCGCTCGCGAGGGTGGTCCCGCCGTTGCAGAACGGCTCGCACGCATGTCATCGCGCGTGGTGCTCGTCTGCTCACTCTTGGTTGCACTCTCGCGCTCGGCGCACGCCGACTTCGCGCCCGGCGAGGTTCCGGAGGCCACGAATGCGTACACGCTGAAGCAGAAGGACCTGCATCTCTCGATGCTCGGCACGAGCAGCGTCGGCCTCACCGATAACACCGAGCTCGCGAGCTACCTGATCGCCGACGTGATGCTGTTCCCGAACCTGCGGCTCGAACACCGGTTCGTGCGCGGCGAGACCCTGACGATGAGCTGGCAGATCGGCGCGGGCGCGGGCGCGTATCCGCTCGCGGTCGGTGCCTTTCTTCCGCTGCCCGGTGCGGTGGTCGCCGGCGCGGGCGTCGGCTTCGCGTGGGGCGCGATCCAGTCCGCGTCACTGCTCGCGTCGGTGCGGCTCGACGGCACGACCACGCTGTCGGTCAACGGCGGCGGCTTCGTCATCGAGGGCGGGCTCGCGGGGGTGATCGGCGGCGCCGGAATCGGCAACGGTGGCGCGGCGGTCGACGCGATGCCGGCCAGCGCGAGCGGGCACCGGTTCGGCGGCACCGCCGGCTTCGAGATCGCCCGCACGTTCGGCCGGCGCAATGCGGTGCTGCTCGCATGCGACGCGTGGATGATCCGCGGCGAGGGCATGGAGCAGGACACCGGCCTGATCTACCCGCGCGCCGTGTGGACCCACGTGTTCAGCCACCACTTCCACCTCAGCACCGGCGCGTACACGCTGCTCGATCCGCCGAGCTGGAAGATGGTGAAGGAGTCGAAGATGCCGGTCGGGCCCTATGTCAACGTGGCGTGGACCTGGGACTAGGTCACGGCGCGGTGAGCGTGGCGCCGAACGCGACGGAGCACTGCCCGTCCTGGTTCGCCGTCAGGTACGCGGCGCCGACGCTGCCGTTGATGAACATGGCCGAGGCCGAGCTCGCGTCGAGCACGAGGTACTTGCCGGCGCGCGTGGTACCCGCCGGTCCTGCGACGCTCTCGTCGATGAAGCCGGCCCAGAGGCCGCTATCGACCTCGGAGAGATCGAGCGACGGAAGACCGAAGCCGGCGGCGATCGGTGCGCCCGAGATCGCGAGACCGCTGTTCGCGATCGCGACCGAGCCGTTGCCCAGGCCGAGGCTCGCCGCGGTGATCGAGGCGAACGTGGACTCCTGGCCCGCGAGGGTGCCATCGCAGTAGACGTCGGCCGGGCCGACGATCTCGAGCGTGTAGCTGCCATCGGTCAGCGTGCCGCCGGTGCCCGTGCCGGGATCGACGAAGTCGACCGAGCCGAAGTCGCCGGCGACCGTCGCCGACAGCGTGCCGCCGAGCGTGGCGCTTCCGCTTCCGAACGTGACCGTGCCGGTGACGGCCGCGGCGAACACGCTCGGCTGATCCGCTTCGGAATCGCCGCTCGCAAACAGCGCAACGCGATCCTGACCGTCGAGCGCGATGGTGGCGCCGGCGACCGCTTCGGCCTGCGGGACGATCACGATGACCTCGTCGATCAGCGTGGTCGCATTCGGGCCCGGTCGATCGGCGTAGCCGACGAGCGCGACGTACGGCGACGCGCCGTCGGAGAGAAGGACCGCGAACGTCTCCAGCGCCGGCGCGGCGTACGAGATGCCATCGACGGTGATCTGCAGCGCGCCGGTGCCGTTCGTGGTCGGCGGGGTGGTCTCGTCGGTGACCGGCGCCGACGTGAAGCTCGCCGAGCCGGGCGCGGTCGGTCCGTTGAGCATGAAGCTTCCGCCCGGGCCGAACAGCGCGGCCGCGGCGCCGCCGCCGGGCACGTTGTAGATCGGACGGACGCCGTGGCCCGGAGGCGTGGGTAGCGCGTGATCGGCGGGTTCGGACGAGCCGACGCACGCGGCGGTCAGGGTGGCGAACAGCAGCGTGGTGGTGAGAGTGCGCATGTGGATCTTCATGTTCCTTGCGCGGGAGATGGCCGGAGCCGCGGCGTTTGATCACGGAGGATCGCGGCGCCCGCTGACACGAGCTGCCTACTGAGAAGCGAGGGCCGCACCGAACGTGCCGAAGCACGCCCCGGTCGTGTCGGTGGTCTCGTAGAGCAGCGCGACGGCAGCCTGCATCATCGTCGGGGTGGTGGCCGTTGCGGAATCGACGCCGAAGTAGCGCGCATCGTGCATCGTCGAGAGCGGGCCCGTGCCGAAGTCTGCCGACACGCTGGTGTCCCAGATCGTTTGCGGGAACTCGGGCGGCGACGCCTGCGGGTTCGGCACCAGATCGATACTCGGCTGGCCGAACGCGATCGCGATCACGCTGCCCGTGATCCGGATCGTCATCGTGTCGACGATCGAGATCGTGACCGGCCCGTCGACGAGGTTCGCGCCGGCGCGCGTGATGCCGTCGAAGCTCGTCTCGTTGCCCGTCAGCGCTCCATCGCAGCTCGTCATGATCGGATCGAGAAACGTCAGCATGTACGCGCCCGCCTTGAACGGGCTCGCCGGGGCATCGGGCGCGGCGTCGACGGCGGCGTCGACCGCGCTGCCGAGCTGGATGTCGCTGCGGCAGGCGACGAGAGCGACCAGCGGAGCGAGCCAGCGGAGGTGCACGCTACTCCGCGGCGATCGAGCGGCGCACGCGATGCGCGAGAGGGCTGTCGCCATGCGCCGCGAGGAACGATGTCGCGAGCTGGCGCGCGCGAGCGAGGTTGCCGGAGGCGACCAGCGCCTCGATCCGCGCCACCGTGGCCTCGGGGGCGAGCGACCCGGTCGGGAACTCGCGGTCGTAGCGGTCGAGGAGCTTCAGTGCCGCGGCGGCATCCCTCGAGCGGAGCGCGACCAGTGCGGCGTCGATCAGCGCGACCTCGTCGGTCAAGGTCGGCCGTGGCGGCGCGGCGGGCTCGGTGCGCGCTGCCTCGGCGGGCGCGACCGACGATGGCGACGGCGACGATGAAGGCGAGGATGACGAGGACGGCGACGGCGACGGCGACGAGGTGCGAGCGGGTTCGACGCGCGACGGCGCGGTGCGCGACGGTTCGACGCGCGCGGGTGCGGAGCGCGATGGAGCAACCGCCGACGGCGCGACCTCCAACGGCGCGACCTCCAACGGCGCGACCTCCGGCGCGACGCGCGCGCGTGACGGCGCGGACTCCGGTGCGCGCGGCGCGGGCGCGGGCGCGACCACCGCGGGCTCCGGCGCACGGCGCGAGCTCTTGACCACGACGCTGACCCCGACCCCGACGCCCGTGGTCAGCGCGAGGCCGATGAGGATCTTCGCGCCGATCGAGATCGATGCCTTCGCCGCGCCGCCGGCGACGACGCTGCCCACCACGGGCGCCGCCGAGGTAGCCTTGACGGCTGCCGCCGCCGCGGTGCCGTGGCCGATCGCCGCCGCGGTGCCGACGCCGATCGCCGCCGCGACCGCGCGGCGCGCGCCGGCGCTGGGAGCATCGTCGGCCGCGGAGCGCAGCAGGGATCCGGCGAACCCCGGATCGTCCTTGAGGCGGCGCGGCTCGGTCATGACCGCGCTCGCAATGCAGCCGCCGCGACCTCGAACGCCTCGCGCGCGCGCCGCAACCGCGACGCGACGGTGCCGGGCGGCAGCTCGAGGGTGATGGCGATCTCGGCCATCGTCATCTCCTCGAGCTCGTAGAGGACGAACACGGCGCGCAGATCGATCTCGAGCGCGGCGAGCACCTGATCGAGGACGTCGCGCGCCCGCTTTCGATCGGCGAGCTCCTCGGGTCCGGGGGCGTGATCGACGAGACCGGCGACCTCGGCGTCGTCGTGAATCCCGCGCCTCGCAGCGGCGCGGCGCGCGGTCGAAGCGACGCGCAGTGCGGTCGCGAACAGGAACGAGCGCTCGCGACCGAGCTCGATGTCGCCGAGCCGGCGCGACAGCACGAGGAACACCTCCTGCGCGGCGTCATCGACGGTGAGCTCCGGAACGCCGAGGCGGCGCAGGGAGCGCCACACGAAATCGAACTGGGCGTCGAACAGCGTGCGAAGTCTCGCGTCCGACGACAGTCCGTCCCGAACGAGCTCGGGCGCGGCGATGGCGAGGGGGCGTACGGCGTCCTGCACGGGTAGGTCCGGGTGCGCGGTTGGTTGCCGTGGGCGCGCTCATCGTTCATCTGAAATGGCCGGAGGCGGGTCGTTTGATCACAAGATTCCATCACATCACCTCCACCACGAGGGCGAGACCCACGCCGTAGGTGACGACCGGGACCTGATGGACCGTGACGCCGGGAGCGATGAAGTAGCGGTCGCGAACCAGCGGAAGTGCGAGCATTCCTTCGAGCTCGAGGGCGAACCGCCCGCCGCGGACCGCGGCCCGCGCGGCCACCTCGGGTGCCACCCAGGGCCGCATGCCGCCCGCGGGCGATCCCACCTGGGTCCCACGCGCGGTCAGCGTTCCGGCCTCGATGCCGATGGCCGGCGCGAGCTCGAACGCGCCCCGCCGCAGCGCGATCGGTCGCGCATCGAGGCGGCCGAGGGTCTGGCGGAACTCCGAGGTCCCCGCCGCGACCATCGCCTCCTGGGTCTGCGTGCGCGCGAACGCGAGCCGGAGCTGGCGGCCGCCCGGGCGTCCGATCGCGACGAACACGGGCACACCGAACACGGGCTCCGGCAGCGCGCCGATGTACGGGCCGAGGCCACTGCCGACCGTGAGCCAGTGCTCTCGCTCGCGCGGCGCCACGACGCGCGGCGCGACACGCGGCGCGATCGCGGGCGGTGCAACCTCGCGCTCCGCGGAGACGGCGAGGCTGGCGACCACGACGAGCGCCGCGACGGTCTCCGCGCAGCTCGCACCATCGACCTCGCGCACGGACTCGCCGGTGCTGGTGCGGATCGCGAGGGTGCCGTGCGCGGCGCCGACGGCGTCCTGCGCGATGGTGATCTCGAACGATCGCACCGCACCGGTCTCGACGCGCACGACCTGCGCCCGGCTCGCGAGCTGGCCGAAGAACTCGTCGGCGCTCCCGCAGTCGGGCGGCGCTTGATACGTGATGCGAATCTCCTCGGCGCGAACCTCGGCGGCCGTGGGCGCAACCGCGGCCAGCACGAGCGCGCTGCCCCACCATCCCACGCGCGCACGACCCGACATGCGCGGGATGCAACCACAGCCCGACCCCACCTGCCACGACAAACGTTGTTGTATGGTCGGCGGATGAACAACGGGGTGCTCGCTGCGGCGACGTTCGTATTGGTGGCGAGTGCGGGGACGGCGATCGCCGACGCCCCGGCGTGGTGTGCGAAGGCGGACGGTCGCCTCGACAGCAACAGCAAGGAGGCGATCACGAGCAAGGACGCCGAGTGGGCGCTCTACTACCTCGTCGGCGCGACGTGCAAGCCCGACCAGGAAGCGCAGACGCTCACGAAGGAGCTCGCCGCGTCGCGCGCGAAGTGGAACAAGAAGCTCGACATGGTCGAGCAGGACTGGGCTGACGTCGCCGAGTGGGCGTCGCAGGACCAGGGCTCCCGCGTGAACCAGAGCATCCGCAACGACAAGAAGATCGCGTGGTCGAAGCTCTCGCCGGTGCAGCAGTACGGCCTGATCGCCGGCGACTTCAACGAGGACGGCGCTGCGTACACCGCGGACGCGCTCGGACCGAAGCTGACCGAGGTCGGTCGCTTCGCCTACATCCAAAAGTGCCTGCACGCGCGCGATAACGAGCAGCCGGTGGTGTGGGCCATGTGCCAGCCCGACATCGACGCGTTCGATCGCAAGAAGTTCGCGAACGAGGTCCGCATGGACACCGCCGTCAACGGATCCGAGCGGATGGCGATGCGCCTGCTCGTCCAGGACTACGACCAGCAGATCAAGGAGCACGCCGAAGCGGTCAAGAAGCTGTTCGCGAAGGACGCAGGCTACGCGATCGTGTTCAAGACCGCCGAGCAGGGCTACAAGGACTTCGCGAAGGTCGATGCCTCGTACGTCCAGCTCGCCGCCGACATGGACGACGCGCGCGTGAGCAACTCGCGCAAGGCGTTCGAGGGCTGCTCCGAGAAGGCGTGGCCGGCGTGGAAGAAGGCGGTCAGCGCGATCCCGGCGAAGAAGTTCGCCAACTTCAAGCGCGAGCCCGGCGACGAGAACGAGATCGTGCAGGCCGTCGGCGTGATCGTCGGCGACCCCGCCGGCTATCTGGCCACGGTCTCGCTGTACATCTGCGAGGGCCTCGGCGGCGACCGCAACAAGATCGACTACCTCGCGAAGGCGCTCGGCAACACGCCGTCGCGGTGGCCCGGCTATCGCGGTCCGCGGCTCGCGGCGCAGACGGCGGTGATGGCGAACGGCGTCACGCTCGATGATCGCGACGCGAAGATCGACTACCCGGGCGTCAACCACGGCTGGATGGATCAGAACATGAGCTCCGGCGGCGGCGGCCGCGGTGTGGTCGCGACCGTGAAGGTCAGCGGCGACAAGGCGACCGTCACGTTCAAGAAAGAATTCGAGAAGCAGGAGCAGTGCACGAACTGGAAGTCGAGCAACCGCATCACGCAGATCACGAGCAGCGGCTCGGTGATCTACGAGAGCTGGTGCACGGCCTCGAAGTCGGTCACCGTCGACAAGTCGTTCGGTCCGCAGACGGTGAAGGCGCGCTACGTCGAGGGCCTCAAGCCCGGCATGGTGTTCACGAACACCGAGGACGTGGCCGGCGTGGTCTACGCGAAGAATGGCGCAAAAGTTCCGGCGTCGATCTGCAGCGCCCCCGTCAAGTAGCCCGCACGTAGTACCATCGCGTGGTGGTACTCGCCGTCACAGCGATGGCCGTGGCGCTGGTGATCGCGCTCGCGTGGCGCAATCACTGGGCGCCTGCCGTGGGAGCGCTCACCGGTCTCGGCGTCGCGCTGGGCGCGGGGATCGCCAGCACCGAGGACATCGCGAACGCGCTGTCGGATCTCTGGCGACCCATGATCAGCATCGTCGGCATCATGGCCACCACCGCGTGCGCTGCCGAGCTCGGCATCTTCACGCGGCTCGCCGCGGCGATCGAACCCCGCACGCGCGGCCCGGTGAAGCACGCGTTCCGGTTCTTCTTCATCGTCGCCGCGCTGACCGCCGCGATCCTGTCGAACGACGCGGCGATCCTGTTGCTCACCCCGGTCGTCGTCGAGCTGTTGCGCGCGGTCTACCCGAAGCGCAATCCAAAGTTCCTGCTGCCGTTCGCGTTCTGCGCCTTCGTCGCCGCCGGCGTGGCCCCGCTGCCGACGGGAAACCCGATGAACCTCGTCGTCGCCTATCGCGCCGGCATCAGCTTCAACAGCTACGCGCTCCACATGATCCCGGTCGCCCTCGCCGGATGGATCGTCGCGTATCTGATGCTGTCATGGTGCTACCGCGACGTGCTGCTCGACGAGAACCCGGCGCTCGGTACCGCGCCGCCGAAGGTTCCACTCTCCGGCCACGCGAAGCTCGTGCTCCTGTTCACCGGCGCGAGCATCGCGTCGTACCCGATCCTCGCCGCGCTCGGGCAACCGATCTGGCCGGTCGCGGCGACCGCAGCCGTGCTCAGCATCGCGGTCGCCGTGCACGCACAGGTCTCGGTCGCGCGCATCGCCGCCGGCATCAGCTGGGAGCTCCTGCCGTTCCTGTTCGGCGTGCTCGTCCTCGCGACGACGCTCGCCCGCGCCGGCGTGACCGACACGCTCGCAACGATCTACGCGCAGACCCCCGCGCCGATCGCCACCGTGGGCGCGATCGCGGCCGCGGGCTCGGCGCTGATGGATAACCACCCGATGGCGCTGCTGCATTCCCTGACCCTCGCTGGCTGGCCCGACAAGTACGTGTTCGCCGCCCTCGTCGGCGGCGACCTCGGCCCGCGCCTCCTGCCGATCGGGTCCCTCGCCGGCCTGCTGTGGACCCATCAGCTCCGGCGCCAGGGCGTGAGCGTCCCGTTGCGCGTGTTCGTGAAGGTCGGGGCGATCGTCACGATTCCCTCGCTGATCGCCTCCCTCGTCGTGCTGTGGCTCGTGACCTCCCTTTGACCGTCCTCCCAGGGGCTGCTCGGTCGTCGAGCCCGACCGCTGACCATGTGCTACAAAGTCGCCCATGGCACTCGCACAGTCCGCACGTCCGATCGAAGGCGCGGTAGCGACGCTCGGCGTCAGCGATCGCGTCGCGTTCCTCCGCAAGACCTATGCGCACCTCGGTGGTGCGCTCGTCCTGTGGGCCGTCCTCACCGGCGGCATCATGAAGTTCGCCCCGAAGCTGAGCTGGGCGTTCTCGAAGTGGGCGCTGCAGGGTCGCTGGACGTGGCTGATGGTGATCGGCCTGTTCACCCTCGTCGGATACATCGCCGAGCGCCTCGCGCGGTCGCAGAGCAGCCGCAACCTCCAGTACCTCGGCCTCGGGCTCGAGGTCGGAGCGTGGTCGATCCTGCTGCAGCCGATGCTGTGGATCCTGATGCTGAAGTTCGGCAACCCCGAGTCGATGATCACGTCGACGGACGGCATCACGCCCATGCTGAGCGCGCAGGCGACCTCGATCCTCGGCCAGGCCATCGTCATCACGCTCGCGATCTTCATCGGCCTCACGCTTGTCGTGTTCCTGACGAAGAAGGACTTCTCGTTCATGCGAGGCGCCCTGGCGATCTGCACGTTCGCCGCGTTCGGCGTGATCATCGCGTCGCTCATCTTCGGCTTCCACCTGGGCGCGATCTTCAGCGGCTTGATGATCCTCCTGATGGCCGGTTACATCCTGTTCCAGACCAGCATGGTCATGAAGGAGTTCCCGCCCACGGCGCACGTCGCCGCGGCCCTCCTCCTGTTCTCGACCCTCGCCACGCTGTTCTGGTACGTGCTCCGCATCCTGATGGAGCTCAACAGCCGCCGCTGAGCCGCTCCACGGACGACACAATGGCAAAGGGACCTTCGGGTCCCTTTGGTCCTTTCGGCGGGCTATACTGGGCGAAGATGCCCGCGGCGCCGGCCCCTGCCCCGCTCTCGTCGACCGACATCGGCGCGGTCCGGAAGCTCGAAGATGTGATCGGCACCGTCGTGCGCGGAAAGCCCGAGGCGATCCGCGCGGCGGTGGTCACGCTGCTCGCACGCGGTCACCTGCTGATCGAGGACATCCCCGGCGTCGGCAAGACCACGCTCGCCCGCGCGCTCGCCGCGGCGCTCGGCGGCGCGTTCCGCCGTATCCAGTTCACGAGCGATCTGTTGCCCTCGGATATCGTCGGGGTCTCGATCTACGACCAGAGCGGCAAGGTGTTCGAGCTCAAGAAGGGCCCGATCTTCGCGAACGTCGTGCTCGCCGACGAGATCAACCGCACCACGCCGCGCACGCAGTCCGCGCTGCTCGAGGCGATGAGCGAGGGGCAGGTCTCGATCGACGACACCACGCACACGCTCGACACGCCGTTCATGGTGATCGCGACGCAGAACCCGTCGGAGATGTACGGCACGTATCCGCTGCCCGAGTCGCAGATGGATCGGTTCCTCCTGCGCGTCTCGCTCGGCTATCCGGCCAAGGCGATCGAGCGCGAGCTGGTGCGCGAGCGCGCCGGCGGCGATCCGGTGCTGAGGCTCGCCCCGGTCGTCGACCTCGCGGCCGTGCGCGCGCTGCAGGACGGCGTCGAGACGATCCGCGTCGACGACGCGCTCGTCGACTACGCGATGTCGATCGTCGAGGAGACGCGCCGCCACCCGGCGATCACGGTCGGCGTGTCGACGCGCGGCGTGCTCGCCTGGTACCGCGCATCGCAGGCGGCGGCGCTCGCGGCGGGCCGCGACTTCGTGGTCCCCGATGACCTCAAGGCGCTCGGCGTGCCATGCCTCGCGCACCGCCTCGTCCTCGCCCACAGCCACGACTCGCTCGGGCGCGCTCGCACGGACGCCGAGCGAATCATCGCCGAGATCCTGAACCGGGTCGCGGTTCCGACCTGAGCCTATGGGGCTGTGGGCGCGCCTTCGCCGTCGTCTGCGGCCGCCGCGCCGGCTGAGCTTCACCCGCGAGGGTCGGATCATCGTCGTGCTGTCGGTGGGCGTCGGGTTCGCCGCGATCAACACCGGCAATAACCTCCTCTACCTCCTGCTCGGCTGGCTGCTGAGCTTCATCATCGCGTCCGGAATCCTCTCCGAGATGACGTTGAAGCGGCTCGCGGTCGAGCGCCGGCCACCGCCGCGCGTCCACGCCGGCGAGCCGTTCCTGATGGAGGTGGTGATCCAGAACGCGAAGCCGAAGCGCGCGTCGTACTCGATCGAGGTCGAGGATCTCGCCGGCACCACGCCGATCGACAAGCGCTGCTACTTCCTGAAGATCCCCGCCGGGAAATCGCAGCGCACGAGCTATCGCCACACCTACGCGCGGCGCGGCCTGTACACGCTCAGCGGCTACCGGATCGCGACGAAGTTTCCGTTCGCGCTGTTCCGCAAGTCGCGCGATGTGGACGCGCCGCTCGACGTGCTGGTCTACCCCGCGCGCGTCCCGGTACCGCGCCCGGTACCGAAGACCACGAGCCGCGGCGACACCACCGCGAACCGGCTCGGCCGGCGCGGTGAGTTCTTCGGCCTCCGCGAGTCGCGCTCCGGCGACGACCGCCGCGATATCCACTGGCGCTCGAGTGCACGCACCGGTCGCCTGCTCGTACGCGAGTACGAGGACGAGCTGGCGCGCCGCGTGGTGATCGGCGTCGACAACGCGCTCCCGGAGGCGGTGCGCGATGCGGTCAAGGACGGCGCGCTGACGCCGACGCACGAGGCCGCGGTGTCTGCGGTGGAGCGCGCGATCAGCGTGGCGGCGAGCCTCGCGGCGGCGTACCTCGAGGTCGGCTGGACGGTCGAGCTGTGCGCGCGCGGCACGCACATCCCCGCCGGCACCGGCCGCCTCCACGAGGCGAAGATCTCCCGCGCACTCGCACTGCTCCCGTACGTCGGCGACGAGGTCGAGCTCGCCGCGATCCCGGCGAAGGTCGAGAGCGTGCTCGTCACCCCGCGCGGCGTCAGCGCGCAGAACCGCCCCTCGGCGACCACGGTGATGGACGTATGAGGTTCGCCGTCGCCCACAAGACCGCGACCTATCTCATGGTCGGCTTCGCGTACCTCGCGATGACCACCGGCGGTGGCCTGTCGACGCCGATGGCGTTCGGCGGCCTCGTGATGCTGATCCTGTCGTGGTGGTGGGAGCCGCCACGCATCCGCTACGAGAAGTGGTCCCTGGTCTGGACGATCGCGAGCGTGTTCGCGCTCGTGTACGCGGTGCTGAACGCGGCGATCACCGGCGACTTCCTCGGCGTCGGCGGCCAGTTCCTGATGTGGCTGGTCGTCGCGAAGGCGTTCAACCGGCGCGCGGCGCGCGACTGGCAGCAGCTGTATCTGCTCGCGTTCCTCATGCTCGTGGCCGGCTCGGTGCTGAACCCCGAGCTGACCTATGGCGTGTGCTTCCTTGGCTTCGTGGTGTCGTCGACGTGGGCGATGACGCTGTTCCACCTCCGCCGCGAGATGGAGGACAACCTGCTCGTCAAGCACGCCGCCGATCGCGCGAGCGAGCGCGTCGAGGTGCGGCGAATCCTCGACTCGCGGCGCATCGTCAACGGCCGGTTCTTCCTCGGCACGGGCCTCTTGTCGTTCGCCGTGTTCCTCGGCGCCGCCGCCGTGTTCCTGGCGCTGCCCCGCGTGGGCATCGGGTTCTTTCTGAAGAGCCGCGGCGGTCTCACGCTCGCCGGGTTCTCCGACGGCGTGAAGCTCGGCGGTCACGGCGTGATCAAGAACGACTCGACGGTGGTGATGCGCGCGGAGGTCACGGCGAAGGTGGGCGGCCGCGAGGCGCCCGACATCCACTGGCGCGGCGTCGCGTTCGACTACTACGCGAAGGGCCAGTGGATGCGTTCGCTGCGCGCGCCGCGGACGATGGAGACCGTCGAGGACAACCCCACGAACGACCGGAAATATCTCATGTGGGACGGGCCCGCGATCACCGCGAACCAGATCGACAAGCTCGCGGGCGAGCTGGTCAAGCAGGACATCTGGCTCGACCCGCTCGACTCCGACGTGCTGTTCGGCGCGGGCCAGCCGCGGATCGTCGAGTACCAGCACGTGCTGCGGCCGCGAAAGCTCCCCGCGCAGTTCAACGACGAGATCCGGCTGACCCACGGCAACACCGTCCACTACACGGTGTGGTCGCAGCTGAAGGCTCCGCCCGCGGAGGTGCTGCGCGCCGCGACCGGGCCGTTGCCGAAGAACTTCGGCGTCTACCTCGAGCTCGCGCCGGAGATCACGAAGCGCACGAAGGACAAGGCGCTCGAGATCACGCGCGGCCTCGCGAACAACTACGACAAGGCCGTGGCGATCGCGACGTGGCTCAAGAACACCGCGACGTACACCCTCGTCCTCGAGGATCCGGGCGATCAGGAGCCGGTCGACTATTTCCTGTTCGATCGAAAGAAGGGTCACTGCGAGTACTTCGCGTCGGCGTTCGCGATCCTCGCCCGCTCCGCCGGCATCCCCGTGCGCAACGTCAACGGCTTCCTCGGCGGCGAGTGGAACGAGTACCAGGGCTACGTCGCGGTGCGCGCCGGCGATGCACACTCGTGGGACGAGGTCTACTTCCCCGGCGCCGGCTGGGTGACGTTCGATCCCACGCCGCCCGCCGAGATCGACCAGCTCGGTCGCGGTGGCACCGGCTGGCGCGCGAAGATCGGCCGGTTCTTCGACACGCTGAAGTTCCAGTGGACGAAGTGGGTGATCGACTACGACCTCGCGAGCCAGCTCGAGCTGTTCAAGTCGATCGGCGGTGCGATCAAGGACGCCGCGCTCGCCGCGAAGGCCGGCGTGATCCGGATCAAGGACGAGGCGATCGAGCACTGGCCGATCACGCTCGTCATCGTCGGCGCTCCGATCGGCCTGGTGCTGTTGCGCCGGCGCCGGCGCGGACACGGCGATTCGCTCGTCGGGCCGCGCCCGGTGCGACGGCAGCGCTCCACGGTGGCCGGGATCTACGACCAGGTCCAGAAGGCCCTCGGCAAGGCCGGGATGATCCGCGACCTCCCGACCACGCCGAAGGAGCTGGCGGTGCGGATGGCCGCGCGGGAGGATCCCGGCGCCCCGCAGGTCGGCGAGCTCGTCGAGCTCTACTACGCCGCCGAGTGGGGCGGCCGCACGAGCCCCGGCGCAGAGGAACGCGCCCAGGCCCTGGCGTCGGAGATCAAGGCCGCGCTCGCCGCCGCGAAGCGCCGGCGCTAAGCCCGCTGCCCGGGTGACATGCCCCACGTCGCGAACCTGCCAATCTGGCACGCGACCCCCGGTTTGTTGATGCTTCCATCTCCGCGTGATAGCAACGGTTGTCGTCGGAGAACCGGCGGCCTCACCCTTGCAACGAGCACCCCGCGATGTCGAGGACGCGTATCGGTTTCATCTGCGTAGCCTTCGCGGCTGTGTTCGCGAGCAGAAGCGCACGCGCCGAAGAGGGAATGCTCCCGAACGGCGCGTCGCTCAAGTTCAACAAGGTCTTGATCAACGAAGGCGGTGACCGCAAGGAACCGTCAACGCCTGACACGTTGCGCGAGTACCTGAACCTCGCGCACTGCGTGTGCAGCCAGTCTCAGTCGGGCGACGAGCAATCGGTGTTCTACGAGATGCAGCTCTCGGTCGCGACGGGCGCGCACCGCCCCGCCGAGCTGTGGGTCGGCACGTCGTGTAACGAGGATGCGACGCGCCCGAATACCTGTCGCCAGATCGGCTCGATCGCCGATATCGACACGCTCGCCACCAGCGCACAGCAGATCGAGTTCGGAATCTACGACGTCATCAACGGCAAGGAAGCCGGCGCCGGCATGGCGTGCAAGTCGCGCGAAGGCGATGCGATCGTGTGGGCGCTCGTCGACAACGAGGGCGACGGCAGCATCGACTACATCAACAGTCAGGCCGTCGGAAAGACCGACATGGTCACGGGCGTCGACACCCAGCCGCCGCCGCGTCCGACGGAGTTCACCGGCGCGAGCGCGGAGGGCGCCGTCCGCCTGTCGTGGAAGGCGCCGACCGAGCGCCCGACCGACATCAAGTACTACCAGGCGTTCTGCATGGACCCCGATGGTGGCGCGGCGCTGACATCCCCGCCGAAGGCGCGCTACCAGACGGTCACGAACCTTTGCAACATCCCCTCGCAAGAAGTCCTGATCGAGGACGTCGCCATCTCCGGCGGAGATGCCACCGCGGTCACGATCCCCCCCGAGTTCGCGAACCTCGAGGAGAAGTACATCTGCGGTGAATCGTCGGAGCAGACCGCGACCGGCATCCTGATCTCCGGTCTCAAGAACGCCACGCCGTACCGCGTGATGCTGGTCTCGATCGATCCCGCTGGAAACGCGACGGGCACGTTCTTCACCAGCACGATCACGCCGCAGCCAGCCACTGATTTCTGGGAGGACCTGCACGATCGCAACTCCGACGTCGAAGGCGGGTTCTGTCTGCTCTCCGAGACCTATGGCGATGGCGGCCCGATCACGCGAGCACTGCGCTCGTTCCGCGATGACACGCTCGGCGGCTCGGGCTTCGGCCGCGCGCTCACCAGCGCATACTACGCTTCGATGGCCAAGCTCGGCGCGGTCGTCCACGGCTCGCTCGCCCTGCGCGCGATCGCCGCGATCGTGTTGCTGCCGCTCGTCGCGATCGCACTCGCGTGGCACCTCCTCACGCTGCCTGGCCTCCTCGCGTTGATCGCCCTCGGCGTCCTGTGGCGGCGGCGGAAGCTGAAGCTCCGCACGCTCGCGCGGCTCGCGCCGGTGGTGATCCTCGCGATGATCTTCCTCGCGCCCGGCGCCGCGCACGCGCAGGGTCCGTCGCCGTACTGGGATGGCGAGAACGCCGACGATGACGGCGAGGTCGACGACAACCAGCTCGTGAAGTGGCAAGCGGGCATCCGCGTCGGCCCGTACGTGCCCGATATCGACAACCAGCTCGGCGGAACGAGTCCCGGTCCCTACAAGCAGATGTACGGCGGCTATCGCATCCTGCCGATGCTCGACGTCGATCGGTTCCTGTGGACCGGCTTCGGGCAGTTCGGCATCGGCGGCAGCATCGGCTACATGCAGAAGACGGCGCACGCGTTCACCGAGGACTCGATGCCGACGGACTCGCCCCGCGAGCGCTCCCCCGGTGACGAGAACACCTTCCGCTTGATCCCGCTCGCGCTGACCGCGACGTACCGGTTCACGTTCCTCGACGACGAGTACGGCATCCCGCTCGTGCCGTACATCCGCGGCGGACTCGCGTACTACATCTGGTGGGTTCGCACGAACGGCGCGACCGCGAAGGCGTGCTGGGACGGTACGCACACGCAGGGCTGCGATGCCGACAAGGCGCTCGGCGCATCGCTCGGCGTGGTCGGCTCGATCGGCCTCGCGATCCGCGCGGAGCGGATCGACTCGAGCGCCGCATCGTCGATGCGCCAGGGCGGCATCATGCACGCGGGCTTCTACGGCGAGCTGTCACTCGCGAAGGTCGACGGCTTCGGCTCGGATACGAAATTGGCGGTCGGCGACCGCACCTGGTTCGCCGGCGTGAACTTCGAGTTCTAGCCGCCCCCTGCACGGAGGTTGCAACGCTCTCGGGGCGTGGCGAGTCCCATCCGAGTGCGCACCCTGACCGCCACCGCGGTCCTGTCGCTCGTGGTTCACGGGGCGGCACTGGCGTGGGTGATCGCCACGCCGAAACCGAAGGCGGCACCCGAGGTTGGGGACGCCGCCGCGCCACTGCCGCCCGAGGACGAGCTCACGATCGTGGAGCTGCTGCCCGATCCGGTGCCGGCGACCGCTCCCGCGCGTGGCGTGGCGGCAACGGTGGCCCCTGCCAGCACACCCCGGCGCCGCCCGGGATCGGTGTCGGCGGCCGAGGCGGCGATCGGGGCCACAGCGAGCACAGCCGCGGCCACGGAGACCCGGCCCCCGACGACGACGGTCCCACCGACCGCCCCGCCGCCCGCGAGCGTGCTCGGGATGCGCAGCGGCCCGCAGGTGGTGAGGACGGCGGAGCAGCTCGCGACCCTCGCGCTCGCCCATCCCGAGGGGGTCACGGAGCTGCCCGACTATCCGGGCCTGCGAACCTCGGTGGCGCTCGAGATGGCGAAGGCCCGATACAAGGCCGGTGATCCGGACGCGCGCAGCGAGATCGTGGCGGCGCGCGTGGCGCTCGCCGAGGAGGAGCTGAAGCCGCAGAAGGACGGCACGTGGACCTCCGACAAGACGACGTTCGTCGCGAAGGTCGACAAGGACGGCACGGTGCGCTTCCAGGACAAGCCGAACCTCCAGGTCCACCCTCTCGGGGCCACGTTCGACGCGACCGACGCGATCATGCGCTCGAAGGGGATGGATCCCTACGCGAGCGAGAAGCTGAAGTACCTCGACAAGACGCGCGACCAGCGCGTCGAGATCGGCCGCGCGTATCGCAAGGAACAGCTGAGTCACTCGGATCAGCTGGTAAATGCAAACCTGGTGCGACTGTGGTCGACGACGCACGATGTCGCGGCACGCAAGCAGGGCCTGTTCGAGATGTGGGACGAGTGCGCCGAGTCGGGCGAGGCCGAGCTCGTCGAGGGCGGTCGCACGGCGCGCGAGATGGTGGAGCGCTGGACCCAGGTCAAGCTGACCGCGGCTGACCGCTTCACGACCGACGAGCTCGCGCAGCTCAATGCGCATCGGCATTCGCGCTCGGCGTTCGATCCGTACCGCTGACGTGGTACGCCGTCGTATGCGGTTCCGCCTCGTCGCGTGTGTCCTCGTCGCCGCGTGCGGCGGAGCAAAGCCCGTCACCACCGTCCCCGCGCCGCCGACGACCTCGGTCGCGATGGACGCCGAGGTGCTGACGGCGGGCGTGGATCCGACGAAGGCCGTCGCGGTCCCGAAGGCAACGCGCGTGCGCAGCGTCGAGGGCATCACCGAGTACGCGCTGCCGAACGGACTGCAGATCCTGCTGTTCCCCGATCCGACGCAGTCGACGGTCACGGTCAACATCACGTACCTCGTCGGCTCGCGCGTCGAAGGCTACGGCGAGACCGGCATGGCGCACCTGCTCGAGCACATGATGTTCAAGGGCTCGCCGCGCCACCGTGACGTGTGGAAGCTGATGGAGGCGAAGGGCGCGGAGCTCAACGCCTCGACGTGGACCGATCGCACGAACTACTACGAGACGCTGCCGTCGACGCAGGACAACCTCGACGATGCGCTCGACCTCGAGGCGGATCGCATGATCAACGCCTCGATCTCGCCCGACGATCTCAGGAGCGAGTTCTCCGTGGTGCGCAACGAGTTCGAGATGGGCGAGAACCAACCGCTCGCCGTGCTCGAGCAGCGCGTCATCTCGACCGCATACCTCTGGCACAACTACGGCAAGGACACGATCGGCTCGCGCGCCGATATCGAGCGCGTCCCCGCCGATGCACTGCGCGCGTTCTACGTACGCTATTACCAGCCCGACAACGCCGTGCTGGTGGTCTCCGGCAAGTTCGACGATGCGACCGCCCTCGCGAGCATCGAGAAGCTGTTCGGCGTGCTGCCGCGACCGAAGCGCGTGCTGAACCCGTCGTACACCGTGGAGCCGGTGCAGGACGGCGAGCGCACCGTCACGCTGCGCCGCAGCGGCGACATCCACGCCGTCGCGATCGGCTATCACACGGTCGGCGCGGCCTCCCCCGACTATCCCGCCGTGCAGGCGGCGCTCGACGTGCTCGACCGCGAGCCTTCGGGTCGGCTGTACAAGAAGCTCGTCGAGACCAAGCTCGCGGCCTCGGTCGGCGGAAGCCAGACCCCGTTCCGCGATCCGTACCTCGCCGTGGTGCTCGCCGAGGTCCGCGACGGCAAGAACGTCGACGCCGTCGAGAAGACGATGATCGCGGAGATCGAGGGCCTCGGCACGTCGAAGATCGACGAGCGCGAGCTCGAGCGCTGGCGCTCGGCCACGCTGAAGGACCTCGAGCTCTCGCTCGCGGATAGCCAGCAGATCGCGATCGAGCTCTCCGAGTTCGCCGCGCTCGGTGACTGGCGCACGCTGTTCGCGTACCGCGATCGGGTCGGAACGGTCACCACCGCCGACGTGCTGCGCGTCGCGAAGACCTACTTCAAGCAGAGCAACCGCACGGCGGGCCGGTTCGTGCCGACCGTGGACGCCGATCGCGCGCCGCTGACCGAGACGCCCGACGTCGCGGCGATCGTCAGGGGAATCGACGGCGGCGCCGTCAAGGATCAGGGCGAGGTGTTCGCGGCGACGCTCGACAACATCGAAGCGCGGACGAAGCGCAGCGAGCTGAAGGGCGGGATCAAGGCGGCGCTCCTCCCGAAGAAGACCCGCGGCGGCAAGGTCGAGCTTCGCCTCCGCCTGCACTTCGGCGACGAGACCACGCTCCAGGGCAAGCGCGTCGCCGCGGAGCTGGCGGCCGAGCTGCTCTCACGCGGCACCACGAAGCACAGCTACCAGGATCTCCAGGATCTCGAGAACCAGCTCAAGAGCCACATCTCGATCAGCGGCGCCGCTGGCGGCTACAGTCTCCGCATCGAGACGTTTCGCGACAAGCTGCCCGCCGCGATCGACCTCGCGGCCGAGATGCTGACCTCGCCGAGCTTTCCGGACAAGCAGTTCCAGCTGCTCGTCCAGGAGCACCTCGCGGCCCTCGAGCAGCAGCTCCAGGATCCGGAGGTCGTGGCGTGGCAGGTGCTGTCGCAGCTCGCGAACCCGTGGCCAACCACCGATCCGCGCTACCCGGCGTCGGCGGCCGAGGACATCGCGGCGATCAAGAAGGTGAAGCTCGCCGACCTCAAGGCGTTCTACACGGACTTCGTCGGCGCGGGCCACGGTGAGCTCGCGGTCGTCGGTGACTTCGACGCGACGGCGATCAGCGCGCAGGTCGAGGCGAAGTTCGGCACCTGGATCTCGAAGAAGCCGTACGCGCGGCTCGCCGACAAGGTGTTCGGCGTCCCCGGCGTGCAGAAGTCGATCGAGATCAAGGACAAGGAGATGACGCAGCTGAGCGTGATGCACGACGTCTCGATGCGAGACACCAACCCGGACTATCCGGCGTGGTTGATGGTCGGCCAGGTGCTCGGCGGCGATACGTCGAGCCGCCTGTGGCAGCGGCTACGCGAGACCGAGGGCCTGTCGTACAGCACCGGCGCGTGGGCCTCCGCCGGCGTGCTCGACGACACCGGCAGCGTCGGCGCGTACGCGATCGTCGCGCCGCAGAACCTCGCGAAGGCGAAGGCCTCGATGCTCGACGAGATCACGAAGATCGCGACCGCCGGCGTCTCCGAGGCCGACCTCGCGCACGCGAAGGAGAGCTGGACGAAGGCGCAAGACACCAGCCTGTCGAACGACAGCGTGGTCACGAACCTGCTCGCCACCCAGGCCTATCAGAGCCGCACCACGAAGGAGGACCTCGTCCTGCGCGCGAAGGTCGCCGCGGTCACGGTGGCCGACGTGGCGCGCGTCGCGAAGCAGTACCTCGTACCCACGAAGCTGATCGTGGTCGACGCCGGCTCCAGGCCGAAGTAACGGCCGCTGCCCACGGCGTGTTGCGGGGTCCGCCCGACAGTTCCCCAGGTCGCGCTGTGCGCTGACCGCACGTTTCGCGGAGTTCGACACCGGCACTGCCCTTGCTCTTCGTGCTGGCGATGCCATTCACCGCACGCACGGCTGCCGTCCTGCTCGGGTTGTTACCTGCGTGTTTCGTCGGGGAAGATCCGGGGACCGACGACACCGGAGCGATCGCGGCGAAGGCGGGAATCCTCAAGAAGGCGCTCGCCGCCGGCGAGGTCAAGGTCTGGAAGTTCGATGACGTGGCCGCGAAGGCCGGCGTCGATCCGCGGTTCGAGAAGGCGCTGGTCAAGAACGCGAAGAACATCTCGTTCAAGCAGGGACCGAACCAGCAGATCACGATGACCGGCACGAACGCGCCCGAGAACGGCAAGCCCGGTCAGGCCGATATCCAGCTCGTGATCGCCGACCTGCCGATCCACGGCGGCGACTGGTTCAAGGGCTGGCTGAACGGAAACGTGCTCGATTCGAACAGCTCGTCGATCGGCTTCTGCGGAGCCGGCGGGTTCGAGAAGGGCGAGTTCCACACGCAGCTCCAGATGGCGTTCATGGACGGCGGCAAGAACACCGGCCTCTGCTACTGCAACCTTTGCCCGGCGAAGGATGGCCACGGCACCTGGTGCGCGACCGATCAATGGCAGGTCGGCGAACCCGATCCACCGAAGGTCTCCGGCACCGGCGCGTGCAAGGCACCCGGCGGCAGCACGCACGTCGTGGTCACGCTCGAGGCCGTCGCCAAGGGCGATGACAACGTCCATCGCAAGGGCACCGCCGTGTTCAAGAAAGCCGCGTTCGGCCGCTGCCAGGACGACGGCACCTGTCCCGATTCGATGCTCCCCAACGACTACGGCAACTAGGAGATCCGATGCGCAACCTCACCGCGATGATCCTGGTTGTCCTCACCGCCTGCGACGCGGGTTTCGGCGCCGAGCTCGAGGACGAGGCCGCCGCCGACGAGCAGGCGGCGCTCGAGGCCGACGTGCCCGGCGGCGAGAGCGTGGCGAAGGTCGTCAGCACCGGCGCGTGCAAGAACACGTTCAGCTTCGAGAAGGAGCTGCTGATCCGCGATCTCGCCGTCGTCGAAGATCCGGCGCGCACCGGCGGCACCGGCGCGTGGACGTTCGGCCACCTCGTCGCCGCCCTCGCGGGGCCGCGCGATCCGAAGGCGCTCGCGAAGGACTGGCTCGAGACCTGGCGCTCGAGCCCCACCCTCGATGGCGAGCGCGTCGCCGGCAATGCGTCGAAGATCGACGACATCCTCCTTGGCCCGTGGAACGCCGATGGCTTCGCGCTCGGCAAGGCGCCGTTCCGGCTCCTCGCGATCGTGCTGCGCCCCGAGGCCAACGGCGGCCCCGAGCTGCGCTTCGTGTTCTCCGCGGTGAGCCCGGCACCGGCGCGCGTCGCGCTGCCGTTCAACGCGGCGTTCGAGTACGCCGTCACGCCCGCGTTCATGCGCAAATGGCACGACACGCTGAAGCCGCTCGCGCGCGGCACGGCGGCGTACCTGAACGCCCTCGAGCTCCTCACCGAGGAGGCGATCCACGACGCGACGAAGCTCAACGGCAGCTCGCTCAAGCAGCTCCGCACGAACGAGATCGCCGTCGACAACCCGTGGGACCTGCGCGAGTTCCACCTCGAGGCCGCCGCGGGAGGCACCCTGGCCCGCGCGCGGCTCGCCGGCCAGCCGAAGGTCAAGTTCGATGGCGACGCGCGCCTCGCGACCGGCGTGACGCCCGGCATGGAGACGTACATGGCGATCATCCCGTCGAAAGACTTCCGCTGGAACATCCCCGGCGCCTCCGAGAGCGATCGATTCACGTTCGCGATGCGCACGTGCGCCGGGTGTCACGCGCTCGAGACGCGCACGAACTTCGTGCACATCAAGCCGCGCGAGGCGGGCAAGAAGGCCGAGCTGTCGTCGTTCCTGCAGAGCCGCACCTGCGAGGCGGGCGATACCGAGTGCAAGCGCATGGAGGCCGACGGCGAGTTCACGGATCCCGTGTCGCCGCACCGGTTCACCGTGCAGGACGACCGCATGGCCGCCCTCAACACGGTGCTCGCCGCAGCGAACGACTGCGAGTGATCACAGAGACTTCGGAGTTTTTACGCAACCGCGAGGACCTCGTGCCGATAGGCGCCCCAGGAGGTTACTCGCATGAATCCGCTCGTTCTCTTCATCATGATCCTTGGGTGCACCATCTCTGCCGCAACCGCGTCCGCGAAGAATCGCAGCGTCGGGGGGTGGGCCGTCGCCGGGGCGCTGTTCCCGCTGATCGCCATCATCTGGGTCGCTTGCTTGCCCAGGCGCCTCGACGATCCCGAGCAGGGCATCGTGTAGTCACATCCCGCCGCCGAGCGCGAACCCGAAGCCACCGGTGACCGGAATCGGCGACAGGTGGAGGTTGTGGACGAGCCCGGCCTTGCCGGCATCGATCTCGGTCGCTCGCTTCTCGAGCGGCAACAGGCTCGAGAGCAGCAGGCCGCCGAGGATGCCGGCGGCGCCCGCGGCGATCTCCGTGCCGGAGGGCGCGTACGGAGCGTCGTCGGCGTGCAGCGCCGGCACGATGTAACCGACGGAGATTCCGACGAGCCCGCCGATGATCACGTCGGAGTAGAAGTGTTTGCCCGCGCGCACGCGCAGGTTCGCGGTCGTGCTCGCGAGCATCATGCCGCCACCCCATGCGAGCGCGCGCGCCGACGGGCTCGCACCGGAGGCGCCGACCAGGTACGCGCCGGTCACCGCCGCGCCGAACGTGAGCGCGGCGTGCCCCGAGTAGAACGACAGGAACGCGTCCTCGCCCTGCTCCTTCGCGTACCGGACCGCCGCTGGATCTTTCGAGTAGAGATAGGGGCGCGGCCGCTGCACCAGCCGCTTGATGACGCCGACCAGCAGCGTGTTCACGGCGAGCGTCTGACCGTAGATCATCAGCTTGTCGCCGTCGGCGTCGTCGATCGACGTGCCCATGAGGTAGAGCGCCGGCGCCGCGATCGAGAGCCCGAACAGCGCGTCGGAGAGCGCGGCCGCGCGCGGCGAGTAGTTGAGCCGCACGCCCTCGTCGAACGAGGTCAGCTCGACCTTCCAGAGGTCCCGGTGCCGCAACGGGATCAGCTGTGCGACCAGCCCGAGGCCCATCGCGAGGCCCGTGATCCCGCCGTTGGTCTTGCGGTCGATCTCGTGGCCGGGAATCGTATCGCCGTCGGCGTACGCGGGCGCGACGAGAGCCACGCAGAGAATAGCCGCCACCGCGCGATGCATCATGTCGATGCAGCCTAGGCGGGGCGTCCCCGTTGGGCCAAGGCAACGAGCGGCAGCCTCTGCACGATCACGCGAACTTCACGCGCCGCCGATGTTCGCCGCGCCGCCGATGCGAGACTACAGCTTCGGGCCGCCGCCGCGAACTTCGGCGGAGGCCTGCGCCTCGTACTTCTTGAAGTTCTCGCGGAACAGACCGGCAACCTTCTTCGCCTTCTCGTCGTACGCGGCCTTGTCGGTCCACGTGTTGCGCGGCTGCAGGAGCTCGGGCGGCACCTCGGCGCACGCCGTCGGAACCTGGAAGCCGAACACCGGATCCTCGGCCGTCGGCGCGCTCGCCAGTGCACCGGAGTGGATCGCGTCGATGATCGCGCGCGTGTACTTCAGCTTGATGCGCGAGCCGGTGCCGTACGCGCCGCCCGACCAGCCGGTGTTGACCAGCCACGTCTGCGCGCCGTGCTTGCGGAGCTTCTCCGCGAGCAGCTCGGCGTACTTCGTGGGGTGCCAGACGAGGAACGGACCACCGAAGCACGGCGAGAACGTCGGCTCGGGATCCTTCACGCCGACCTCGGTGCCGGCGACCTTCGCCGTGTAGCCGGAGATGTAGTGGTACATCGCCTGGCCCGGGGTCAGCTACGACACGGGCGGCAGCACGCCGAACGCGTCGGCGGTCAGGAAGATGACGTTCTTGGGGTGGCCGCCGAGCGCCGGCAGCTTGGCGTTCGGGATGCCATCGAGCACGTAGCTGCCGCGCGTGTTCTCGGTGATCGACGTGTTGTCGTAGTCGACGAGGTGCGAGGTCGGCTCGTACACGACGTTCTCGAGCACGGCGCCGAACGCGAGCGAGTTCCAGATATCGGGCTCCTGCTCCTTGGACAGCTTGATGACCTTGGCGTAGCAGCCGCCCACGATGTTGAACACGCCGGTGTCGGTCCAGCAGTGCTCGTCGTCGCCGATCAGCAAGCGCTTGGGGTCGGCCGACAGCGTGGTCTTGCCCGTGCCCGACAGGCCGAACAGGATCGACGTGTCCGAGCCGTCGCGCGCCTGGGTCGCCGAGCAGTGCATCGAGAGCACGTTCTGCTTCGGCATCAGGTAGTTCATGATCGTGAACACGCCCTTCTTCATCTCGCCGGC
>JBBRED010000051.1:0-31718 GCA_038203335.1 Haliangiales bacterium | reverse complement strand
GACGGCTGCCCTCCGGCAGATACGTGCGACGCCCGAGGAGCGGGGCGTAGGTGATGTTCGTGATGCCAGCCCGGCTGTTGCCGATCTTCGTCACCCGATCCGAGGGCGCACGGAAGTACAGCGCACGGCTCTGTGTGGGATCGACGTAGAGCAGCGCCGCATCGCCGACGGCCGGATCCACGAAGGCCTGCCATCGCCACGCGTCGTAGCCATAGTTGACCGTCGGCGACCAGAACGGCATGCCCTTCGTGCGCTCGGCCGGCCAGTCGTACGCCGCGCCGGTTCCGGGATTGTGCGCGACGAGCAGCGCGGCCGAGAGGAGGCCGGCGCCATCGAGATACGTCGAAAGGTGAACGAGGTCGGCGCGCCGGTCGCCGTCCACGTCGACGAACCGCGTGAGGTTCACGTCCTCCAACGCGTTGGCATCCTCGGCGAGCGCGCTGGTGACTCCCACGGCGTGAGCCTCGTAACGCCAGCCGCCATTACCATCGGCGAGATAGATCTGCATGTCGATGCGCGATGCACCGACAGGTCCGGTTCGTGCCAGATGGATCAGATCACCGAGCCCGTCGCCGTCGATGTCAGCAAGCTTGACGCGCCGCAGGTCACGAAACGCGGCGGTCGCCGGCGACGTTCGCTCCGTGAACGTTCCATCGCCGTTGCCGAGCAGGGTCCGGATGATGCTCGACGACATCGTGGTGCTGCCATCCACGCTGACGAAGTCCGTCAGCCCGTCACCGCTGACGTCCATCGAGAGTACGTCGTAGCTCGACAGTCCTGCCGTCGTGCCGAAATACGCGTTACTCGAGGGCGTCCACGATCCATCTCCGTTCGACCGAAGCGCTTCGATGGTCACGCCGCTACCGTGCGTGACCACGTGAACGAGATCGCCACGACCGTCGCTATCGATCGAGGCCGGGCGCCAGTTCTGCGGATCCCGCGGCACCGGTAGCGCGATCGGCGCACTGAGTCGCGGTGTGAACGTGCCGTCCCCGTTGGAAAATAGCGTGTAGACACGCAGCCCGCCGGCGATCACGTCGACGAGCACGAGATCAGCGCGACCATCGGGTGCGCCCGTCGCACTGCCAACATCCATCACGAGGAAACGACCCATATCGGGCTCGTCCATTCCGGGGACCGAGGCCGTCGGCAGTACGGTCGTGTACTTGGTCGCCTGATTCAGCGTCGAGACCGAGGTGATCAGATACCCCGGCGCGAGATGCGAGATGTGGATCAGCTCCGTCACGCCATCGCCGGTGAGATCGCCTTGCATCCAATCGCGTTCGTCGGCGATCGCGGGCGTGATCGTGGCGCCGTATAGCGTGTATGTCCATTGCTCGTCGCTGACGCGGAGTAGATCGCTGCGACCATCGCCGTTCAGGTCGACGAGCATCTCTTCGGAGGTCGCGACGGGCGAGGTGGGGATGAACGGAGTGGCAGGCGGCAACGAGATCGGTGCACCAAAGCGACCATCGCCGAGACCGAGGAGACACGACGTTGCGCCCAGGAGGTCGGTGCGGCCGTCGCCGTCGCAGTCTCCGTATCGACCGACAAGAGGTGTCGGCGCAGTCTCGAGCCGGAAGCGACCGGTCGCGCCCTTGCCGGCGAAGCCAAGATAGGTGTGCTCGACCACCAGGTCTCGTCTTCCATCGCCATCGAGATCTGCAGCGTCGAGATCTGGGACGGTATCCGCCGCTGCGCGCCAGGTGGTGCTCTGCACCTCCCACGTGAACCCGCCGAGGCCGTCGGAGGTCCCCGCGAGCAGTCTCCAGAACCCTCCGACCTCCGTCACGATCGTCACGTCGCCGAGGCCGTCGCCATTGAAGTCGCCGGTGACAAGGTCGTGAGCACCCGTGGTGACCCCAAGCCCCGCCAGCAGATCGGACGTGATCTGCCACGTTCCATCTCCCATCGAGCGTGCCACCGTCAGCGCCACGGAGCCCGTCGCCGTGCCCGTGCAGAGCAGATCATCGCGACCATCTCCGTCGACGTCCGTCACTCCACAGCGCTCCGGCTTGCCAGCCCAGGTCGTCATCGACCCTGCCTGGAACGTCCCGTTGCTCGACGAGCGGAGCTGGATCAGCTTGGTGTCTGCGATGACCACCAGATCGTCCGAGCGGTCACCGTCGAGGTCGAACGGAATGAACCGGGGCCGGCATCGCTGTGCCTTGGGTAGGTTCGTCTGTGGTCCGGGGCCGGCAACGAGCACCGACATCACTGGTGGTAGCGAGCCGGTCTTCGTCGAACGCACGGACGTGATGTCGATGCGCGTGCAGTTGGTGTTCGAGATCGACCACGCGAGCCAATCGCCTCGACCATCGCCGTTGAAGTCTCCCACGATCTGCCCGTGCGGCCGTTCGACGAACTCGCCGTCGCCATCGTTCTGATAGTTTCCGACGCGGTACGGGACCTGCACCGACGCATCGCCCTCGAACCGCTTTGGATAGACCGACGGCGTGAAGGCAAGCGCGGTCACTCCACGATCGGTGACGAGGCGAGTCTCCGTGACAGAACCGGCCTGCTGCGAGGGGCTCAAAAAGCCGAGCGCGGGAAGCGCCGGCGTTGGTCCCGCCGTGTAGCTCCCGCTGCTGGTGAGCACGGCATCGCTACCGAACTGTTCGAACGACGAGATGACCGATGCGCCGTTGGTCTGACTCCGCGCATACGACAGCTGATACACGCGCACCAGCTTGCCGTCCATGCTGACGACGATGGCGCGCAACCGATGCGCCATCGTGCCGTTGCCCGCGACGACGAGCCAGTCGGCGCGGGCCTCGCGAACGAACCGGATCTCGGCGCCGCTGGCTCCCGGTGCATTCGCGTACGTGATCGCGTCGGGATAGCAGGCGCCACCCGGGTCACACCACGACGAGTAATGCACCGTGTTGCCGCGCGGATCCACGACACTCGTCATGCGAAACGTCAGTCCGCCGTCGACGGTCTCGAACAGCCGGCGCGTACCATCCTTGCTCCAGACCGTCCAGCTCGTCGACTCCTGGCGGATCCGCTGAAAGCTTTCGATCTGCGTCGAGTAGAACCCGCTGGTGCCGGGAAACGCGGTGCGAGCTGTCGAGCAACTCGGGCTCGCGCTGGTCGCGCTACATGGCACGAGCTCGGTACCGTCGAGCAGGTAGACATCCGTGGCGTCACCACGTGCGACGCCATGATGTGCGGAGACGCGTGTGATCGTGGAACCAGCCTCGAGGCTCCACCCGACGCCCGCAAATCCATTCCCGCTCGAAGACATGTAGTGCAGCCGGATCGCAGGGGTCAGATCATGAAACGCGGGCGCCTCCACGGTGATGGTCTCCGCCAGGTGTCCACGCGCATCGACGTCCGCCGCGGCGGTCCCGGGAGCGGCCAACGACGCGAAACAACATGAGACGAGGACCCAGGCGGCATGACGCATTTCACATGGAGGAGACTGCGCCGGTCCGTCGCACGAAAATCGCCGGTCAGTGCGTCTGCCGCCACGCCTGAACGTCCGCGAGCAGGGCGGTCGAGCGCTTGAAGCCGATCTCGTACGGGCCCCGATGGCCGCGCATGTCCTCGACCGCTCGTTCGAAGTCGGCCTGCGCCTGCTTCGCGAGCGCGCGCGCCCGGCCCTTCGGTCCACCGCTCGCCCAGAGCGCCTGCGCGAGGAAGAACCGCGGAGTGCCGAGCCGAGCCGCGGACACATCCGACCGACCCTCGCGCCACGCCAGCGCAGCCTCGAGCTGGGGGATGGCTTCTTGCGGCTTCTTCAAGCGCACGAGGCCGCGTCCCATACCGGCCTGTGCCGACGCGAGCTCCCCGTAGGGATCATCGGGGAACGTCCGCGCCAGGGTCGCCGCGCGCTGAAACGTCGCGACCGCGTCCGCGTCGCGCCCGAGCTCGATCTCGACCCCGCCGAGTGCCGTCAGCTCCTCGACGAGTCGCGGCGTCGGGTCGAGCGCCAAGATCGTGGCCGCCGTGCGGCGCATCGCGCGTGCTTCCTCGAGCCGTCCGCTGTATTCGAGCGACATCGCGAGGCTGCTGCGCGTGTACGCCACGTCCGCGGATGTGGGCCCGAGCTGACGCTCGAGCATCTGCAGTCGCTGGCGTTCGATCGTGGCCGCGGTGGTGAAGTCGCCGGACATCAGCGCGGTGTCCGCCTTCTCCACGAGCGCCATCGCCGCGGCGGCCGGATGCTCGCCGTAGAGCTCGGCGAACAGCTCGGTCACCTGGCGCATCGTCGCGAACGCTTCCTCGTACTTGCCCTGCTCGCTCAGCACGCCGGCGAGCTCGGTGAGCGTCGAGCCGACGGCGACACTGCGCGCGCCGAACAACCGGGTCTCGATCGCGAGGGCAGAGCCGAGCGCGGCGTGCGCCTCGTCCCAGCGTTGCTCGCGACCGAGCAGCTCGCCGAGATAGCGCGCGAGCTGGGCGGAGAGCTCGTCGTTGCCGCCGAGTCGCGCGATCACGGCGGCGGCGTAGGTGGCGCGCTGATGCGCATCCTCGTACTTCCCGAGCACCCCGAGCGAATGCACGCGCAGGATCTCTGCCTCTGCCTTCGCGAGATCGTGCTGGCCGGCCTCGGCCCGCTCGATCGCACCGCGCAACGTCTCATCGGCGCCGCGCTCGTTGCTCTCGTAGCTCTGCACCTTCGCGCTCAGGATCCGAACCTCGGCCTCGAGCGGCGCAAAGCCGATGGCCCGGCTGTTCTGGTCCAACCGAGACAGTTGTGCCTTGAAGTCGGCCCGCTGCTGCAGCTGCCACCCCACCTTGTAGCTGTCGAGCTGGCGCCGGATCGCCGCGACCTGCGCTGCGGCCTCGGCGGTCGCGGGGGTTGTCGTGGGCGCCATCAGCGCCGCCGCGTTGTCACACTCGTCGAGCTGCGTCGCGCGCTCCGCCACCGACACCGACGAGGTCATCATGGCTTCGTCGGGCGTCTCGAGCGCGCTCACGAGCGTGCGCACACCGGCGAGCTTGCGGTCCAGACACTGCATCCGCAGTCCGAGCAATGCCTCCGTTTGATCGCCGCGTACGCGGGTGTCCTCGCAGGCATCGGTGTGCATCGCGATCCAGGTGGTCGCGAACTTGTCGAGCAGTGGCTCGAGCCGCCGCCAGACCGGCGCGGCCGTCGGCAGCGTGCTCGCGGTGAACACGCCGCGCAGCTCCTGCGCGCGAGCGGGATCCCAGACTCCGACGAGCTGGACGCTCGCGCCCGCGCACAGCTCGGAACGATCACCGCCGCTCATCCGCGGCAACACGACGAGCGCCGCGATCGCACCTGCGCTCAGCAGGCCCGCGCTCACCGCGATCCATCGCGTGCGCCGCGGGGACAGCGCATCGGCCAGCGCCTCGGTGGTCGGCCAGCGATCCTCGGCGCGAGGACGCAATCCCCGGGTCAAGACGCGGCGCACCCACGCAGGCACGCTGGAGCCCGCCGGTGGATCGGGCGGCTCACCGGCCTGCACGGCGCGTGCGATCGTGGCGATATCGGCGCCTTCGAACGGTCGCACGCCGTAGAGCGCCTCCCACATCGCGATGCAGAAGCTGAACTGATCGGTGCGCGCATCGGTGGCCGCGCCCGCGTGCTGCTCCGGCGCCATGTACGCCGGCGTCCCGAGCACGGTCCCCGTCTGCGTGAGCACATCGTGAAGGCCCGACGAGGTCGGCGATCCTGACACGGTGCCCTCGCCGTCCTCGATCGCGCGCGCCATCCCGAAGTCGGTGACGCGCACGCGACCGTCGCGGCCGATCAGGATGTTGTCGGGCTTGATGTCGCGATGGATCAGCCCCGCGGCGTGTGCGGCCGCGAGTCCGCGCAGCGCAGCGAGGAACGGGACCAGGATCTCGCGCCACGTGCGCGGCGCGGCGGCCAGCCACTCGCGGAGCGTCCAGCCATCGACGAGCTCCATCGCGACGAAGCCCTGGCCGGCCACGCGCGTATCGGCGCCGGCCGTGCCGATGTCGTGTACCGAGATCACGTTCGGGTGCGAGATCCGTGCAACGGCCTGCGCCTCACGCAGCAACCGCTCCTCCGCGTTGGTCGCGACGCGATCCATGAGCGCACGTGCGTGGAGCAGCTTGAGCGCGACGCGGCGATCGAGCTCAGGATCGTGGGCCGCGTACACCACACCCATGCCGCCGGCGCCGAGCGTACGCTCGATGACGTAGCGGTCGATCCGATCGCCGGGCTGAAGCTCGATGGACGAGGTGGGCCGCGGCGATCCGCTATCGACGGTCTCGGCGACCGCTGGATCGCCGCCGCGCTGGTTCGCCGTGGTCTCCTCGATCGGAGGTGTGCTGCGGAGCAACTCGACGAGCAACGCCCGACAGGCGTCGCACTCATCGGCGTGGTCGACGACCTCGACCCGACGCGCTTCCGAGAGGCGACGACCGATCATCGCCTGAAAGGTCTCGGCGTCCGGGCATAACGTCATGGCGATCGGTCGCCCCGAGTATACTGCGGTCGTGAGCCGGCACGAGATCTTCCTGCGAGGACTTGCGAGCGCCGCCCGCGCTGCGCTCGCGGATCTCCCCGATCTAGAGGCGGTGCTGGACCACCACGTTGCGGCCGCGCACGCGGCGTGGCCGGAGGTCTCGCTCGACGACGACGCGTTCATCGAACATCTCGCCGCGCGGTTCCCCGAAGATGCCGACGAGGCACACGTTCGCTCGGTCCGCGCGACCGATGTGTATCTCGCGCTCGCGTGCGCGCGCGGCGATCAGGTCGCGATCGCGCACTTCGAGCGTGCGTACTTCGGCGAGGTCGACCACGCCGTGTTCCGGACCCGCGCGGGAGACTCCGCCGGCGACGAGCTGAAGCAGATCATGCGCCGCATCCTGTTCGTCGCCGAGAGCACGCGACCTGCGGCGGTGGCGGCGTTCTCCGGGCGCGGCGACCTGCGCGGGTGGATCCGCGTCACGGCGATGCGCGAGGCGCTCCGGCTCGTCGGCCGCGACAAGCGCGAGGTCAAGATCGACGACGACGCGCTGTTCGATCTGCTCTCGCCGGCCAACGATCCCGAGCTGGCGTACATCCGCGATCTGTATCGCGTCGAGTGCTCGGCGGCGTTCCGCACCGCGCTCGGCGCACTCTCGGTCAAGGATCGCAGCCTGCTCCGCTACCAGGCCCTGGACGGGCTCACGGTCGCCGAGATCGGCGCGCTCCACGGCGTCCACGGCGCCACGGCCGCGCGCTGGATCGCCCGGATCCGCGACGAGCTGCTCGACACCACGCGCACCGAGGTCCAGCGCCGGCTCGGCATCGCGACGCACGAGGTCGACAGCATCCTCCGCCTCGTGCACAGCCGTCTCGATGTCAGCCTGGAGCGCGTGCTCGGGCCCGCTCCCGTGCCCTGACGATTTTCGTGCAACGGATCGCCCGGCGCTCCTCCTGGTCTGTTCAGGAGGACTCGTGTCCATCATTCCGTTCCGTCTCGGGCTCGTCGCATCATTCGCGCTCGCCGCCATTGCCGCCGCCCCCCGCACCGCCGCGGCTGGAGGGCCCGCATCAGAGCTATGCGTCGACCTCGTCCGGCACTTCCAGTCGAACAACTACAGCTGGTGGTGGGGCGCCCTCGGCCACTGCAAGACGGGGCCAGGCGGCCCGACGACCTTCCATGACATCTTCGAGTGCGCGTGGGCTCAGGTCTCTCCCCCGACGTGGAAGCGCGACTGTGTCAGGCAGGATCTGGAGGGCGCTCCGAACACGGCGCTGGGTGTCGACGTGGTCTCCGAGTACAACGGCCGACCCACGTGCGCGTGGCTGACGAACAACTACAGCCGCAATATCCAAGTCTGGGAGCGCGCGATCAACGCAGCGAGGCTCGGGCCCGGCATCGGTCCTGCGACCGACCAGGCAGTGTTCGAGTTCGCGTTCGCTAGGCTTCCACTGTCGCATCAGCAGGACTGCCTGCAGAGCCTGTTTCAAAGCCTTCCGAACACCAAGTCGCTGATCAGCGGTCCCACGGGTGTCGTGGCTTTCAACACGTTTCGCTCGTGCGCTCCGTTGATCTCGGCGTACCAGCAGAACAACTTCAACGCGTGGTGGCACGCACTCGGTGCGCAGAAGACCGGCGTTGCCGGTCCCACCACGCGTGACGAGATCGTCAGACTCGCGTTCGCATCGTTGCCTCCCGCCGATCAGGAGCCGTGCCTGAAGACGTACCTGTCGAGCGCCGCCGTGACGGATCTCGGGGTCTACGAGGTGCGCGCGTTCAACGGCATTGCGGACGGGATCACCCAGAACATCTTCACCGAGCCGAGCGTCCCTGCGGATCGGTGTGAAGTCCCTGGCGCTGACGCGTATCTCGCGCCGACAATTCCGTATCCGTTCCTGGACGGAGCGGGAGCGTTCGTTCCCCCGGATTACAACAAGCCCGCCGGCCAGCACCTCGGCACCAACGAGGGGCGCCTCCGCTCGGATTTCCGAGAGATCGCGAGGGCCGCCGATCCGACTCGTTGCGCTCTGCCGCTCGCGGCACTGACGTTCGCGCGCGCGGCAACGGCGCCGCAAAGTGGAGACGCCGACGAGCTGCGCGTCACCGCGACCGCATACGCGGACCTCGCCGTGACCGGAACGAAAGCGTTCGCGCTCTTTCGCACAGAGCTCCCGGACGGTAGCTACTGCGACGGGGTCGAGAAGCAGCCGATCGCCCCCGGGTGTCCTGAGTTTCCCGCATCACCGGGTGCAGAAGAGTGGCGTGCTGGTTGTCGGCTCGCGCTCGACCGCGCGTACCGCGTGGCGAACTACCTGCGAACCGGCCAGGCGATCCGTGCTGGAGGCCCGCGCTTCGACCGGTACGGCAAGTTGACCGCAGGTGCCCAGGCGGATCTGGACCGCAAGAAGCTGGAGCGCGCCGCCCTCGGGTGGATCGCGGTCTCCGGCGAGGATGATGCACCGCATCGACCGGTCAACGTGCCCTCGAGCGACTACCCGCAATACAACATCCGCGTCGAGGTCGAGACCCCGCTCTACAACGTCGGCCGCGAGCTGCGAAAAGAGCCACTGCTGGGTACGTCCGTCCTCGCGCGCTACACGGTCGCGCAGGCGATCGCGCCAACGCTGGCGGTCGATCCCAGCGCCGATCCATGGCACCTCTCGCCCGACGACGTGCCCTCCATCGCGCCGGGGTCCGAGGTGATCCTGTTCGTGCACGGCATGGACTCGCGCGCCGAGGAATCGACCGAGATCACGAACGCACTGTTCAAGAGGCTGAACGAGAACGAGCAGCACGCGCCGCGGAAGAACCTCGTCATCATCACCGTGGATCTGCCGTCGTCGGGTTATACGGAGTCGATCGACTACGACAAGATCTCGCTCCTCGCCGTGATCGGCTCGCCCTTCTCGAACGCCGACTTCGCAGCCACCGGGTTCACGCCCATGCTCGATTTCTTGGAGACGTTCCTGGTCCGCTTCGTCGAGAAGCTACCCGCCAAGCTCGCCGTACCTGCGAGCATGAAGGCCGTGATGGGCGGTAGCCTCGGCGGCAACCTGACGTTCCGGCTCGGTCGTCGTAAGGACACGCCGTGGATCAAGAACGTCGTGGTGTGGTCGCCCGCATCGATCTGGAACTCGATGGGAGAGGGCAACAGCCTCGCCGTCCACGCGGCCCCACGGAGATCGTGGTTCGACGCGAACGACCGCAACGCGTCAGATCCCAACGATCTGACGCCCGCGCGGTTGGGCCGGCGCGGAGACTTCTTCATTGGCGGATGGGACAAGGCGATCGTGTCGCTCGTCGTTCCGCTGTCACAGCCGGAGACGTGGACGTCCGACTCGTACCCGTGCAAGGCCGCTGCGATCGCCGCGTCACGCCTCGATCGACAGGAGACGTACAACCCGCTGTTCCTGAGCTGGCGCTGGCGGCTCGCCGCGGAACAGCTCCTGTACAGCCACCAGACGTTCGAGCTGGAGACCGGTCAACGACGGTACATCCGGAACGACAAGCGAATGTTCCTGTCGTGCGGGATCGAGGACGCCGTCCCGTTCAACCACATTTGCCCGTCGACACAGACCACCGCGCCCCACATGAAGCTCACGCCGGGCATGGCGCGTTTCCTGCCCGACACCGGCCACTCCGTCGACGCCGAGCGACCGTGGTACTTCGCGAAGAAGATGGACGAATTCCTCGGCCTTCAGTAGCGGGCGATTTCTCTGCAACGGATCGCGCGAGGTCCCTCATAAAGGGACCATGCATCGCGTCCTCTTGTGTCTCGGCCTGCTCGGCTGTGTCCCCGTCCAGCCGACCCCTTCGTATGGAACGGCACCCGCCGCCGAGGCGCCCGCGACGAGCGGCCTGACATGCATGCAGCTGTTCGGATGCTTCCAGGGCTGCACCGAGGGGAGCTGCTACCAGGGCTGCATGGGTCAGGCGGATCCCACTGCGCAGGCGGCAGCGAGCGCCTATCTCAGCTGTGGCGCACAGTGCCAGAACGCCGGTGACGACTGCCTCGCGACGCGGTGCCAGGCCGAGGCGGAGGCCTGCACCGGCGTTGCATCAGCGCAGGGCGCGGAGCAGGTGGCCGAGGCGCCGGTTGTCGAGGAGCAGATGGTCGAGGGGCAGCCGCACACCACGGCGAACCTCCTGCCGTGGATGACGGGCCAGTGGATCGGCACCGACCACCAGTTCGAGTTCTATGGCGATGGCCGGGTGAAGCGCGCATCGGGCGTGCCGATGTACACGCGACGGACCGGCGAGTACGCGTGTGTCTCCGTGGTCAGCGAGATCGGAACGGTGCGCCAGGAGGGAGATCTCCTGATCATGGAGTTCGCACCCGCCGACGCGAGTCACTGCGGTGACCGTAGCTCGTCTGCTGCGGGGCTCACCGTGCGCTATCGGATCAGCTGGTACAAGTACAGTACGCTCGCGCCGAACCTCCGCCTGACCGACATCGACTGTACGAGCGGGATGTGCAGCCAGCAGCTTCGCCGTCGCTGACCTAGCGCGCGACGAGGTCGACGCAGCCGGTGGCGCTCGTGCACGTGCGCGGGAACGGGCTCGCATCGACCACCGTCAACGTCACGCCGGTCCACTCGGACTTGAGGTGCTCGAGCACGCGATCGCCGTTCGGCGACATGTTGACGACGAGCCGCGGCAGGTCGGGGCGCCCGGTGGCCTCGAGCACGACCTCGAGATCCATGCCGCCGGCCGGCTCGTCGCGCGTGACGGAGACGATCACGCCGGGGTGCGGTGCACCCGCGGGCAGCTCCTTGCCGGCCATCGGATCGATCATCCGCACCTCGACGCAGCCGGGGTGCGGGCACTTGCCGAGCGCGCCGGCATCCCAGCGCCCGATGCGCGTCGCGAGCGGCGTGGGCCCGCGCGGCGAGACGTACACGGCGCGACCATCCCAGTCGAGCCACACGTCGTAGTCGCGGAAGAAGTCGAGCGCGAGCGTGCCGGCCACGTCCTGTTCGGGCCAGCGCTTGTCCTCGTACGGAGCGAACGTGAGCTTGTCGACGGTGGCAGCGCCGACCGAGACGGGCTGCCCGGCGCCGACCTTCTCGATCTTGTGCGGGATCCCGACCTCGTCGATCGATCCGGCGTGCGCGGGCTCCGAGGTCAGCTTCGCGCGCTCCCACACGGACTCGCGCAGCGTGGAGAGCTGCGCGCCGAGATCGAGGTGCATCGCGAACGCCTCGCCGCCGACCGTGGCCTTCGCGAGACGGCGCGAGACCGGCTGCACCTCGATGTTCGGGATCTGGCTCGGGACGACCTCGTACGGGATCTTGATCGCGCCCGCGGGCGGCACGAACGACTTCTTGACCACGAGCTGCGCGAGGCCGAGGTCGCGGTCGAAGCTGAACACGAGCGAGTCGGGGATGATGTCGCGACCGAGCAGGCCGTGAATACGCCGGCCTTCGCGATCGAACGTGCCCTTCTTGACGATCATCGCGTTTCGCCGCTCGACGATCAGCGTCCCGACCTCGATTCCGCTGACCTCGGCGTAGAACCGGATCTGCTGCGTATCGGTCTCGTCGAGCCGCGAGGGTCCGCGGAACGTGCGGAACCCCGTGTCTTTGAGGATCTCCTCGTCGATCGCGGAGATGTCCGCATCGGGATCGATCGCGAACAGGTACGGCCCCTTGCCGTCGAGCGTGACCGGCGTGAGCAACAGGCCGTTCTCGAGCGGACCGACGAGCGGCATCACCCATCGGTCGCCCTTCGCACCCGCGAATCCCGGCGGTGCTCCTGCCGTGCAGGCACCGACGAGCGCGAGGGCGAGCGCTAGTGCCGCGTGCCGTCCGCGCCGACTTCCCACGTCATCCCCGAGAACATGAGCTTGTTCAGATCGCCGAGACCGAGCTTGGCCTTCGCGTCCTCCATCTGCTGCGTTGCGAGTGCGTCGTACGTCGGCTTCACGTTGCGGTAGAGCACGCCCATCGGCATCGGGAAGTCCGGCTGCACGAGCTGTGCGAGCAGGTGAGCGTAGAGCGGCGAGCCGAGCTCCGTGTGGACCACGATCTCGGAGACCGGGGTCTGGCCAGCGCCGTCACCGACGTCGACGATCTGCGGGCGGAGATCCGGGCCGAGCTTGATGCCCTTGGTGCCGGCGGCGAACAGCAGCGGCTTGCCATCGACGAGGAGGAGCTGGCGGTTCGCGGCATCGTCCTTGACGCCGTCCCACACGCCGTCGTTGAACACCGGGCAGTTCTGGAGCATCTCGATCAGCACGGCGCCCTTGTGAGCGTACGCGCGCTCGAGGATCGAGCCGGTGAGCTTCGCGTCGGTATCCGTGGCGCGGGCCACGAACGTGGCGCCGGCGCCGAGCGCGAGCGAGATCGGGTTCAGCGGGTGATCGATCGAGCCGTTCGGCGTCGACGGAGCGCGCGTGCCCAGCGTGGACGTCGGCGAGTACTGGCCCTTGGTGAGCCCGTAGATCTGGTTGTTGAACAGGATGATCTTGAGATCCATGTTGCGACGGAGCGCATGGACGAAGTGATTGCCGCCGATCGACAGCGCATCGCCATCGCCGGTGATCACCCAGACATCGAGCTCGGGGCGCGTGATCTTGAGGCCACTCGCGATCGCCGGTGCGCGACCGTGGATCGTGTGGAAGCCGTACGTGTTCATGTAGTACGGGAACCGGCTCGAGCAGCCGATGCCCGAGATGAACACCGTGTTCTCGCGCTGGATGCCGAGGTTCGCGAGCGTGCGCTGCACGGTCGCGAGGATCGCGTAGTCGCCACACCCCGGGCACCAGCGGACGTCCTGGTCGGTCTCGAGGTCCTTCTTGGACAGCTTCAGCTTGACTGCTTCGCTCATGACGGTGGTTCCTCTCTACGCGTTCGCCGGAAGGGCGTCGGATCGGACGGGGGCAGGTGACGTGGTGCCCGGGGCGATGCCGAGCTCGCGCTCGATCGCCTCGGTCACCTCGGCCACCTTGAACGGCATGCCCTGGATCTTGTTGAGACCGATCGCATCGATCAGGTACGTCGCGCGGATGACCTGACGGAGCTGGCCCATGTTGAGCTCGGCGACGATCACGCGCTTGAAGTTCTTGATGATCTTCGCGAGGCCGGGCTCGAGCGGCGACAGCCAGCGCACGTGCGCGTGCGACACGCTCTTGCCCTGGGTGGCGAGCGCCTGCTGCGCCTGCCGCAGCGAGCCGTACGTGCCGCCCCAGCCGATGACGAGCACGTCGCCCGACTCGGGACCGGAGAGATCGAGCTCGCCGATGTCCTGCGCCACGCGATCGACCTTGTTCTGGCGAACGTGGGTCTGCTTCTCGTGGTTCTCCGGCGCGTACGAGATGTTGCCGGTGAGCGCGTCCTTCTCGATGCCGCCGATGCGGTGCTCGAGGCCGGGCGTGCCCGGAATGACCCACGCGCGCGCGAGCGTCTTCTCATCGCGCTCGTAGACGAAGTAGTTGTTCGGATCGGTGCGGTGCGTGACATCGAAGCGCGGCAGCGCCTCGAGGTTCGGCAAGAGCCACGGCTCGCTGCCGTTCGCGATGTACCCGTCGGAGAGCAGGATCACCGGGGTCATGTACCGGGTGGCGATCTTCACGGCCTCGATGGCGCAGTAGAACGTGTCTCCCGGGCTCTTCGCCGCGAGCACCGGCAGCGGCGACTCGCCGTTCCGGCCGTACAGCGACTGAGAGAGATCGCTCTGCTCGGTCTTCGTGGGCAGGCCCGTCGACGGACCGCCGCGCTGGATGTTGAGGATGACGACCGGTAGCTCGGTCATCACGCCGAGGCCCATCGCCTCGCCCTTGAGCGCGATGCCCGGGCCCGACGATGCGGTCACCGCGATCGATCCGCCGTACGCCGCGCCGAGCGCCGCGCCCATGGCGGCGATCTCGTCCTCGGCCTGGAACGTCATCGTCCCGAAGTTCTTGTACTTCGCGAGCGAGTGCAGAATCGACGAGGCGGGCGTGATCGGATAACCCGAGTAGAACAGCTTCTTGCCGGCGAGCTCGGCGCCGACGACGAGCCCGAGCGCGATCGCTTCGTTGCCCGTGATGTTGCGGTACATGCCCGGCTTGAAGTGCGCGGGCGGCACCTTGTAGACCGTCTGGAACACCTCGGCGGTCTCGCCGTAGTGGTAGCCGGCCTTGAGCACGATCACGTTCGCGGCGCCGAACTCCGGCTTCTTCGAGAACTGCTGATGGATGCGCTTGATCTCGGGCTCGAGCTCGCGGCCATACATCCAGAACACGAGACCGAGGGCGAAGAAGTTCTTCGCGCGCCCCTTCTCCTTGTTCGAGAGCGGGCCGCCTTCGAGCGCCACGTTCGTCAGGTGGCTGATGTCGACCGAGTGGACCTTGTACTTGTCGAGCGAACCATCCTCGAGCGGGTTCGTCTTGTACGCGGCCTTCTTGAGGTTCGCCTCGGTGAACGCGCCGGTGTTCACGATCAACGTGCCACCGAGGACGAGGTCCTTGATGTTCGTCTTGAGCCCGGCGGGGTTCATCGCGACCAGCACGTCGGGCGCGTCGCCCGGCGTATGGATCTCGGATGACGAGAAGTGGAGCTGGAAGCCCGACACTCCGAACAGCGAGCCGGCGGGCGCGCGGATCTCGGCCGGGAAGTCCGGGAACGTCGAGATGTCATTTCCTGCTTCGGCGGCCGCCTTCGCGAACTCACTGCCGGTGAGCTGCATGCCATCGCCCGAGTCACCAACGAAGCGGATGACAACCCGCTCCAGATTCTTCGTTTCCATCGTCTGAACCTCTTGAGTTCGCGGACCTTACCAGTGTGCTCGATGGAACCCAAGACCTGAGGGGACAGCGCGGCGGATCGGTCAAACCAGTGACTTCGTGACGGATCTCCGGTCTGAAGGATCCACACCTTGTCTCGCGCGATTCCGTCGGTGATCCTCCGCGCGTGGAAGTACGCGTGTTCGCGCTCGGCTTGCTGTTCGCCGCGAGCGGATGCCGTCAGGTGCTGGGCCTCGACGATCCGCTGCCCGGCGATCCGGATGATGGCGGCTCCGGAGGCTGCGTCACGCAGACGCTGACGACGAGCGGCACGTTCACGCCCGCGGATGGCTGCACGACGTTCATCGTCGAGGCCTACGGCGGGGGCGGCGCCGGCGGTGCGCGCAACTCCGGCACGGCGGCGGCGGGCGGCACGGGCGGTCTGGCGATCGCGAAGCTCGTCGATGTGCCGGCAGGCTCGATGTTCACCGTGACGATCGGCGACGGTGGTGCGTGCGGCTCGACGGTGGTGACGCCCGGTGGCTTCGCCGGTGGTGCGGGCGGTGCGAATCAGGGTCCGGGCGGAAATGGTCAGGGCGCGAGCTCTCCGCCGGGAGGAATGGGTGGCGCCGCGCCGACGGCTGGGCAACCCGGTGGCAAGGGTGGCAACGGTGGCTACGGCGGTGGCGGCGGCGGCGGTGGTGGGGACTCGGCGCGCGGCAACGGCGGTGGTGGAGCCACGACGTTTCAGGAGGCAGACACTCTCGCGTATCTCGTGATCGCCGGCGGCGGTGGCGGTGCTGGCGCGGCCGATCAGGACAGCTCGATCGCCGGCGCCGGCGGCCTCGCGTGCTCGGGCTACACCGGCCAGCCGGGTCTCCCCGGGACGCCCGCCAGCTCGACGGCCGGCGGCGGGGGCGGTGGTGGTGCATGCACCTGCCGCGGTGGAGCGTGCATGTCGGATCCCGAGCCCATGGGTGCGATGGGCGGCATCGCCGGGGCTTCGGGATGCACCGCCGCGCAGGCCGGGCAAAGCGGCCGCCTCGTCGTTCGCTACTGACTCAGTAGGTCGCGCCGACGGAGCCCATCGCCGACGGGAACAGATCGACGGCGCCGCCGGATCCGCGATCGCCCGCCGAGGTCCACGTCCAGGCGAACCGTTGCACGTCGGCCGCGACGCGGACGAAGACATGCGCCGTCGGGTGGAGCTCGACGGCACCACCCACGTCGAGGGCCCAGCGGCGCGCCTCGCCGAACGCCATCTCGGTCGGTTCGGTGCCCCACAGCACGGGCTCGAACGCCGCGGTGCCGAGCAGCGCGACCCCATGCCCGATACCCACCACAGCCGTCGCGCCGAGGATCATGTAGTTGTAGTCACTGTCGGGCGTGCGCCCGCTCTCGTTGGATTGGATCGCGAACGCGCGCCGTCCGAGGCCAACGCGGGTCGCCAGCGCGACGCGTCCCGTCGCGAGCTGGTAGTCCGCGGACACCTCCCAGCGCGACATGGAGGTCTCGGCGTTCGAGGTCGCCATGGCCGTGGACATGGAGATCGTCCGCTCGACGAGGGCGTCGAGGCACAGCTTGCGCGCCGGTTGGATCCGGGCGGCCACACCAAGCGTCCCGACCGGGGATGCCGAGTAGCCGGCGACCGTCGCCGGTCCAGGTTGGAACGAACGAGCCGACACACCAAGACCGAGGCCAACGCGAAGCCCGAGCACGGGATCCGGATCGTCGGGCTCGGCGGTCGCCGTCACCCCGACCGCCTCGGTGAGCGCAGCCGGCTGCTCGTCCTCGACGGCAGCGACATCGACCGTCGCCGCCGGCGTGGGCTCCGGCTCGATCTCCATCTCGATCTCGGCGGCGACCGGCTTCGGCGCAGGCTTCGGTGCGACCTTCACGAGCGCGACGATCTCGTCCCCGAGGTTCGAGCGAATCGAAGCGAAGTCGCCGAACCCGAGGGCACGGTTCCGCAGCGTGATCTCGGTCAGCGATCGGAGGTGGCCATCCGCGGCGTACACGACGAGGCGCAGGGTCAGCTTCCCCGCATGATCGATCAGCTCGCCGCCGATCAGGCCGTCCACGTGGAGGTCCGCGACGATCTCGGCACTGCCGCTGGCGTGGTGCGTGAGTGACGCGAGCTTCGGCGCGGGGAGCGTGATCGGGGTGATCTCGACCCGCTCGCGCACCACGGCGACGAGCTCGTTCGAGATCCGGGTCGCCTCGGGCGCACCGTTGCTCACGATGCCACCGAACACGACCGCCATCACGCCGAGCATCAGGCCACCAACCTCGTGGTCGCGGGGACGATGCTCGACGTGGTCACGCCGAGGTGGCCGTTCGACATCGTGCACATGGAGTAGTGGACGAGCGGCTTCGACACCGGGCCGCTCACGATCGCGCCGTTGAACGTGAACAGCGCACCGTGTCGCGGACACCGAAACCGCGTCCCCGAGACCGCGCAGGTAACGCCTTCATGGGTGCACGCCGAGCTGACCGCATAGACACCGCCCGTGTCTCGCACGACGAAGAACTTGCCGCCTCCGAAGAACACCGGCGTGTTCAGCGTGAACGCGGTCGGAGCACCGACATCGGTCGGAGAACCGGTGCAGACCGCGCCGCTCATCGCATCCGCCGGAGATCCATCGATGCCGGCGCGGGGTGCGTCCACCGGTGCGCCATCGCCAGCGCCGAGCGGCCCGGTCTGGATCGCGCCTTGATCGCCGTCGGTGCATGCGCCGAACAGCGCGAGTCCACCGGCGATCGCACAGAAATCGCGGCGCGTGAATTCGACTAGCCCCCGGGCGCGTCTCATCTCGCGCGTACTGAACCGCACCGCTTCCATCGTGTCGCCGTTCCGAGCCTAACAGCCACTCGCGCGATCGAGCGGCACGCGTAGCTGTACCGGGCTTGCACGGCGACTTGCCGGGACGCAGTTTTTCGCGCTCCGGCGCTCGCGGATGTTGGTAGGGTGCCGCGCGATGTTGGGCTCCAGGGGATGGCGCTTCGCCATGCTCGCGTTCTGCGCTGTCGGTCCGGCGGCGTGCGCCGCGATCGAGAACGCTCCCACAGCCGCGCCCGCCGATGGCCTCGACGAGACGGTGTTCCGCTGCTCGGTCGAGCCGGTCCTGGTCAAGCAGTGCAGCTACACGGCGTGCCACGGGCTCGCGCACAGCCCGCTGCGGATCTACTCGCCCGGCAAGCTGCGCGCGACGACGCCCGGCGACATCGACGCGGCGATCGCGCCGTTGACGGCCGGCGAGCATCACGCGAACTTTCTGTCGGCCTCGGGGTTCCGGTTCGGGACCGAGGACCCGCTCGACAACCTCCTCCTGCGCAAGACGCTGCCATCGACCGAGGGCGGCTACGCGCATCAGGGCGGCGCGATCTTCGCCGGCACCGGCGATCCGCAATGGATGGCGATCGATGCATGGCTGTCTCGCACCGGGAGGTGCCCGTGAAGAGGATCGGACTCGCCGGCGTGATCGTCGTCGCGATGGCGCAGCCGGCACGCGCGTTCCCGACCGGCGACCAGTTCGATCTGGTTCCGATCGAGGAGGACGGCGCAGGTGGGATCGCGTTCGACGGCGCGCCGCGCTGGGCGGGGCACACGTGCGCGGTCTGCCACACGGCCGCGCCCGGCCGGATCGGGCTGCGCATCGAGGCCGATCACCCCGAGCTGTTCACCGACGGCTGGAAACCGAACCAGCAGTATCACCTGCGTGTGGTGCTGGAGCGCACGTGGGCGAACGAGGCCAATCGCGGCGCGGGCGACAACTGCGGCTTCTCGGTGATGCCGTATCGCGCGTGCGATCAGAACGGCTTCGCGCTCGAGCTCGCCGACGCCGGCGGCGCTCCGGTCGGCGTACTCGCGCCGTTCGTCGGCACCGCGTGTGTCGCCGCGGGTGCGATGGTCACCGGCGCCGATGTCCGGATCCTCGACGATCACTCGGCCGTCACCCACAGCGGCACGCACATGGGGCAGATCGAATGGAACCTGTGCTGGACCGCCCCCGGCTCCGGCGCGGGTGTGATCACGGCGTATGTCGCCGGCGTCGACGGTAACGGCGGCAACGGGACGCTCGCCTTTCCGACTGATAGCACCGGGGATGATGTCGCGAGCGGCGCCGTTCCGATCCCGGAGCTCGGGGGCGACCGGCCCGTTCAGACCGGCGGATGCTCGACGACCGGCGACGACGGCGGGCTGGTGCTCGCGTTGATCGCGGTCGGCATGTACGCGGTTCGCAAGCGGCGCATGCTCGCGATCGTCGCGGTGCTCGCGATGGTCGGGTGCACCCACGTCAAAGCGCACCAGCGCGCAACCCTGTCCAAGCGCAGCATGCAGTTCGCTCCGGATCCAACGGAGGACGAGCTCGACCTGCACATGCAGCAATCGCGCGAGGGCGCCGCAGGCGGCTATGGATCGTCCGGAGGCGGATGCGGCTGCAACTGACGCTCGCGCTGCTCGTGTGCGCCTGCCCGGCACGGGCAGACACGAGCTTCACGTCAAAGCTCCAGGTCTACGCCGACGACGATCACACCACCGTCGTGTCACCGGTCGTCGATGCGCAGGCCGACGTGCATGCGGGGACGACGGTCACGCTCGGATACCTCGCCGATGCGGTGACCTCGGCGTCCGTCGATGTCGTGTCGCAGGCTTCGAGCCGGACCATCCACGACACCCGCCATCAGGTGTCCGGATCCGTCTCGCAGGACCTCGGCTCGACGACCGTACGCGGTGGCTACACCTACTCGCACGAGAACGACTATGCATCGCATACGCTCGGCATCTCGCTCCAGCAGGACTTCAACGACAAGAACACCACGGCCTCGCTCGGCTACTCGCTCTCCCTCAATACTGTCGGGCGCACGGGAGATCCGGTGTTCGCGCGTGACCTCACGGTGCACTCGGTGACCGCATCGTGGACGCAGGTGATCTCGAAGGGAGCCATCGCCCAGCTGAGCTACGAGCTCGGCTACGCCGACGGCTTCCAGGCGAGCCCGTACCGGTTCGTCCCGGTCCGGATGACCGCCGATGCCGCGCCGGACTACGCCGTCGCCGAGACGGATCCGGCGACCCGATGGCGCCACGCGATCGTCGCCGCCGCGAATCGCGCCGTCGGTGAGGGATCGGTGCAGGGCGACTATCGGTTCTATCGCGACACGTGGGGCATCACGAGTCACACCGTCGGTGCGCGCTACTTCGTGCAGCTCACGCCGCAGACCGAGCTCCGCCTCCGCAGCCGGTTCTACGTGCAGGATGGCGCGAGCTTCTACCAGAGCACGTACACCGGGACCGCGATGTACATGACGGTCGACCGCGAGCTCTCGCCGCTGTGGTCGGAGACGCTCGGCGCGAAGCTGTCGTACGCCTTCTCCGGACACGTCGAGGCCGAGGCGAAGGTCGATGTCTTCTACTACCGCTACCAGGACTTCCCGGCGCTGGCGTCGCGGTTCGGGACGAACGCCGGCCTCGGCGTCACGCTGTCCTACTAGGGCTCACTTCGGCGAGACAGCTGCGTCCTCGACGAGCACCGCGTACTTGTAGCCGGCGCCGAAGTCCTTGTTTGTCGAGACCGTGCCGCGCACGACGACGACATCACCGAGCGCGACGGTCGCCGGGGTCGTGATCGTCAGATCGTTGGTCCCCGCGGCGCCGGTGCCGTCCTGGATGTGCAGCCAGTTGTGACCGAGGATCTGATTGTTGACCTTCACGACCTTGCCGCGCACGACGACCGGCTTGCCGGCGAGCGTGGATACGTTCGCGAACACCTGCGCGATCGTCTGACCACCCGCGGCGGGCTCGATCTTCTCGCTCATCGCCATCGGGGTAGGCTTGCCCGGCGCCGTCGCGACGGGTGCATTGCCGTGCGGGTTGGGCGGCGCAGCTCCGACGATCGCGAAGCTCGCGATGAAGTAGATCTCGTCGAACGTTCGATTCAGCGTGCTGCTGTGGAAGCCCGCCATCAGGGTCCCGCTACCGGCGCCGATCTTCGTACCGACCGCGAGCTTCGTCTCGGGCCCGGCGACCCACACCTGGGCGGTCCCCGAGTCGAGCTTCGCGTACGTGTACCCGCCCGAGTCCATGGTCTCGACCACGGTGCCTTCGAGCGGCGCAGGATTTGCGGCTGGCGCAAGGGTTGCCGGTTCGGCGACCGCGGACGGAGGTGTCATCACCGGTGGTGCGACGCCCGAGGGCACCGCGATCGGCGGCGGGGGTTCACTCGGCGAGTTCCGTGGCGTGTCGCGCGTGCACGCCGCGAGGGTGAGCGCCGCCGCAAGTACCGAACCGATCATCGTTCGCTGCATGGCACATGCGTACCATGGTGTGCTGTGCACTGTTCGGACATGCTTCGTCTGGTCGCTCTCTCGCCGGGTGTACCGATCTGGTACACGACGGTCGTCACGGATCTCCCTCGAAGAACTCACGTTTCTCGCGAAGCTGACGTACCCTGATCGAGGGATCGTTCACGCGCTGCGATGCGCTGAAGATCGAGCCCGGGCTGTATGTCTCTCCCTCCTCCTCGGCGATTCTCGTTCCTCACGATGCTGCTCGCGCTCGCGCTCGTCGCGATCACCGTCGGGCTCGCATATCGTGGCTGGAGCTTCTACAAGCTCTCGCTCGAGGATCGCCCCGAGCACGCCGAATTTCGCGTGCTCCGCCCGAGCGGGGTGATCGGAAACGGCTACGGCTGGGTCGCAGCCATGCTGATCGTGATGAACCTGTCGTATCTGATCCGCCGTCGGTTCGGCGGTACGCGCTCCGGCTCGATGCGCGTGTGGCTCGACGTTCACGTGTTCACGGGATTGCTCGCGGCGTCGCTCGTCTCGTTCCACTCGGCGTTCCAGCTCCGCACGCCGATCGCCACCGCGAGCACGGCGAGCCTGACGCTGGTCGTGCTCACCGGATTGATCGGACGGTTCCTGTTCGCGCTCGCTCCGGCGGGAGAGCGCGAGCGCTTGCGTGCGGCGCTCGATGCGATCGAGCGTCAGCTCCCCGATCAGCGGACCGAGCTCGCCGACGCGATCCAGAGTCAGCCCGGTCCGGTGGTGCCCGCGAACGCATCGCTCCTGCGCAGCGTGCTGGCGATCCCTACCTGGCGACGCGCGAGTCGGGTCCGCCGCACCATGATCGCGGCGATCCTCCCGTCGCGCAGCGCGATGTCGCCAACGCTGCGCACGGCGGCGAGCGAGCTGGCTCGCGCCGCGAGCGCCGAGGCGCGTGCGTCGGGGGTCAGCGCCTTGCTGCGCAGCTGGCGCGCGATCCATCGCTTCTTCGCATTGCTCATGCTGATCGCCGTCGTGCTCCACGCCGGCGTCGCCTGGTACTACGGCTACCGGTGGATCTTCGGATGAGCGCGCAGCGAATCGCGCTCGCGGTGGTCGCGCTGGTCATCGCGCTGAACGGCCACGCGTCCGCACAGGTGCTCTCGCCCGGCGCCCTCTCGCAGGCTCACGCGAACATCGATGGCGACGACAACTGCGGCAAGTGCCACGAGTCCGGCGCGAAGGTGGTCGCGCGGCTGTGTCTCGACTGTCACAAGGATCTCCGCGACGAGCTCGCGGCCAGCCGCGGCCTCCACGGCAAGCAGTACCGTGGACAGGAGTGCGAGACCTGCCACGTCGAGCACATCGGCAAGAACACGAAGCTCGTGCGCTGGCCCGGCGGCACGCAGGACAAGCTCGACCACGGGCTGACCGGCTGGAAGCTCGACGGAGGTCACGCGAAGGTCACGCCGTGCGCGAAGTGCCACACCAAGGTCTCGCCGCTCGGAAAGCCGCAGTTCGTGGGAACGAAGACCACGTGCGCCGGATGCCACAAGGATCCACACGCCGGGAAGTTCACGACGACCTGTCAGAAGTGCCACTCGGTCACGGAGTGGAAGACGTTCGACAAGAAGGCGTTCGACCACGCGCTGGCTGCCTATCCGCTGACCGGAAAGCACCAGCAGGTCGCGTGCGAGCGCTGCCACACCGGAACACCTCCGACGTGGAGACCGCTGAAGTTCGCCGCGTGCGAGTCGTGTCACGAAGACGTCCACAAGGGCACGTTCAAGCCGAAGCCATGCACCTCCTGCCACGACACCGGCAGCTGGACGAGCGGCGCGGACAAGATGCGCACGAACCATCCGAAGCTCTCGCTCGCGGCCGGCCACGCGAAGCTCGAGTGCAAGGCGTGCCACGACAAGGGTAACGACAAGCCGCCGTCCAAGGGCCTCGCGTGCGTTGGCTGCCACAAGGCGATCCACGTCGCGAAGTTCGGGACGAAGTGCGAGGGCTGCCACGCCTCGATCAAGTGGGTCGGCCTCGCCGAGTCCGTGGGCCGCGACAACCACGGCAAGACCCGCTATCCCCTCGTGGACAAGCATACGACGGTGGCGTGCGCGCGCTGCCACGTCGCGACCAAGCCGGTCGCGCAGCGCTACCGCTCCCTCGAGTTCACGGCGTGCGCGCCGTGCCACGCGGATCAACATCAAGGCGAGTTCCTCGCGCGCAACAAGGGCGATTGCGCGCAGTGCCACACTCTGAAGGGCTTCACGCCGACGACGTTCGGGGTGACCCAGCACGCGACCACCGCGTTCGCCATCGTGGGCAAGCACGTCGCCACGCCGTGCAGCGGATGCCATACCGGCCCGCGACCGCGCGTGAGCTTCGCCGTTGCCAAGCACGCGTGCGCGGACTGCCACCAGAACCCGCACGGCACCCAGTTCGCGATCGAGATGGCGAAGAGCGGCTGCGCCACCTGCCACAGCGCGCTCGACTGGCACCAGCCGAAGATCGATCACTCGACCTGGCCGCTCGTCGGGGCACACGCACGCACGCCGTGCGCCGAATGCCATGGTCAGCAGACCTCGGGCGCACAGCCCGCCGCCTACCGCGGGATCCCGCGCGCCTGCGAGGGCTGCCATGACGACGTTCACGCCGCGCAGTTCGCGACACAACCGAAGAAGGCATGCGCCGGATGTCACGACACCGAGGACTTCCACATCGCGCAGAAGTTCCCTCACGCATCGACGGGATATCCGCTCGACGGCAAGCACGCCGGCGTCACGTGTGCGAAGTGCCACCCGTCGCAAGCGCTGCGCAACGGCACGAGCGCGGTGCGCTGGCGCCTCGGCTATCAGAAATGCAAGGACTGCCACGCGAACCCGCACGCGGAGGCACCGTGAAGCTCGCCCTCGGCATCATGTTCGGGCTCGTGGTCGGGCTCGTCGTGCTCGGCACGGCGCTCGGGGCACCGAACGGACCGCCCGGCGCCGCGCCGAAGCTCGGCATGCGGCCACCGGTGCGTGCGCACGGCGGTTTCGTCGACGACATGGATTGCTCGGCGTGCCACACCACCTCGGGGTGGCAGCTCGCGGCCACCGCGGGCAAGAGCGGATTCGATCACGATCGCACCGGCTTCCCGTTGCGCGCGGCGCACGCCCGCACGTCATGCGGCGGTTGCCACCTCGGCAAGGGCGCGCCGGCGACCGCCTGCGAGGGTTGTCATCGCGACCCTCATCAAGGCCGAAACGATGGCACCTGCGCGGAGTGCCACACCGCAACCGCCTGGTCCGATACCAACACCCTCGAGCAGCATCGCCGCACCCGGATGCCGCTGACGGGTCGGCACGCGACCCTCGAGTGCACCGCGTGCCACAAGCGGCAGGCCGAGCGCGTGTTCAGCGATGTGCCCTCCGATTGCTACTCGTGCCATCGCGCGCGCTTCCACGATCCGGGCGTGCACCCGAATCACGATGGCGCGGCCGGTGGCGCTCCGTTCTCGCGCAACTGCGGTAGCTGCCACGGCACGATCGCGTGGAGCCCCGCGATCACCGACCCCGGCAGCATCTCGACCGCGGTCGCCCGCACCGGCGAGCACGATGCGATGTTCGTGCTGACGAGCGGCAGCCATCGCACCGTGCCGTGCGCCGCGTGTCACACCGATCCCCGGCGCCAGCGGTTCGTGCGCTGCGATGGTTGCCATCAGAGTCTCGCGCTCCGCACGCAGCATCGCGCGCCGATCCCGTCGAACGCCGCTGCATGTCTGCGCTGCCACCCGCGAGGAGGTGCCCGATGAGACCCGCGCTCGTCGCCGCGTGGATCACCACGCTCGCCGGCCTCGCGAACGCAGATCCCGTGAAGCTCGAGGTCACCGAGATCGCCGGCGATACGGCGTACCTCGCACCGGGACGCGCCGCCGGGATCGTGCCCGGCACGGTGGTCATCGTCGCGGGCCACGAGGTGACCGTCGTCGAGGTCACGGAGAAGACCGCGGTCGTGCGGCTCACCGCCGCGTGGCGTCCTGTTGTGGGAGACGTAGGCACCGCGACCATCATCGCGGGGTCGGCGCAGACCGTGAAGACCCTGGCGAAGCCGCGGGCGCCGGAGACCTTCGTCGGGCAGTGGCCCGATCCCGTGCATCCTGCGGAAGGTCAGAGCCCGCAGCTCGTTCCCCTCGGACGTGCGCAGGCCACCGGGCGGGTCCGGGTGACGGTGACCGGGCACGGGTTCGCCGCCGCGGATCGATCGAACAAGGTCGCGAGCGCCGAGGGCCGGATCATCGCGTCGTTCGAGCCGATGACGGAGCGCCCGCTCGGGATCGACGTGGACGTCGCCGGCCGGCTGTACAGCGAGGGCGCGACGAAGCAGACGCGCACACCGCTGTTCGTGCGCACCGCGCAGGTGCGCTACGGCGACGCTCGCGATCCGCAGATCGCGCTCGGACGGTTGCGCTACGCGGCGAGCTCCCTCGGCATGCTCGATGGCGCGCGCGCCGCACTCCACCACGGCGACCTCGAGATCGCGGCGTTCGGCGGCCTGGTTCCGGATCCGCTGAGCGGCAAGCCCGAGACCTCCGCCTCGCGATTCGGCGGCGAGCTGATCTATGACCTCGCGAGCGCGGCGTGGCAGCCGCGCGTGGCGGTGACCGCGCACGGGTCGACCTGGAACGGCGCGCTCGACGAGCGCCGCCTCTCGGCCGTGGTCTCGGCGAACCACGGTGCCGCGTGGCTCGATGGCTGGGCGGAGCTGCAGAATTTTGGCGCGAACAATCCGTGGGGTGCGAGCGCGATCGAGCTCACCGGCGCCGGCGCGAGCGCGACCTGGCGCAGCGGCGGCCGCCACCTCGGCCTGGATCTCACGTTCCTGCGGCCGGAGCGGTCGCTGCGGCTCGCCGCGGCGCTGCCCCCGGAGTGGCTGTGCACGGTGACCGCCGCGCCCGGCATGACCGACAACACCTGCAGTGGCGGCGACTACTGGGCGGCGGCGAGTGGCTCTGCCGGCGTGCGGACGCCTCGCTTCGCGGTGGACGCGATCGGTTCCCTCGGCCAATCGCACGGCGTCTACCGCGGACTCGATAGCTCGGGCTTCGTGCGCGGCGAGCTGTTCCTCGGTACGTGGCGGCTCCTCGCCGGCGCGGCCGGCAACTATGCAACGTTCGTACAGTCGATCGCCGGCGAGATCGGCGTGGGGTACACGCCCACGCGTCGGGTCGATGGCTCGATCCGGTACCGCCCGGAGCTGGTCAACTACAGCGCGAGCACCGGCGCGATCCAGCTACATTCGATCGTGGCTGATGGCCAGTACGCGATGTCGCCCGCGCTGGATCTCGGGCTCTCGATGATCGGCACGACCGGTCCCGACCGCGACGGACTCGCGGTGCTCGCGCTCGTCTCCTGGAGGCCATTGCCATGACCCGATGGATCGTCACGCTCTCGCTCGTCATCGCCGGCGGATGCTTCACCACGCACGATGGTCAGCAAGCCGTCGACAAGGAGACTTGCAACCTCTGCCACATGCCGGAGTACAGCCAGCCGGGGACAGCCTTGTATCCCGACGCGCCGCTCCACAACAGCTCGACGAGCTGCACGCTCGCGTGCGCGCAGTGCCACACGACCGATACGTGGGCGAACTCGCTCGGCGGTTGCGATCACCCGGAAGGTGCGACGCCGCAGGGCTCGACCGGCTTTCCCCTGCGCACGCTCGGGACGCAGCACACCAACATCAAGTGCATCGACTGTCACAGCGCGGAGATCACGCTGGCCACGGGACAGACGTCGAGGCTCGGCGCGAACACCAACTGCATCACGTGCCACCCGAACAGCTCGCAGCTGCAGAGCAATCACGTCGGCGTGGTCTACGAGAGCGGCACGCTCGTCGGCCGGGCGTACGCGTTCGTCCCCGCGGACCCGCGGTTCTGCCTCGATTGTCACCCGCAGGGTCTGGCGATCGGCCACGGCAAGTCCAACCCGTTTCGGCTCCCGCATCACAGTGCGAAGTGCGCGAAGTGCCACGACAACACGTCCGGCCTCGGCCATCAGGGCGGCGCCGACGTCCTGTGCGTGACGAGCGGCTGCCACGACGGAAACGGCGGCGATCGTGCGCACCACCAGGACCTCAACCACCATCCGGGATGCTTGAAGGCCGGATGTCACCCCGATGGCTTGAAGCACGACTGAGGCCCGATGAGCACGTATGTGGTCCTGCTCGCGCTCGTCGCGGCCGCCGGAGTTCCGTACCTGATCTGGACGCGGCTCGAGGCGAAGAAGCACGAGCGCGCCGCCGCGGTCCACGAGGACACGTTGTCGCTTGGGGACGAGGTCGTGCCCGTCTCGATCCACCCGGAGATCGATCTCGATGCGTGCATCGGCTCCGGTGCGTGCGTGCGTGCGTGCCCGGAGAAGGACATCCTCGCGATCACCGATGGGCGCGCGCGGTTGATCAACCCGCTGTCGTGCATCGGCCATGGCTCGTGCATGGCCGCGTGTCCCGTCGGCGCGATCAAGCTGGTGTTCGGAACCGCGACGCGCGGGATCGAGCTCCCGAAGATCAACGGCCACTTCGAGACCAGCCAGCCCGGGATCTACGTCGTCGGAGAGCTCGGCGGCATGGGCCTGATCCGCAACGCGATCGAGCAGGGCCGCCAGGCGGCGCTCGCGATCGCGAAGTCTGACCGCCGCGGCAGCGCCGGCGACCTCGACGCCATCATCATCGGTGCCGGCCCCTCCGGGATCGCCGCGGCGCTCGGGCTGATCGCGCAGGGATTGCGGATCCAGATCGTCGAGCAGGATCGGTACGGCGGCACGATCGCGCACTACCCGCGCGCGAAGGTGGTGATGACCGGCGCGCTCACGCTCCCCGGCTACGGCACGGTGCGGCGCAAGACGATGAACAAGGAGCAACTCGTCGAGCTGTGGAACGATATCCGCGAGCGCCAGCACCTCCCCGTCACCGAAGGCGTTCGCGTCGAGTCGATCCGTCTCGAGGGCAAGGTGTGGCGGGTGGCGGGTGCGACCTGGAACGACCGGGCCGCGAACGTCATCCTCGCGCTCGGCCGGCGCGGCGCGCCGAAGCAGCTGGGCGTGCCCGGCGAGGAGCTCGGCAAGGTGTCGTACCGGCTCCTCGAACCCGAGCCGTTCGCGGGGAAGCACGTGATGATCGTCGGCGGCGGCAACGCGGCGGCGGACTGCGCGATCGCGCTCGCCGAAGCGAAGCTCTGCGCGAGTGTGTCGATGAGTTACCGCCGCACCGAGCTGCCACGCCTGCGGAGCTCGGTCCGCGCTGCGATCGAACGGTGCTTCGCGGACGGCACGATCACGCCGTTGCTCGGGACCGAGGTCGTGTCGATCGCGGAGCACGAGGTGATGCTGCGGTCGAACGGCCAGCTCGCGCCCGTCGCGAACGATGCCGTGATCGTCCAGATCGGCGGCCAGCCGCCGAGCGAGTTGCTGCGCTCCGTCGGCATCGAGCTCGTCGAGAAGCGCGGCGACGCGTGATCTACCCGGGCGGTTCGCGCTTCGCGGGTGGCAACGGCTTGAGGCCGTACTTCTCCATCCGGTAGATCAGGGTCCGGCGCGAGATTCCGAGCTGCTTCGCTGCCTCGGTCTGGTTGCCCGTGCACGCATCGAGCGCGGCGACGATCGCATCGCGCTCGAGGTGCGCGAGGTGTGCTCGGATATCGCCGAGCCCGTGCTCCCCGATCTCCGGGCCGGTGACGATACTTCTCCCATCGCGCGCCTCGCGAACCGCATCGGGAAGATCCTCGACCCCGATCACTCCACCGATGTGAAGCACCATCGCGCGCTCCACGGCGTTCCGCAGCTCGCGCACGTTGCCCGGCCACGTGTAGCGACGAAGCGCATCGAGTGCGCCCTGCGATAGCGCCGGTGGCTGACGACCGTGCAGCTGCGCGCTCTGCTGGAGAAACGCCCGCGCGAGCTGCTCGATCTCCATCGGGCGATCGCGCAGCGGTGGGACGACGATCGTGAACGCGCTGATCCGGAAGTAGAGGTCCGAGCGGAACATGTTGCGGCGGCACTCGGCTTCCAGATCGCGGTGCGTCGCGCAGATCACGCGCACGTTGACCTCGACCTCCTCCACCCCGCCGACGCGCGTGATCCGCCGCTGCTCGAGGACCCGGAGGAGCTTTGCTTGCAGCGCCGGAGTCATCTCTCCGACCTCGTCGAGGAACAGCGTGCCCCCGTGCGCGGCCTCGAAGTAGCCCGTCTTCCGGCGATCGGCGCCCGTGAACGCTCCCTTCTCGTGCCCGAACAGCTCGCTCTCGAGCAATGACTCCGGCAACGACGCGCAGTTGATCCGGATCAGCGGACCACGGCGGCCGCTCGCGGCGTGGATCGCGCCCGCGATCACCTCCTTGCCGACGCCGGTCTCGCCGCGAATGAGGACGGTGATCGAGTGCTCCGCGACCTTGCGCAGCTGCTCGTGGATCCTCGCCATCTTCGGATCGACGACGACGACGTCGCCGACGTCCGCGACCGGATCCTCCGGTGGCCCGCCGATGCCGGCCTTGCCGGTGAGGCGGATCGCTTCGAGCGCCGCGCGCGCCCGGGAGATCAAGCCACCGGCCGCCGTGCTGTGCTCGGGAAACCCTGCGACCCCGACGGAGATCGCCAGCGCGGGATGGCTCGGCGCCACCTTCTCGATCAGCACGGCGACCGCGCGTGCTGTTGCCGCCGCGTCGAGCTCGGGCATCACGATCGCGAGCACGCCCGGTGCGTACTCTGCGAGGACCTCCATCGGACGCAATGATGACGACACGAGGTCGGTCGCCTCGTCGACCGCGTCCTGTGATCCGCCGAGCTCGATCATCGCGAGCCCGAACGCGCGCTGATAGTGCAGACCGCGATCGACCTCCGCGGCCAACCGCTCGTCGAGGTAGCGCGTCGACTCGAGGTTCGAGCGCACCAGCGTGTCGCTCGTGATGCTGAGGACGATGCTCGCCGGCCCCACGACGACTTCGTCTCCAGAGGCGAGCCTGCGCGGGTCCGTGATCTGTGTCCCGTTGACCCACGTGCCATTGCGGCTCCCCGCGTCGGCGACCGTGACGCCCCCGCCGCTGCGGGTGAACGCAGCGTGGATCCGCGACACGCGCTCGGAGTCGATCGTGACGCCAGCCGCTCTCGACCGGCCGATGGTGAGCTCGGCGTCGGCCGCGAGCGGGACCACGATGGTGGCTGGCGGTCGCGCCTCGTCGTTGTAGATGACGAGGGTCACCCGGCTCGCTTCGGCTGCAGGGCGCGCGGGCACCTGCGAACCGGCTTCGGTCAGCTTCGTGTCGTCCACCGTGGACAAGATCCATAGCGTACCTCATTCCAGTACACTCCACGGCCGTGCTCGATGACCCGCCCGAGGTTGGCTCGACAGCCAATCGCTACGAGGTCCTGGCCAAGCTCGCCTCGGGGGGGATGGCCGAGATCTTCCTGGCCCGCACGCAGAGCAGCGCCGGGGTAGAGCGCTACGTGGTGCTGAAGCGCGTGCACAAGCACCGCGCGACCGACATCAAGTTCGTCCACATGTTCCTCGACGAGGCCCGCCTCGCGTCGCAACTGCAACACCCGAACATCGCGCAGGTGTTCGATACCGGGAAGCTCGGCGACTCCTACTTCTTCACCATGGAGTACGTGCACGGCGAGACCGTGCGCGAGCTGCTCCACCGTTCATACGATGTGCAGCGCCCCGTGCCGCTCGGCTGCACGCTCACGATCATCGCCGGGGCAGCGGCGGCGCTCCAGCATGCGCACGACCGGAGGGGGCACGATGGTCTACCGCTCGGCATCGTGCACCGGGATGTCTCGCCCTCGAACCTGATCGTCAGCTACGAGGGGAACGTCAAGATCGTCGACTTCGGCGTCGCCAAGGCCGCGCACCGGTCGGTCGAGACACAGTCCGGAACGGTGAAGGGCAAGATGGGCTACATGGCCCCCGAGCAGTGCCGCGGCGGCGCCGTGGATCGCCGGTGCGACCTGTTCTCCCTCGGGATCGTGATGTGGGAGCTGCTCGTCGGCGAGCGCCTGTTCAAGCGCGCCACCGACTTCGAGAGCATGGAGGCCGTGGTCACCGAGCCCACCCCTCTGCCGTCGTCGTTGCGCGCCGAGATCCCGCCGGCGCTCGACGCGATCGTCGGGAAGCTCCTCGCCAAGGCGCCCCGCGATCGGTACCAGTCCGCCGACGAGGTCCTCGACGCGCTCGAGGCTGCGGCGACGAGCACCGGGCTCGGGATCTCCGTCGCATCGGTCCGCCGCTATCTCCGTGATCTGTTCGGGCAACCGCAGGAGCCGTGGGTCGAGCTCCGGAGAGGTGGGGTGCCCGAGGAGGCCGTCACG
>JBBRED010000050.1:0-32173 GCA_038203335.1 Haliangiales bacterium | reverse complement strand
CGCGCCCTGAGCGATCGGCTCCAGGACCTTGTAGCGACCGTCGAGGACGGCGCCGGACAGATCCCCAGAAGCCACGGTGAAACAGTAGCGCGAGGAGGCGTGGTACGTCACGGGCGTGCGCTGGCTCCTCGGAGTAATGCTGGTCGTGGCCGTCGCCTGCGGGAAGCGGGCCGAGGACAAGCCCGCTACCCCATCCCCGGTCGACCAGCGGGTCATCTCCCTGACGCCCTCGGCCACCGAGGTGGTGGCAGCGCTCGGCAGCACGGCGCTGCTGGTCGGCGTCGACGAGTACTCGGAGTACCCGCCCGCGGTGAAGGGATTGCCGAAGGTCGGCAGCTTCACCACGCCGGACCTCGAGGCGATCGTGCGGCTGACGCCCACGCTGGTGATCGTGGACGACATCCACGCGAACGCCGCGGGCGCGCTGCACGATGCGGGGATCGCCACCGTCGAGTGCAAGATGCATACGCTGCCCGACGTGAAGGCGGCGCTGCGGACGGTGGGCGCGAAGATCGGCAAGACGGCGGAGGCGGAGGCCGTGGTCGCACGGATCGAGGCGGCCATCGAGGCGACGGCGGCGAAGCGCCCGGCGAAGCGCCCGCGCGTGCTGCTGATCATCGACCGCGAGGCCGGCGGGCTCGGCAACCTGATCGCGGCCGGCACCGGCACGTACATCGACGAATTGCTCGCAGTGGTCGGCGGCGAGAACGTCCTCGCGGGTGCGGGCGTGAAGTACCCGAAGATCTCGATGGAGGAGGTGCTGCGCGCGAAGCCCGAGGTGATCCTCGACATGTCGTACGCGGCGCGAGGCGACAAGGGGCTCGAGCCGTGGAAGACGGTGCCCGGTCGGGCGGTGCTGCTCGCGGAGCAGTTCCTGATCGCCCCGTCACCGCGGGTGGACGCGGCGCTGACCGTGCTCGCGAAGGCGCTCGCTCCGTAGACCGAGGTTGCCGCTCGCGCGTCTTAGTGTAACATGCACACCATGTTCACGTTCTTCTTCACCGAGGCGTCGCCGTTCTCGCAGTGGTACCGCTGCTCGTTCACGGCGAGCGAGCTGACGTTCATGTGCGCGGAGCAGTACATGATGCACGGCAAGGCGGTGCTGTTCGGTGATGCCGCGATGGCCGCGGAGATCGTCGCGGCGACGCACCCGAAGCAGCACAAGGAGCTCGGCCGCAAGGTGAAGGGCTTCGACGATGGCGTGTGGAAGCGCGAGCGCGAGGCGATCGTGAAGGCGGGCAATCGCGCGAAGTTCACGCAGAACGCGGAGCTGCTCGAGCTGCTGCTCGCGACGGCCGGGACCACGATGGTGGAGGCGAGCCCGTACGATCGGATCTGGGGCATCGGGCTCTCCGCGAACGATCCGAAGGCGCAGGACCGTGCGACGTGGCGCGGGCAGAACCTGCTCGGCAAGATCCTGACGGAGCTGCGCGACGAGCTGGCTCAGCGCTGAACGGCGTCAGCGTCGAGGGCGAGGAGGCCGGTGGTCCACTGCGCGAGGGTCTCGGCGGCGGGCAGCGCGATGCGGATCGAGCGGCAGCTCCGCGGCGCGAACGAGGCGAACGTGCGGATCGCCTCGAGGATGAGGCGCGCGCTGAATCCGTGCGGCACGCCGCCGACGCCGGTTCCGAGCGCGGGGAACGTGATGGAGCGATGGCCGCGGCGCTCGGCCTCGAACAGCGTGCGGAGGACCACGCGCTGGATGCAGATCGCACCACCGGCGGCGGCGACCGCGTGCGCGATACTCTTGCAGCGCAGGCGACCGGGCCCGGTCCAGGTGACCTTGCCCATGGTCTGCGGGCCGTGCGTGCGGAGCTCTGCGAGGATCTCCGCGCCACCGGCTTTGAGCAGCGCGCCGGAGACGCCGGTGTCCATGTCCATGGTCTCGGTCGCGGCGGAGACGATGACGTCGGTGGTCGCGGTGGCGATGTCCTTGTGCTCGAGGGAGATCGCGACGTTGCCGACGTGCGCGATGCCATCCTCGTGGCCGCGTAGCTCGGGCGGCGGCGTGGCGACGCGCTCGAGCGTTCGAGCGGCGGCGAGCGCGGACTCGGGGCGAACGGCGGGATCCTTGCTGAGCAGGCGCGCGAGCACGGCGCCGAAGTACGCGCCGACGGGATCGGTGGAGTGCGGCACGACGTACGGCTCGTCGCAGTGGAGGCGCGCGAGCTCCATCGCGGTGCCGGCGATGAACGGCGGCTTGCGCTGCCACAGGAGGTGAAGCGTGGCACCCGCGGAGTACAGATCCGTGCGCGCGGTGGCGTGGCCGCCGGTCCATAGCTCGGGTGCGATGAACATCGGCGTGCCGGCCACCGCGACATGGTGCACGCCGGTGGGATCGACGGCGATACCGAGATCACCGACGAGCGCCTCGCCCGAGCCGGCGAGGAACAGGTTCGGCGGCTTGATGTCGCGGTGGATCACGCCGGCGACGTGGATCGCGGCGAGGCCGTGGAACACGTTGACCGCATAGCGCACGAGCGCGGCGACGGGGATCTGGCGATCGGCGGCGTCGTGGATCGCGAGCAGCTCGTCGAAGTCGATGCCGTCGACGTAGCGCTGCATGACATACGGCATGCCCTGCTCGACGCCGGCGTCGAGGACGGGGACCACCCACGGCGAGCCGATGCGCGCGGCGAGGTGGGCCTCGGAGAGCGAGTCGGCGGTCGCGTTGTGGAACAGCTTGATGACGACCGGAATGCGGAGGCTGACGTGGCTCGCGAGGTACGCCTGCCCCATCGCGCCCGCTCCGAGGAGGCTGCGGATCTTGAGGCCGCGGAACATCTTCCCGACCTGGAGGCCGGGGATCGCGATCGGCTGCGTGGCGGCGTGAGAGGAGGCGCGCGTGTCACCGAGCGCGACGTCGTCGAAGTCTCCCGCCACGGCGCGAGGATATCACCGCATGGCTTCGTCGCGCAGGCGGGCGTGTTCGAGGAGGAGATGCGTCACGGTGCCCTCGAGATCGCCCTTGGCGGCGACCGGGGCCGCGCCGGCGGAGAGCTCGAAGTAGCCGGCCTGCCAGTCGAGAAGTTCCATGATCACGGCGCGCGAGTCCTCGTTGGAGTTCGAGCGGGCGCGTACGATTCGGCCGTCGACGAAATCGATCCACGCGACGGATTGCTCGCGCGTGACGGAGAGCTGGCCGCTCTTGCGCTCCTGCTCGAACATCGTCATCAGTGAGGGCAGGTTCACCTCGGTGAGAGCGCCGCGGAGAACGACGCGCTCGGTGTCGCGCTGGCTCGCGCGGGCCCAGCGGCGCGCGCGGATGATCACCTCGAGCACGGTGAACGGCTTGGGGATGAAGTCCATCGCGCCGAGCTGCACCGACTGCAGGCGAGACAGATCGCTCGCGTCCTCGCACATCATCATCACGGGCACGCTCGCGAGCTCGGCGTGGCGGCCCATCTCCTGGAGGACGTGGAGCCCGTCGACGACCGGCATGTCGCGCTCGATGAGGACGACGTCGGGGGTCTTCGAGAGGCACGCGCCGATCGCCTCCATGCCGTTGGTGGCGGTGGCGACCGAGAAGCCGGCGTTGTCGAGCGCGGTGGACAGGCGCTCGAGCAGGCGCGTGGAGGGATCGCCGACGACGATCCGGATATCGTGCTTGGGCTGGGTCTTCGCGTTCGACTCGAGCAAGCGCGACACCGCCTCGGCGAACATCTCGTCGGCAGGGCGCACCGGATCGCGGAACACCACGCCGATGCCGGGGAACCGGCCGAGCGTGCGCGCCTCGACTTCCATGAGGCTGTGCGTGACCTGGCCGGTGGTGAGCAGGCGCTGGCCGTTCGGCGAGATCACGAGCTGGACCACCGTGCCCGCGGGCAGCGGCGGCGACATGCGGATGAACATGCCGAACGCGGAGATGTCCTGCGAGACGGCGCGCAGCTTCTTCCCGTTCGCGATCACCTCGACCGGAAGATTCATCGCTACGCGGTTATTCCGACGACGCACCCGGTACCAGGAGTAGCGCGTTTCCGGTGAGGAGTCAGCTATGGTAGCGGGCGATGGCGAGGCTTGCGCTCCAGGACGTCAGCGTCGCGCTCGGCGCGCGCGATGTCGTGAGCAACGTCTCGGTGGAAGTTGGAGAAGGCGAGCTGGTCGTGATCGTCGGGCCGAATGGCGCCGGCAAGACCACACTGTTGCGCGCGATGGCGGGGCTCGTGCGGCCGCGGACGGGAAGCGTGCGGGTGATGGGGCACGATCCGATGCAGTCGGTGCGGCGCGTGATCGCGCGCGACCTCGCGTACCTGCCGCAGCACTACGAGATGGCGTTTCCGTTCGCGGTCGAGGAGGTGGTGCTGCTCGGCCGATTCGCGCGGCAGCACGGACTCGGGCTCGCATCGGACGCGGACCTCGCAGCGGCGCACACGGCGATGAAGGCGTGCGCGGTGGATGACCTCGCGGCGCGCCGGTTCGACGAGCTCTCGGGCGGCGAGGCGCGGCGCGTGATCATCGCCCAGGCGCTGTGTCAGGGCGCGAAGTGCCTGCTGCTCGACGAGCCGACCTCGGGGCTCGATCCCGCGCACGCGCGGACCGTGTTCGAGGTGATGCGCGAGCAGTGCGATGCCGGTGCGAGCGCGGTGATCGTCACGCACGATCTCGATCTCGCGTTGCGGTTCGGACACACCATGTGGTTGGTCGCTGATGGCCGGCTCGCAGCGCGCGGTGCACCGGCCGACGTGCTCGCGGCGGCGGCGACCCAGAAGGCGTTCGGGGTGGCGATCCACGTCGGCGATCTGCCCGCCGGCGGTCGGTTCGCGGTGCCGGTGTGAGCGGGCTCGCGGAGCCGGTGTGAGCGGGTTCATCAGCGGTCACAGCAAGCGGCTCACGGCGCGGCGGTTCGTGATCGCGCTCGTCGTGTGCGCGGTGATCGCGGTGGTGGTGGGCATCGTGGCGCTGCTGATCGGCGTCGGCACGGTGCACGGCGAGCGGCACCTCGAGCTCCTCGGTGTCGATGCGTTCAGCGAGGGCACGGAGCAGTGGCAGATCCTGGTGGTCCGGATGCCGCGGGTGCTGGCCGCGCTGCTCGTGGGTGGTGCGCTCGCGGGTGCCGGCTGCGCGCTGCAGGCGCTGCTTCGCAACCCGCTGGCGGAGCCGTTCACGCTCGGCATCTCGTCGGGCAGCTCGCTCGCGGCGGTGATCGCGATCCGCGTCGGCGTGGAGAGCTCGTTCGGCGGCGCGGGCGTCGGCGGCGCCGCGTTGCTCGGCGCGATCGGCACGCTCCTGATCGTGTGGCAACTCGCGGCGGTCGGGCGCTCGCTGCCGCCGGCGACCCTGATCCTCGCGGGCGTCACGCTCTCGATGTTCTGCTCCGCGGCGAGCGTGCTGATCCAGTACACGAGTGACTTCACCGAGGTCAGTCACATGCTGCGCTGGATGCTCGGAGGGCTCGACTCGATGCGGATGTCGACGGTGAAGTACGCCGCGGCGCCGATCCTCGTCGGGCTCGTGGTGCTCGCGATGCATGGCCGCTCGCTCAACGCGCTCGCCGCTGGGCCCGAGGTCGCGGCGTCGCTCGGCGTGCGCGTGGGCCGGACCACCGTCGTGGTGTTCTTCCTCGCATCGCTGCTCGTCGGTGCGGCGATCGCGGTGGCCGGCCCGATCGGCTTCGTCGGCCTGATCGTCCCGCACGCACTGCGCGCGATCATCGGGCCGGACCATCGGCTCCTGATCCCCGCCTCGGTGTTCGGCGGAGCCGTCCTGCTCACCGTCTGCGACACCCTCGCGCGCACCGTGACCACCCCGCTTCCGACCGGCGCCGTGACCGCGCTCCTCGGCGGCCCGTTCTTCGTGCTGATCCTCGTGAAGCAGAAGTCGAAGGCCGCCATGTGGGGGCGGGCGTGAGCGATCGCGTCCTGCGGCACGTGCTCGAGTCGATCTCGCCCGCGTCGGCCGCGCACGCCGAGGGTGCGCGGCTCAACGTGGCCGGGGCCGCGATGCCACTGCTCGAGCGGCTCGCGATGACGATCGGCGGCGCCCAGCACACGGCGCGGCCGCGCGCGGAGCGGCGGACCATCATCGTGGTGGCAGGCGATCACGGCGCTGGCGATCCGGGCATCGTGCTCGGCGCTTCGCATCCGACGGTGATCGCGGCACATGCGATCGCGGACGGCACGGCGGCGCTCGTCCAGGTGGCGCGGAGCAGCCGCACGCCAGTGCTGCTCGTCGATGCGGGCGCGCGAGAGACCGCGTCGATGCCCGCGACGGCGGTGCAGCTCGGGCGCGGTACGAGCCGCAATCTGATGTCGGGACCGGCGATGACCATCGTCGATGCGGCGCTCGGGCTCGAGGCCGGGATCGCGCTCGCCATTTCGCTCGCCGATCCGGGGCTCGATGTCCTCGCGCTCGGGGCGCTCGGCGTGGGTGCGGACGTGGCCTCGATGGCGCTCCTCGGCGCGGCGCTCGGTGCAGCGCCCACCGGGTTCTCCGATCTGGTCGCCGAGGCGGCCGGAGCGAAGGGTGCCGAGCTCGCGGGAGCGAGTGGACTCGACCTGCTCGCCGCGTTCGGAGGGCCCGAGACCGCGGTGCTCGCGGGCGTGATCGTGACGGCCGCATCGATGAACGTGCCCGTGGTCCTCGATAGCTACGCGACCGGAGCCGCGGCGCTCGTCGCCGTGGCGCTGGCGCCGAACGTGCGCGGCTACCTGGTCGCGGCGCATGCCGGAACGTTCACCCACCCGCGGATCCTCGCGCACCTCGGCATCAGCCCGGTCTTCGAGGTCGGCCTTGGCCACGGCGAAGGTGCGGGAGCGGCCATGGTTCTCCCGTTGCTTGATCAGGTGGCGGCGCTCGCCGCGCGAGAGTAGGTTTTCCGCGTGAGCGATCCGCGGCGGAAGAGCACGGGGACCTTCGAGGTAGAGCGGACGACCGGCTCGCACGAGGTGCTCGACCGGCTGTTCGTGTACGGCACGATGCGCCAGGGCCAGACCGCGCGGTCACTGATCGCGAACCAGATCACCCACTGCGTTCCGGCCGACACCACCGGCGCGATCTATGCGTTCCCGATGGGCTACCCCGGCTACTGCGAGGGCGACGGCAAGGGCAAGGTGTCCGGCGAGGTGCTCTGGCTCACCGACCTCGCCGCGACCTTCGGCCTGCTCGACGCCTACGAGGGCAACGACTTCGCCCGCGTGATCAAGCAGGTCACCCTCGCAACCGGCGAGGAGGTGTGGACCTGGATCTACACGCTCTCGGATCCGGGCGCCGTGAAGCACGGCATGTTGATCCCCGACGGCGACTGGGTCCGCTACTGGACCGAGCAGCAGTAGCTGTCCGGGGAAGGTAGTTGTTTGAGGGAAAAGGGTGTCCGGGAAAGGGGGACGCTTTCAACTTGGACAACCTGCGATCGCCAAGTGCGCGATCTCGCGATCAGCGCTTCGTTCGCTTCTCGCGCGCAGCGGCCCACATGTTGTCGACCAGGTTCGGGTACCGACGACCCGCGCGTTCCGCCCGCGCTCGCGCGGCGGCCTTCGCCTCGGCCGTTAGCTTCGTGCGCGGACCTGGCGGCCGCTTGCGTTTCCACGGAGGCGCCTTGGCCATGCCGCTTCGATGTCGCCGCTGCGACGCGGTTACGCGGGGTTGGCGATCGCTCGTTGTCCAAGTTGAAAGCGTCCCCTTTCGGACGCTTTCGGACGCCACGCGTTTACGCGGGGTTAGCGATCGCTGGTTGTCCAAGTTGAAAGCGTCCCCTTTCGGACGCTTTCGGACGCTTTCAGACGCAACCGCCAGCGGGTGGTGCCGATAGGCGGCCCATGACGAAGAACATGCTGGTCGTACTGTTGGCCGCCGCCGGTTGCGGCACCGTGTCTCCCTCCGACGATGTCTCCGAACAGCCGGATGGCGGCGCCGGTGAAGTAGATGCTGGGGAGACGCCGGTCGATCCGAAGGTGCTGTCGATCGTGCCGGCGAGGTGGAAGGACGAGCGCAACGATGCGATCGACTTCGCGAGCGGCGAGCCGGTCCACTCGCATCAGGGGCCGGACGTCACGATCGCGGCGGGCGGCGCGTGTCCGGTGGTGTCGCGGTACGCGTACCTGATGGATCGGGCGCCGGCTTTCGGGCGCCAGGTCACGCAGAATGAGATCGCGATCGAGGTGGCCGTGCCGACGATTCCGCTCGATCCGAGCGCCTCGGCGTATCGGCTCATGACGGCGGCCGGCGCGGTCGTGGTTCCGTGGACGCCGCTCGGCACCGTGCCGGCGAGTGGCCGCGTGCGGGTGGCCGCGTATCGCGACGATGCGCCTGTGCTCGGCACGTATGACGGCGAGCTGCACTTCGATGTTCGCGTGCGCGACACGATGGGGACCGAGCAGCTGGTCTCCGCATGCTGGACACATCACCCGCTGGCCGCGCCGCTGTATGTGGAGCCGCCGCAGGCCGCGCTCGGCGCGACGTCGCTGATGGCGCGAAGCCTGGCGACGGCATCGCACGCGTCGGACCTTCTGTTTCCGGTGTGGAACCGGCCCTCGATCTACAGCGTACGGATCACGCAGCAGACCGCCGAGCCGATCACGGTTTCGATCACGCCCGGTGCGCCGGCCGGCACGTACAGCACGACGCTGGCGCACCTGTACTCGGGCGCGCGAACGATCCTCGGCACGGGAAACTGCGACGACAATCCCGAGACGTGCGATCAGACGCCGGTTCCGACGCTGACGCCGGTCACGGCGAGCGGCGCACTCGTGGCGGGCTCGTGGGGCGGGACGATCGTCGACGAGGCCAACGGCGAGACGCTCGCGTGCTCGATCGCGTCGTGCACGCTGCCCGCGCGCACGGCGGGGGCCGCGCCGCACTCCTATCGCGTGACCATCTCGATCAGCGGCCTGGCGGATCTGTGGCCGGACCCCACGCTGCTCGCGGTCACCGAGCTGGCGATCGGCGGCGCGCAGATTCCGGGCGTCTGGCTGACGTCGCACACGATCCGACGCTGCGCGCAGCTGAAGCTCGTCAACGGCACCTTCGCCTGCGCCCGCACGAACGAGTACACGGAGCTGCTCGCGCTCGACCGCGCCACGCTCGCCGTCTCCGCGATTCCGCTCACGATCGCCAGCGGCACGCCGGTGCCATATCTCCCGAACGGAGCGGTCACCACGCCGCCGATCGCCTGGGACGGTGGCGACGGTCCGCTCTAGATCTCGGTCCAGTCGAGGTCGTCCTCAATGGTCGTGAAGTTCACGGTCGGCATCTCTTCATGCGAGGGGCGGGTTCGCTCCGCGTCCTCCTGCTCCTCGCGGATCCACTTGCCGGTCTCGGCGGTGGCCGACCCGGGGTTGGGCACCGGATGACCATGAAGCGTGGATGCGATCAACTCCGCCAACGCCTGCGGATCCCTGGACCCCTTGAGCTCGATCTCGATCATGGGACCGCTGTATCAGACGGCTTCCCAGGCACGTCCTCGTGAGTGATCACAACGACTGCTGACCGGGCTTCGCAAATGACAGCCCGCCAATCCGGAGGATCGGCGGCGTCAGATGAAGAAGTGACCGATGACCGCCATCGACAGGGCGGCAAGGGCGGCGGCGATCGTACCGACGCCAATCCTGGCGGTCGGAAGGGTTACTCGTTGCGGCACGAGGGCGACTCTGCCTTGTTGCCAGGAAAGATCAAGTTCCCCACAGGCGGATCGAGAATAGGTAAGTTCCGCTGTAATCACAGTGGATTAGAGCGCAAAACCGATGCCATAATCCGGACCTAGGAGCCGCGCGCTTGCTTGATCAGCCGGAGGTACGAGGCCTGCGCGCGGACGGCCAGATCGAGCAGCTCGGTGATCAAATACTGCGGCGGCGGCCCGCCGATCGTGTGCGCGTAGATCAAGTTCACGGCGCGCTGCTTCACCAGGATGGGGATGACCACGACATCGATCGGCTCGGGCGCGGTGCCGAGCGCGGCCCACAGCTTCACCTCGACCGGCTTCGCCGAGGACGGCGACGGTCCGACGAACGCCTCGCCCGCATCGTGGGCAGATTGCAGCGACGATGCCCCACCGAGCGGCAGCGATAGCTCCTCGATCGGCGTCTTGTACGTGGCCGGCGGCGCGACGTACCCGCGCCATCCGAGCGCGTTGCCATCGCGGATCAGGAACACGACGAGCGCGTCGCAGCGTCCCTTCGCGTACTCGACGAGGGTCTCCGCGATGGTCTCGCGATGCGTGGCGGTGTCGATCGCCTCGCACGCCGCGCCATACGACATCGCGTGCGGCACCTGCGAGCCGGTCGGGACCTGCTGCGAGTTGCGGCGACGCCGCGGCTCGAGCGTGAACGACGGCGGCATCACCATGCCCTGCGCCGGCTGCTGGCGGCGGCGGTCATCGCGCAGCGGATCGTTCTCGGTGCCGGGACGCGCCGAGCGGATGAACCGCGCGCGCCGGGGCGTGCCGAACAGGCGCTCGAGGTAGTACAGCGCGCGCAGCTCGGGCACCACGTACGGCGTGACCTTCGCGCCGAGCTTCTCGGAGAGCTGGCCGATCGCGTCGGTGTCGGTGGGATCGACCATCGCCACGCCGACGTAGTCCTTGGCGTCGCCGAGGTACGCGAGCGGGATCGCGCGCTGGCGATGCGCCTCGTCGGCGCCGATGCGATCGAGGAGCTCGGGGTCGGCTTCGTCGAGGAGCGTGGGCGTGGCCATCGGATAGCCGCTGAGCTCGGCGAGATACGACGAGAGCATCTCGAGATCGATGAAGCCGAGCTCGACGAGGTTGGTGCCGAGGCGGCCGCCGTAGAGGACCTGGTTGCGCAGCGCGCCCTCGAGCTGCGATAGCCCGATCGCCGCATTGCGCAGGAGGAGCGTCCCCAGCTTCATCCAGCCGAAGTGTACACCGCGTACCGTGTGGGATCGGGGACGCCCGCCTCGGCGAAGCCTTTCTTGCGGAGCGCGCATGCATCGCAGCGGCTACACGCCAGGTCGCCGACGGGGTCGTAGCAGGAGTGGGTCAGTGCGTAGTCCACGCCGAGGCGCTGGCCAAGGACGATGATCTCCGCCTTGGTCAGCTCGATCAGCGGCGCGTGGATCCGGAACCCGCCGCCGCGCGTGGCGACCTGCGCGAGCGCCTCGAACGCGCGGATGAACTCGGGCCGGCAGTCGGGATAGCCGCTCGCATCGAGCACGTTGACGCCGACGAACAGGTCCCGCGCGCCAAGGCTCTCCGCCCAGGCGAGGGCCAGCGAGAGCAGCACGGTGTTGCGCGCCGGAACGTAGGTCGAGGGCACATCGCCGGGGGCGCCGATCTCGGCGAGCGTGCGGTCCTTGGGCACCGCGACGCCGGCGGTGGTCAGCGCGCTCGGTGCCAGCGGCGACAGATCGACGGCGACGATCCTGTGATCGAGGACACCTGCCGCCGCCGCAACGCGGCGCGACGCGGCGAGCTCGACCTCGTGGAGCTGGCCGTAACGCACCGTCAAGGCTCGACACGTGAACCCGGCGTCGCGGGCAACGGCGAGCGCGGTGGTCGAGTCGAGGCCACCGGAGAGCAGGACGACAGCGTCGGGCATGGAGGATCCTTAGCGCATGTTATCGTCGAGTGTGTGAGGCGCGAGGTCGTCATCGTAGCCATGGCGCTCGGCGGATGCCGATCGCTGATCGGCATCGACGATCCGGTCGTTGCCGCCGATGCGCCGGTCGCCGACGCGCCCGATGCGATCCCGCTCGACGCGCGCGAGTGTTACGGCGTGGCGCCGTTCGAGCTGTGCACGAAGGCTCCGGCGCGTACGAGCTTCGACGTCTCCACCCTTCCGAGCCTCACGCTCGATACGTCCACGACGTGCGACGTGATCATCCGTGGCTGGTGCGTGATCGTCGCGAACGAGGTCTCGATCACGTCGCAGCTAAGGCTCGTCGGCGCGCGGCCGTTTGCGCTGCTCGCTCTTGGCCACATGAACGTGAGCGGCACGGTCTCCGCCGATGCGAACGCCGCGGTCGCCGGCCCTGGCGCGGATGCCGCGACCTGCCTCCCCGGCGTCGCCGCAGAGCCCGGGACCAACGGCGGTGCCGGCGGGGCGGGTGGCAGCTTCGCGACGAAGGGCGGCAACGGCGGCACCGGCAACAACGGCGCAAACGCCGGCGGGATGGCGGGCAGCATCGCGCTCGTGATCGATGATCTGCGCGGCGGATGCCGCGGCAGCGTGGGTGGCGAAGGCGGCGGCGGAGCGCTCGCCAACCCGGCGGGTGCCGGCGGTGGCGGCGTGTATCTCCTCTCCGCGGGCACCATGAAGGTGACCGGCAAGATCGACGCCTCGGGCGGCGGCGGCGGGCGCGGAAACCAATCGAAGAGCGGCGGCTCGGGCGGAGGAGCCGGCGGTATGATCGTGTTGTGGTCGCCGGAGATCACCGGCACGCCGACGCTGATCGCAAACGGCGGCGGTGGTGGCGGTGGCGCCGACAATGGGGCCAACGGCACATCGGGCAGCGAGTGCACCTCGATCGCGGCGGCGAACGGCGGCCCCGGCGGCACGATCTTCGTCGGTTCCGGCGGCAGGGGCTCGAGCGGCAGCGGCGCCGGCCTCGTCGGCGGCAACGACACCACGAGCGCCGGAGGCGGCGGCGGCGGTGGTGGCGGTGGACAGATCCGGATCTTCGGCGGCAACCAGATCACGAGCATGATGGCGTCACCGCCGCCGAGCTGAGATGGATCGCACCAAGTCGCTCGAGCTCGCGAGCACGCTCGCAGTGGCCGCCGCACTGGCCGCGCTCGTCGCGTGGTCGTTCTTCGTGCGCTACGGGATCCTGACCGAGACGCCGTTTCCCGTCGGCATCGACGGCTACTTCTATCCGATCCAGCTGCGCTCGCTGCTCGATCACGGATCGCTCGCGTATCCCGCCTCGCCGCTCGGGTTCTGGTTGATGGCACCGCTCGCCGCGATCACCGATCCCATGACCGGCGCGAAGCTCGGCGCTGCGCTGTTCGGCGCGCTGATCGCCCTGCCCGCGTACGGCGTGGGCGCGCGGCTCGGCAAGAGCCGGGGAGCGGGCCTCGTTGCCGCCGCGCTCGCAGCGACGAGCGCGGGCTCGATGTACCTGACCATCGAGTTCGTCAAGAACGGCATCGGGCTCACCGTCGGCATGACCGGCCTGTGGCTCGTGCTGCGCGCGTTCGAGCAGCGCACGCGCGTGCGCTTCGGGCTCGCAGTCGCGGGCGTGATCGCCGCGTTCCTCGCGCACAAGATGGCCGCCGGGCTCGTCCTCCTGATCGCCCTCCCCGCGGTGCTCGCCGAGGCCGCAGAAGCAGGTGAGCTGCGCGGCCGTCGCCTGCTCTACGCGATCGCCGGTCTCGGTGCGCTCGCGAGCCTCGCGCTCGTCCTGGGCCTCGCGTTTCCCGAGCGCTTCCTCTCGCCCGGCGACGCGGCGCTCTCCCACGCGCTGTGGGCGCCGGCGCGCTGGGATCTACCGGCGCTGGCGACCAAGACCGTCACGCTGCCGATGGGATTCGAGGCGGCGATCGGCGCCGTGCTCGCGATCCTCGGGGCAATCGTGATCCGCCGCGCTCGATCCTCCGACCCGACCACCACGCCGAGCCGCGGCGAGCGCATCGCCGCCTGGGTGATCATCGCGCTCGCGCTCCTGATCGCCCTGCCCTGGCTCGCGGTCTCGGATCCTCAGGGCCTCGGCTTTCGTATTCGCATCATCGCGTTCGTGCCGATGGCGCTGTGCGCCGCGATCGTCGCGCGCGCGCTCGTGGTCGCCGTTCCACGCCGGATCGCCGACGGCGCGCTCGCCTCGCTCGCGCTGCTGATCGTCCTCGCGATGCCGCATCGCCGCGTGCAGGGGCAGATCGTCGCGCATCCCGCGATGGTCGCCGCCGTGGAGGGGCTCGCCGGCCGGATCCCCGAGGGCGGCATCGCGATCGTCCCCGAGCGCCACATCGCGTTCATGGTCACCTGGTACACGGGCGTGCCCCATCGACAGCGTCCCGACGCCGTACCGCGCGAGCACCGCTATCGCGTGATGCCGCTCGCGTTCACCGGCGCCGGTTCACCCCTCGACGAGGCCCTGATCGCCGCGCGCCGCGAGCCCTCGATCCCGCCACCGATCGGCACGCACCCGCGCCACGCGAACGGCCTGGTCCTCGTCGCCGAGCCGACCTGGGACTGGCTCCTCGAGCACCTCCCGCCCGAGGCCCGCGCCTACTTCACGCGCTGGCCGACCATCTGAGCGACCTCGCGCTGGAATTCGTCGACCGAAACATCGATGTGCTCGATCACGCGGCCGTAGAGCAGCGCCGTCTTGACCGCGTGACCCGGGCGCTCCTTCTCCGCTTCGCGCAGCTGCCAGAGGATGATCCGCTGGAGGCGCGTCAGCCCGTCGCGGGCGTCGGGGAGGTCGCTCAATCCTTGTCGACGACGCGCGCCTTGGGCAGCGGCTCGGGCTTCTCGGACTTCCCGTCCGGGTCGGCCTTGTCCTCGGCGGCCATCATCTTCTTGATCATCGGGGCGACCACGAACAGGGCCACGGCGACGACGAGCGCGCAGACGATCAGGAACGGGAACAGGAAGCCGAAGCCGCGCTTCTCGGCGAACCCGGCGGCGCGGCCGGCGAGGTAGTTACCGATCGCGGTGCCGAGGAACCAGGTGCCCATCACCATGCCCGCGAGACGCTGCGGCGCGAGCTTGGACATCGACGACAGACCGACCGGCGAGATGCACAGCTCGGCGCAGGTGTAGACGAAGTACAGCGCGATGAGGAAGCCGCCGCTGACGCGCGAGGCCTCGGGGACAACTTCCTTGGCCGCCTGCATCGCCTGCATCGCCTCGAGGCTCGGCACCGTCGACAGCGTGGGCAGCATGACGACGAACGACAGGGCGACGAACAGCATGCCGATCGCGAACTTGATCACGCTCGACGGCTCCTTGCGCGCCCGCGCGAGGCCGACCCACATCGCGGCGAACACCGGCGCGAGGGCGACGATGAAGATGCCGTTGACGCTCTGGTAGTAGCTCGCCTCGACGGTGACGCCCGCCAGCTTGCGCGAAGTCAGATCCTCCGCGAACACCGACAGCGTGGTCGACGCCTGCTCGAAGATCGCGAAGAACGCGATCGCGCCGATGAACAGCGGGATCATGGCGATCACACGCCGTCGTTCGCTCGCATCGCGCGCCTTCGTGAAGAAGCCGTAGAACACGACGATCGCGCCGATGCCGAGGCCGACGCCGAAGATGTCGCCGATGCGATCGGGGTTGATATCCGTACCGACGGCGAGGCCGCCGAGGATCGCCGCGACGGCGACGAGCCCGCCGATGATCAACTTGAGGCGCGTGACATCCTGCGCGGCGACCGCCGGATCCTCGGGGATCGTGGGGTTCAGGCCCGACTCGCCGAGGTCCTTCTGCTGGAGCAGATACTGGATCAGGCCGCCTACCATGCCGAGCGCCGCGGCCGCGAAGCCGAAGTGCCAGCACCAGGTGGGGTCGATGCCGTGCTCGCCGAGGAAGCCGCGGAAGCTCTCGCTCTGGGCGAGGTAGCCGCAGACGAACGGCGACAGCGTGGCACCGATATTGATGCCCATGTAATAGATGGTGAAGCCGGCGTCGCGGCGGATGTCTTCCTTGGAGTAGAGCTGGCCGACGATGGTCGAGACGTTCGGCTTGAGCAGGCCGGTGCCGAGCGCGATCATCACGAGGCCCGGGTAGAACAGCTCGTCCATCGGGATGGCGAGCAGGGCGTTGCCGATCGCGATGCCGATGCCGCCGTAGGTCACCGCCGCGCGCTGGCCGAGGAAGCGGTCGGCGATCCAACCGCCCGGCAGGGACAGCAGATACACGGAGGACAGGAACAGGGCCATGGTCAGGCCCGCGGACGATGCGTTCATGCCACGCCCGCCGACCTTCACGGCCGCGAGCATGTAGATCATGAGGAAGGCCCGCATCCCGTAGTACGAGAAGCGCTCCCACATCTCCGTGAAGAACAGGGTGCGAAGGCCGATCGGGTGACCAAAGAAGGCGCGATCGCGGTCCTTGACTGACATCGGCGCGGACCATAGCCCGAACCCCCCCGACGAGGGGAAGGGGTAAACGGGTGCGACTCGGCCCCCGTCGCACCATGATGCGCCCCGGTCGCAAGTGGCTAGTGGCCCGCGCTTGCAAACCTCTGGGGATCAGGAAAGATCCGACGCCATGAGGAAGACTTCGCTGTGCCTGGGGGCGCTCGCCGCCGTACTGGTTCTCGGGGCGTGTAACCCGGAATCCCCGCGGTTCGCGTTCAAGAGCGCCGAGCGTCGCGGTGTGCTGACGTCGAACGGCCTCCGGTTCGTGATCATGCCCGATTCGTCGACGGAGCTCGTCGAGGTCGACGTTCACTACGAGGTCGGTTCGCGCGAAGATCCGGCGGGCAAGGCGGGCCTCGCTCACCTCGTCGAGCACCTCATGTTCCAGACCCGTCCCGACGGGCCGAACACGCCACCGATCTTCCAGACGCTGCTCGACATGGCGACGTTCGTGAACGCGTTCACGAACTGGGACATGACGCACTACTGGACGACGGTGCGCGAGGAGAACCTCGACTCGATGCTGAAGATCGAGGCGATGCGCATGTTCTACGCCGCCGACGTGGCCGCCACAGCAGATGCGCCGGCCTTCGGTTGCTCCACGGTGCCGGAGTCCGAGTTCGAGCGCGAGCGCGAGGTCGTGCGCAACGAGATCCGCGCCGGCTCGAGCGCCGAGGACTACATCGCGCAGCTCGTCGAGCAGGCGATGTACCCGGACGGTCACGCGTACCAGCGCATGATCGGCGGCGACGACGTCCAGATCGCCAGCGCCCAGCTCAAGGACGCGTGCGACTTCATGAAGAAGTACTACGCGCCCGAGCGCGCGACGCTGATCATCGCGGGCGGCGTCGACGTCGACAAGACGGTCGAGCTCGTCCAGAAGTGGTTCGGCAAGATCCCGAAGCGCACGGCAGCGCCGCGCGTCGAGCCGAAGCCGTTCGTCGTCAATCACCAGAAGATCGAGATCGAGGCCGACGTCGAACGCCCGAGCGTGTGGATCGGCTGGGCGCTCCCCGCGGGCAACACGCCCGAGGGCGAGGCGGCTCGGTTCGGCATCGGCAACGCGTTCGCCAAGATCGCGCGCAAGGCGCAGGAGTACGGCTTCGCGTACAAGGTCGAGCCCGCCATCCTCGGCGGTGAGCTCGCGCCACTGTTCCTGATCCGCATCGAGCTGAAGAGCATGGGCAAGCTCGACGAGGCCCTCGAGTTCGCGCAGAACTCTGCGAAGCAGGCCTATCGCGGCTTCGACGGCGGAACGTACGTCGAGCTCGAGGAGTTCAAGAACCGCGAGAAGGCGTCGTTCGTCGCCGGCCTCGAGGCGCTCCCGAGCCGCACGCTCAAGATCGGCGAGATGGTCCAGCACGACACCACGATGGATTTCAACTCGACCGAGATGTACATGTTCCACGCGCTCGACAAGATCGACAAGTTCGACAACGACCGCATCGGTGGCGCCGTCAAGAAGGCGCTCGACTGGGAGAAGGCCGGCATCATCGTCGTCAAGCCGAACGCCGCCGCGCTCAAGGGCGACACCCGCTCGAAGGTGAAGTTCAAGCCGAACACCGATCAGGCGATCGTGAACGCCGCCGTGGACCCGAACGAGGCGAAGCGCCCGCTCAAGGTCACCGCGCAGCTCAAGGGCCTCAACAATGCGACGCGGTTCAAGCTCGGCAACGGCATGGACGTCGTCCTCCTGCCGATCAACGCGATGCCCGTGGTCACCGCGCAGCTCATCCTCAAGAACGCCGGCGACGCCGCAACCCCGGAGAACCCGGCGCTCGCCTCGATGGCCGCGAACTTCCTCCAGCGGGTCGAGGACGTCGATCCGCAGTTCGCGCAGAACACCGACGTGTTCTCGCGCACCGGTATCGAGATCCGGTGCGGCTCCTCCGACGACGCCACGTTCTGCGGCACGCAGGGCGTGAACATCTACCTCGACGTCATGGTGAAGGGCCTCGAGCGCATGCTGATCGCCGGCGTGTACTCGCAGGAGCAGATCGAGCGCTGGCAGAAGCGCACGAAGGAGGAGTGGAAGCTCCACTCCACGCAGGAGACGAACGAGTACGTCCGTCAGGTCGTGACGGCGATCTACGGTCCCGATCACCCGTACACGAAGACCGCGATCCTGACGCCGGAGTTCGCGAGCAAGATCCACAAGGACTCGCTCGACAGCTACAAGAACAGCCACTTCCGCGCGGGTAACGCCACGCTCGTCCTCGTCGGTAGCTTCGACCCGAAGAAGGCCGAGAGCCTCGTGCGCAGCGTGTTCGGCAGCATGGACAAGGGCAGCGTCGACAAGCCGGTGGACACCACGCCGTACAAGCGCACGGGCCCGGTCTACGTCGGCGTCAAGAAGAGCAAGGAGGACCAGCAGCTCACCGTGACGATCGGTTACCCGGCTCCCGCCGGCGTCGATGGTCAGGAGGGTGCGCGCCGCGTGCTCAGCGAGATGATGAACATCCGCGCCGAGAACGTTCGCTTCAAGCGCGGCTCGACCTACGGTCTGTACTTCGCTCGCCAGGCGAAGGTCGGCCCGAGCTCGTACCTGATGCGCGGTGGCGCGGTCATCGGCGGCACGATGGATGCCGAGCGCGCGGGCGAGTCGATCAAGGCGATCCGCGACGGGCTCGACGACATGCGCCGCGGAGACGACGAGTTCAACGAGGATTTCGTACGCGCCCGTCGCAAGCTGATCGGCAACATGCTCGGCGAGTCCACCGTGACCGGCGAGCTGGCGCAGCGCCTCAGCTTCATCGCGCAGCACAACCTGCCGCCGACCTACTACAACACGCTGCTCCAGCAGATCGCGGCGGTGTCCCCCGCGCAGATCCGTGCCCTGATCAAGACCGAGCTCGATCCAGCCAACGAGGTGGTGGTCGCACTGGGCGATAAAGCACACCTCGACAAGGCGTTCGCGGAGGCCGGGATCAAGGACGTCAAGATCGTCGAGCCCGAGTACAAGTAGTACGCTGTAGCGGATGTTCGAGGTCCGCGAGGCCAACGACGACGACCGCTCCGAGATCTGCGCTCTCCTCGGCGAGATGATTCCCGGCGTCGACGTCGCCGCCCGCTGGAACTGGTTGTACGAGACCAACCCCGGCGGGCGCGCCTTGACCTGGCTCGCGATCGCGCCCACCGGCGAGGTCGCGGGCTGCACGTCGTTCTTCCCGTTCCGGCTGTGGCTCGATGGGCAGACCGTCCGCGCCGCGCTCGGCGGTGACGGCTACGTCCGGCCGGCGTGGCGACGCCGCGGCCTCGGCGGCTTGCTGCACGATGCCTCGCGCCGCGACATGGACCGGCACCAGATCGGCTGCATGTACGGCGCGCCCGGCGCGATGAACCTGACGCCGCTCAAGCACGGTGGCTCGCGCGAGGTCGGTCACGTCGCGCGGTTCGTGCGCGGCGTGCGTCTGGGGCCCTCGATGATCGGCGAGCTGACCGCGCGTCTCCGCAGCCCGCGCCATGGCGCGAAGCTGCATCCGATGACGCCGCACGATCCGCGGATCGACACGGTGTGGTCACAGGCCCGGACCGAGCTCCGGCTCTCGGCGGTGCGCGACGCGGCGTTCTACACGTGGCGGTTCCGCGGCGCGCCGGCGCAGCGCGAGCCCGCGTACGTGATCGTCGACGGTCACCGGCCGATCGGCGCGTGCGCACTCGAATCGATGCACCAGGGCTCGGACCTCCACATCGTGGATCTGATCGCGGTGCCCGGCGAGTGGCATGCATGCCTGCGCGCGATCACCGCCCATGCGGTGGAGAACACGCGCGCGCGCACGGTGAGCATCAAGCTGTTCGCGCTCGATGGCCGCACCCGGCTGATGTGGCGCTCGGCGTTCCTCGAGCGCGAGAGCAAGCCGTTCCTCGTGATGATCCCGAAGGGCGGCGATCGCCGGTTCGTGGATCCGCAGCGCTGGTTCTACTGCGGTGGCGATTCCGATCTCGATTCGCTCGAGTAGGTGTAGCGTCGAAGGATGCGCAGCATCGTGATCGCCTTCCTGATCGTTGGCCTCGTGGCGTGCGGCGGGAAGTCCTCCGGCGACAAGGCTGGCGTCGAGACGTATCTCAACCAGGACATGAACGCGCTGATCGGCGTGCTCTGGGTCGGCAAGAAGCCGCTGATGACGATCAAGGCCACGCACATGACCGAGGCCGCCGGCTGGTTCGAGCACCCGAGCGCACTCGACACCATCGTGATCCCGCGGATGACCGAGTTCCTCGACGGGGCGAACAAGGTCACGCCGCCCGCGTCGATGAAGGCCGCGCACGCGCAGATCATCGAGATCGCCACCGCGTACCGAACCGCCGCCACCGACCTCGGCGAGGCGGCCGTCGCGAAGGACCAGGCGAAGTTCACCACGGCACACGCGGCGCTGATGGAGGCCGAGGGCCGCTACCAGAGCTGGCAGCACGCGATCGACGAGGCGATCGCCGCGAACGGCATCACGCTCAAAGATCCGCCCGTCCCCGCGAAGAAGTGACTACAGCAGATCGACGAACACGTCGTCGCCGACGACCGTGATCGGATAGCGCCGCAGCGACAGCGTCTTGTCGTGCGTACACGTGCCGGTGCGAAGATCGAAGCCGTACCCGTGGCCGCGGCACACGAGCTCCGTTCCCTCGAGATCGCCATCGGCCAGCGGGACGTCCTCGTGCGGGCACACGCCCTGGACCGCGACGAGCTCGGAATCCGCGTACGTCACGATCACCGGCCACGTCACGCCGGTGACGGGAAACGCGCGTAGCTCGCCCGGCACCACATCCGCGAGCCGGCACACGCGCACGCGGAACGCCATCAGCCCTTGCCCCGGTTGCGCGGATCGAACCTGTCGCGCAGGCCATCGCCAAGGAGGTTCGCGCCGAGCACGACCCAGGTGATCGCGAGGCCCGGCACGAGCGCGTAGGTCTTCACCCAGTCGGCCTTCCACAGGAAGTTCCGCCCCTGGTCGAGCATCGAGCCCCACGTGAAGTCGACCTGCGGGCCGAGGCCGAGGAACGCGAGCGCGGCCTCGATCAGGATCACGCCGCCGAGACCGAACGACATCTGGATCAGCGCCGGTCCCATGATGTTCGGCAGCAGGTGCTTTCCGATCACGCGCGCGTTGGACGCGCCGAGCGCCACGGCCGCGGTGACGAACTCGCGCTCGCGGAGCGCGAGGACCTGACCGCGGGACACGCGCGCGTACCCGACCCAGCCGTTCGCCGAGAGCGCGAGGATCACCACGCCGAGCCCTGGGTTCGCCACCGTCGCGACGATCGCGATGTTCAGCAGGATGCCCGGGAACGCGAGCAGCATGTCGACGAAGCGCATCACGACCTCGTCGACCCATCCGCGGTACCAGCCGGCGATCGTGCCGAGCAGCGTGCCGATCACCGAGGTGATCGCGACGACGATGCCCGAGAGCACGAGCGCGCGGCGCGCACCGAACAGCATCTGGCTCAGCGCATCGCGGCCGTTGGAGTCGGTGCCGAACCAGTGCGCCGCCGACGAGCCCTCGAACTTGTGGTCGAGGTCGATCGCCTTCGAGGCGACATCGTACGGGGCGATCCACGGCCCGATGATGCCGAGGATGATGAACGTCCCGATCATCACGGCGCCGATCCACGCGCTCGGCGAGAGCTTGAGGTTGACCTTCGCCTCGGTCTTCACGAGCGCCGGATCCTCGGGTCCGCGAACCCATAGGCGACATCGACGAGGATGTTGACCAGCACGTAGATCACCGCGATCACGAGCACGCAGCCCTGGACCACGGGGTAGTTGCGCTCCTGGATGCCCTGCAACAGCGTGTTCCCGAGGCCGGGGCGCGAGAACACGTTCTCGATCACGATCGCGCCCGAGAGCATCGAGCCGAACTGCAGGCCGATGATCGTGATCACGGGCAACAGCGCGTTGCGCAGCGCGTGCACGAACAGCACGCGGCTCTCCGGCAGGCCCTTCGCGCGCGCGGTCCGCACGTAGTCCTCGCCCAGGACCTCGACCATCGACGAGCGTGTCATGCGCGACAGCATCGCCATCAGGTGCGTGCCCACCGCCAGCGCGGGCAACACGAGCGCCTGGATCCCGACCTCGCCCGGCCCGGGGAACCAGCCGAGCGAGAGGAAGAACCAGAACAGCAGCAGCGGCGCGAACATCATCTGCGGCATCGCGATCGCGGAGAGCGATGCGGTGGTCGCGAGCGTGTCGATCCAGGTCCCGCGTTTGACCGCGGCCAGCACGCCGAGCGGCAGTGCGAGGATGATCGCGATGAACATGCCCGCGAGCGCGAGCCACAGCGTGTACGGGAACACCTCGGCGATGCGGCTCGCGACCGTGCGCTTGTCGCCGGCGCCGCCGCTGCACTGGCTACCGAGCGTCCCGTCGACGATGTGGCCGAGGAACGAGACGAACTGCATCGGCAGCGACTTGTCGAGCCCGAGGCACTTCTCGAGCGCCTCGCGCTGGCCGGGCGTCGCGTTGTCCCCGGCGAGGTGATCGATCGGATCGCCCGGCACGATGTGCAGGAACGCGAACACCAGCACCGAGACGCCGAGGATCGTCAGCAAGCCCGAGCCGAGCCGGCGCAACAGAAACCTGCCGAGCGTCACGCCCGTGAAGGTATCAGTTCAACGCGGGCGCGCAGAACTTCACCGAGCCCGAGTCGATCGGCTCGCCGCCGTGCTCGATCTGGAGATCGGTTCCGCGGCATTCGTAGCTGTCGCGGCAGTCGCCGTTGCTACTGCAGGTCGCCATGCAGTAGCGGAGCTCCGAGGAGCGCGGCACGCAGCGGCCCTCGAGCGAGCACAGCTCGTCGAGCGAGCACTCGGACTGGTCCGCGCACGGGCGGTTCTCGAAGTTGCCGGTGAAGAACCGGATGCACTTCGAATCGCCGGGGCAGGTGCCGACGTCGCAGCCCTGGATGGTGCAGTACCCCTCTTTCGAGGACGTATCGCAGTAGCGGGTGCCGTTCGGATCGCAGTCGGAGCTGATGATGCAGCTATCGCCGATATCCTTTCCGCAGCCGGTGGCCGACAGGAGAGCGACGAACAACAGCGCGAACCTCATGAGCGCGGGCATCCTAGCGATGGCTTGGACCCCTGGCAAGGACAGGGGGTTGCCCGCTAACGTCGGGGCATGCGCGCCGTAGTCCAGCGAGTTTCCAGGGCAAAGGTCACGGTCGGGGACCGGATCACCGGTTCGATCGACGGCGGGCTCCTCGTCCTCCTCGGGGCGGGGGCCGGGGACGTGGCCCCCGACCTCACGTACATCGTCGACAAGATCGTCCATCTGCGGATCTTTCCCGACGACGCCGGGAAGATGAACCGCTCGGTCCTCGATGTCGGGGGCGGCGTCCTGGTGGTCTCGCAGTTCACCCTCTACGGCGACGTGCGCCAGGGCCGCCGCCCGGCGTTCACGGGAGCGCTGGAGCCGGTCGCCGCGAAGGCGCTCTACGAGGAGTCGCTCGTCGCGATCCGCGCCGCCGGCGTCGCCCGCGTCGAGGCCGGCGAGTTTGCCGCGGACATGCAGGTCGAGCTCCTAAATGATGGCCCTGTCACCATTCTTCTCGATTCGCGCAAGGGGTTCTAGCCCGTAGGCCCCTGCAAGCGTTAGGTTTGCCCCCGGCGACTCGATGAAGGTCAGGTTCTGGGGAGTGCGTGGATCGATCCCGGTGCCGGGGCGATCTACCAACCGGTACGGAGGCAACACCTCGTGTGTCGAGGTTCGCCCGAAGAACGGCTCGCCGATCATCATCGACGCCGGCACCGGCCTGCGCCGCCTCGGGAAGTCCCTCATGGAGGAGGCGTTCGGCGATGGCAAGGGCAAGGCCTCGATCCTGATCAGCCACACTCACTGGGACCACGTGCAGGGCCTGCCGTTCTTCTCGCCGATGTACCGGGAGGGCAACGAGATCGAGATCTACGCCCGCTCGCGCGACCTCCACCTCGAGGCCGTGTTCTCGGCCCAGCAGGGCGCGCCGTACTTCCCGGTGCCGCTGTCGGCGATGCACGCGGAGATGGGGTTCCACGAGGTCATCGAGGGCGCGAAGTTCGAGATCGGCAACGCGAAGGTCTCGTGCACGCGCCTCAACCACCCGTGGGTCGCGATCGCGTACCGCGTCGAGGTCGATAACGCGATCGTCGTCTACTGCTCGGATACCGCGCCGTTCGCGGACTACCTGCTCGGCACCGACTTCGTCACCCAGGCGCCGAGCCTCGACGCGCCGCTGTCGCCCGAGACCGAGGCCGAGCTCGCGGTCATGCGCGCGGGCGTGATCAACCTCGCGAAGGGCGCCGACCTCCTGATCTACGACACCCAGTTCACGAAGGAGGAGTACCGCCAGCGACCGCACTGGGGGCACTCGCATCCCGACGACGCGATCCAGATCGCGCGAGAGGCCGGCGTGAAGACGCTGTGCCTGTTCCACCACGCGCCGCTGCGCTCCGACGACGAGAACGACCAGATCCTCGCGCAGTACCGCGGCGTGGTCAGCGCGCAGAACGACAAGTTCGATCTCGTCAGCGCGTACGAAGGCCTCGAGATCCCGCTGGGGGACGAATGAAGATCCGATTCTGGGGCGTGCGTGGATCGATCCCCGCGCCGGGTCCCGAGACCACTCGCTACGGCGGCAACACGTCGTGCGTGTCGGTGACCTCGTCGAGCGGCGGCCTCGTGATCATCGACATGGGGACCGGCCTCATGCACCTCGGCAACTCGCTGATGTCGGGCGTGTTTGGCAAGGGTCAGGGCACGGCGTCGATCCTGCTCTCGCACACGCACTGGGATCACATCCAGGGCCTCGGGTTCTTCGCGCCGGTGTTCATCGGCGGCAACCAGTTCACGGTGTGGGGCCCCGGACCGTACGGCTCTGCGGGGATGCTCGAGGAGATCCTCGAGGGGCAGATGGATCCGAACTTCTCGCCGCTGCAGACGCTGAAGAACTTCTCGGCCGCGTTCGAGGTCAAGGCCGCGCCGCTGACCGGGACGTTCGAGGCCGCCGGCATGACGATCAGCGCGCGCGAGCATCCGCACGGCGCCACCAGTGCGCTCGCGTTTCGCATCGAGGAAGCGGGCCGTTCGTTTGTCTACGCATCGGATGTTGGTCAGCCCGAGCCCGATGCACCTCCGACGCCCGAGGCGATCGCGTTCTACAAGGACGCCGACGTGCTGCTGCACGACACCACGTATCGTCCCGATGATCAGGAGAAGCGCCGGAACCGCGGGTTCTCGACCTACGAGGACGCCGCCGCGGCGGCCAGCGCCGCGAACGTGAAGCGCCTCGTCACGTTTCACTACGATCAGGACTACAGCGACGACGATGTCGATGCGCTGGTCGCGAGCTGCCGCGTGGCGCTCGACGCACGCGGAGGTCAGGCGATCGAGATCGTCCCCGCGCGCGAAGGCGACGAGATCGACGTCTAGGGATAGCGCAGCGGGCCCATGTCCTTCGCGAGGACGAGATCGGGATCGACGTTGTAGCTATGGACCTGGGGATGCGCACGCTCGTCGGGCGGCGTGCCGGTGTACGCCGCGGCATCGCGCACGGTGAATCCCGCGAGATCGATCCACACCTTGATCGTCGGGTCGCCCTTCGCGTAGCGATCGAACGGATCGCCGAACTGGCACCAGCCCTCGTACGGCTTGGACCACGCACGCGGAACCATGTCGCCGGTGGGGGCGAGCTCGACGACCGCCCATGATCCATCGGTGAACATGCCGTTCGCATGGCCCTTCGGGAGCGCGAGCACCGTGGTGGTGCCCGTCGCCAGCGTTCGGCGCACGACTCGCGACTGGGCGTCGTCACCTTCGAGATACAGCAGCTGCTTGCCATCCGGCGTGAACGCCGCCACGTCGCGCGCCTTCGGCAGCACCACGCCGCGCCGGTTCGGAACGTCGATCAGAACCATCGCGAGATCGATCTGGAGCACGAGGTGATCGCCATCGGCGGCGACCGCGACCACGTCCTCGAGCTCGGAGCCCGCACCGCCGCCGAGCGCGAAGTACGGCAGCATCTGGTCGCCGGTATCCCAGTGAGTACCCTTCTCCAGCGTGATCGCGCCGTCGCCGTCGGTGTCGCGCCGTTGCTGGCACATCAGCATCCAGCGGTGCCCCGGCTCGCCGGCCGCGCCGATCACCCGGTTGGCCGTGCCGTAGCTGCCGCCGGTTCCGACGGCGCTCGGGAGCTCGGCCACGAGATCGAACGGACCCGTGGGCCACGGGTCCTCGGGCACCGGCTCGGAAGGCGGCGCCCCATCGGTCAGCGATGGCACGTGAACGACCTGGTGCCGCATGCCCGGCGGCTTCGCGGGCTTCGGGGGAGGCGTGGGGTTCGGCGCAGCCTCCTCGGTGCGGCGGCCACATCCGATCGCGAGCACCACCACCGACAACCAGCGCATTGCTGGATCGTACTCGATCGCGTCAGCGAGCCGCGACGGCTTCGGGGTTTCCGAAGCAGCGCCACACGGCCGGCGTCTTCTGCGCGAGCGAGTTGATATCGACGCAGAGCTGGCCGATCGGCGTGGGCGCCGGATACGCGAGCGTGGTCTCGCCCTCGCCGTGCGCGTCGATCGTGACGGCGCTCGTCGTCTTCGCGGGCATCAGCGCGAGCTCGTTGCCCTCGGCGGTGCGGCCGATCACGTTCGCCCAGCCGATGTCGACGTTCGCCGGCTGCGCGCAGTGATTCTCGAACGCGTAGCGAACGACCGCGGAGTTGCCGAGATCGCTGCGCCGATCGACGCCGATCTCGAGGCAGCCGACGTGGCTGCGATCCTTGATCTCGCGGCTGGTGTCGTTCGATGACGCGGCCTTGTAGGCACAACCCGCGAGCACCGCAACGACCACCAGGACCCAGCGCATGCGCATGGGATCGAGCGTAGCAGCTGTCGCCGGAGATGGCACACTCGCGAGGCGTGACCGAGCTCGAGATCATCGAGTGCTCGCGAAGCTCGAGGCACGCCAGCTCAAGCGGCTGCCTCGCGCGCGCGTCCACCGCCTGCCCTCACCGGCGGACCGGGCGATACCACCGTCGTGACGGCGCGCGTCCACGATCCGACAGCGCGTTGAAGCGGAGCTGCAGCCGAGCCATCCCGATCGGCCCGAGCAGGCAGATCGCGAGGTACGCGCGCAGCGTGGTGATCCGACGCGCTGTCACCTGCTGCACGCCCTCGGCCCAGCACCAAGCGAAGTACAGCGCGGTGATCGGCGTCACGAGCAGCCACGGTGACGGGATCCGTGCGCCGAGGCGGATCATGTCGGCGCGGGTCTGGCACAGCCAGGCGATCGCAAAGGCCCCGCCGCTCGCGATCGACAGCACGAGCACCGCCCAGCCGCTGCGGCGTCGCATGACGACCTCAGGAGTGCGGGCACTTCATGAGGTCCTCCATCGACGCCGCGTCCATCGCGCACTTCCGCGCCTCGGGCGACAACTTCTCGCACTTCTCGATCGCCTTCGGCTTGTCGGCCGCGACCTTGTCCTTGAATTCGGCGGGCATGATCGAGATGGTGTGGTCGACGACGTCCGCGCACGTCGCTTCCTTCTTGGAGCAGCCGGTGCCGAGCGCGAACATGGAGACGAGGGCGAGGGAGATGATCTTCTTCATGGAAGATCCGATGTGCAGCGGGCGTGCCGCGCGTAACTCCTCGTCGCCATTGACGACGCCGCTGCCAGCCTCGGCAGCGCTGCCGGAGGTGGCAGTCAGGAGATGTAGCGGTACAGCGTGCGCACGCCGATCTCGAGGAGCTTCGCGGCCTCGTCGCGATCGCCCTCGCACCGCTCGATCGCGAGCTCGACGTAGCGCTTCACCAGCTCGTCGCGCAGCGTGGCCAGCGGCTGCACCGGCGCGCCGGGAGCGATCGCGTCGTCGATCAGCTGGCGCACGGCGGCGGCCTGACCGCCCGGCGGCGGCGGGGCGGCCGCGCGCGGCGCTTCGACTGGTCGCGGCGCGCCAGCGATCCCCAGATCCACGGCGCGGATCAGCTTCGAGTCCGCGAGGATCGCCACGCGGCGCATCGTGCTCTTCAGCTCGCGCACGTTGCCCGGCCACGGATGCGCCTTGAGCGCGGCCTGCGCGTCATCGGTGAGCGTGTGCATCGCGAGCCCGAGCTGCTTCTCCGCCTGGCGCAGCAACGCGTGCGCGAGCAGCACGATGTCGTCACCGCGTGCCGCGAGCGACGGCACGTCGACGATGACCTCACGCAGGCGGAACAGCAGATCCGCGCGGAACCGACCGGCCGCGACCTCGGCGTCGAGATCCTTGTGCGTCGCGCAGACCAGGCGGAAGTCGACCGCCTTCGGCAGGTTGTCACCGAGCCGCTTGACCTCGCGCTGCTCGAGCACGCGCAGCAGCGCGGCCTGCATCGGCATCGGCATGTCGCCGATCTCGTCGAGGAACAGCGTGGAGTTGTCCGCCGCCTCGATCAACCCCACGCGATCCGTCATCGCGCCGGTGAACGCGCCCTTGCGGTACCCGAACAGCTCCGCATCGAGCAGCGTGGGCGCCACCGACGCGCAGTTGATCGCGATCATCGGCTTCGCGGCGCGCGGGCTCGCCTGGTGGATCGCGCGCGCGACCAGCTCCTTGCCGGAGCCCGAGGGACCGTGAAGCAGCGCCGAGAGATCGCTCGGGCCAACGCGCCGCACGAGGTGCCGCAGCGTCTGCACTGCCGGTGACTCACCGAGCAGCTCGTCGCCGGTGGGCAGAGGCGCGCGCCGGAGCTGCGCTAGGAACGGCACCGCCACCGCGGCGAGGATGCGCAGCTCGGCGACCGTGCGATCGTCGAGCACCGCGCGGCCGTGGCGCGCGAGGAACATTGCGCTGAGTGTGCGGCCATCGAGGCGCATCGGCAGACAGAGCGCCGAGGCCAGGCGGAGCGCCGTCACCGAAGGCAGCGCCGCGTATCGCGAGTGCCCCGCCACGTCATCGAGCTGGATCCGCTCGCCGGTGCCGAGCACGTCCTTGACGATCGTATCGGACAAGAGCTCCGCCGCGCGATCGAGCACCGCGCCGTCGCGATCGCGCGCCGCGGCGACCGAGTAGCTCTCGCCTTCGACGAGGATCAACGCTCCGAGGTCCGCGCCCGAGGCGCCGATCAACCCCGTGAGGAGCAACTCCACCGCCTTGTCGGCGGAGTCGACGGCGGCGAGCGCCGAGACCAGCGCCTCGATCGAGCGCTCGCGATCGCGGGCGACCGCGGTGGACTCGAGCCCGAGCGTGATTCCATCCGCCTCGAGCGTCTGCCCCGGCACGAGCCGGTGGCGCTGCTGCGTCGACGCGATCAGCACCTCGACGGACTCGTCGCCGCGATGGACCACCGCCCAGTGCGCCGGCGCCGTGGGCAACCGCACGTCGGCCGTGACATCGGCGCCGAGGCTCGTGATCCGCTTCGTCACCGGCAAGCGTAGCGGATGTGCGCCGCGCACGGGCGTGACGACCAGCACGAGTGCCGCATCGATGCTCATCGACCTGCATGGTAGCGTGCGCCCACGATGAAGATCGCGGTCGTTGGCACTGGATATGTCGGCCTCGTCACCGGGGCCGGATTCTCCGATTTTGGTCACGACGTCACGTGCGTCGATATCGATGCCAGGCGCGTCGAGACCCTGACCCGCGGCGAGGTCCCGTTCTACGAGCCCGGCCTCCACGATCTGATCAAGCGCAACGCGGGCCTCGATCGGCTCCACTTCACCACCTCCACCACCGATGCCGTCGCGGGCGCCGAGATCGTGTTCATCGCCGTGGGCACGCCCTCCGGCGAGGATGGCAGCGCCGATCTCAACTACGTGATCGAGGCCGCGAAGCAGATCGGCGCCGCGATGACCGGATTCGCCGTGATCGTCACGAAGAGCACCGTCCCCGTCGGCACCGCCGGCAAGGTCCGCGCGGCCGTGGCCTCGACGACGAAGCACCCGTTCGCGGTCGCCTCGAACCCCGAGTTCCTCAAGGAGGGCGACGCGGTCAACGACTTCCTTCGCCCGGCCCGCGTGATCGTCGGTGCCGACGATCCGCAGGCGGTCGCGGTGCTGCGCGAGCTCTATCGCGGCGTGCTGCGCACGAGCGATCGCGTGCAGGTGATGGACATCGCCTCCGCGGAGCTCACCAAGTACGCCGCGAACGCGATGCTCGCCACGCGCATCTCGTTCATGAACGAGCTGGCGCGCCTGTGCGAGGTCGTGGGCGCCGACATCGAATCCGTCCGAAAGGGCATCGGCTCCGATCCGCGCATCGGCGCGAAGTTCCTGTTCGCCGGCTGCGGCTTCGGTGGTTCGTGTTTCCCGAAGGATCTGCGCGCCCTCCGTCACACCGCGCAGAGCCACGATGTCCCGCTCACCGTCGTCGATGCCGTCGAGCGCGCAAACGAGCGCCAGAAGCGCATCCTCGGCGAGCGCGTGCTCGCGCACTTCGGGGGCAACCTCGCGGGCAAGCGCATCGCGATCTGGGGCCTCGCGTTCAAGCCCGAGACCGATGACATCCGCGAATCGCCCGCGCTCGTGCTGCTCGAGCAGCTCCGCGCGGCGGGCGCGAACGTCGTCGGCTACGACCCGGCCGCGATGGAGAACATCAAGGCGATGAACGTCGCGATCGAGCTCGTCAAGGATGGCTACGCGGCGGCCACCGGCGCCGATGCACTCGTGCTCGTCACCGAGTGGCACGAGCTGCGCGATCCGGATCTCGATCGGCTCAAGTCGCTGATGCGCACGCCCGTGCTGATCGATGGCCGCAACGTGTGGCCGATGGCCGACGCCCGCGCCGCCGGCTTCACGTACTACGGCATCGGTCGGGCCTGAAGCCACGCGTACTGGTGCGCGACGCCGGTCTCGACGTTCGTGGTGGGCTCGTAGCCGAGCGCCGCTCGGGCGCGATCGATGTTCGCGAACGTGATCGGCACGTCGCCCGGTTGATCCGGTTGCCAGTCGATCACCGCGGGCTTTCCGACCACGCGCTCGATCACCGTGACCAGCTCGCGCAGCGAGATCGTGTTCGTGCCGCCGAGGTTGTAGATCTCGTACTGCTCCGGTGCGCTGCGCTCGATCGCGGCGACCACGCCCGAGACGATGTCGTCGATGAACGTGTAGTCGCGCCGTGACGAGCCATCGCCGTACAGCGTGATCGTGGTGCCGGCGTCGATCGCGCCGAGGAACTTCATGATCGCCATGTCTGGGCGCTGGCGCGGACCGAACACGGTGAAGAACCGCAGCGCGGTGACGCCGAGGCCGAACAGGTCGCGATACGACGACAGGTACATCTCGTTCATCCGCTTCGTCGCCGCGTACGGCGATGCCGGCGTCAGACACGGATCGCTCTCGCGGAACGCCTCCACCGCGCCCGGCTTCGCCCCGTACACCGAGCTCGACGACGCGAACACGAGACGCCGCAGCCGGAGCTCGCGCATGCGCTGCACGATCACGCCGGTGCCGACGATGTTCGTGTGCAGATACTTCTGCGGCTGCGCGAGCGAAGGCCGCACGCCGGCGAGCGCCGCCAGATGACAGACCACGTCGACATCCGACCCGATCACCTCGGCGACCGCCGCTGGATCGCAGATATCGCCGGTGACGAGCCGAAACCCGGGGAGCAGCTCGAGCGCCGCGGCGTTCTCGCGCTTTCGATCGCTGGAATAAAGATACGAGTCGAAGGAATCGAGACCGGTTACGCGGTGGCCCGCGGCGATCAAGCGCTCGCAGGTGTGCGATCCGATAAATCCCGCCGCTCCGGTGACGACGACGTGCATCGTGAAAACGGTATCACGCCGAAATCGGCGCGGCGTCGTCGGTGGAGGCCGTGCTAGCGTCCGCGCGAATGCCGGCTGCCACTGCTTCGATCCGCGTCGCGGACTACGAGCTGTTCGAGCGGCTCGGCGAGGGCGGCTCCGGGCAGGTCTATCGCGCGATGGACCGCAAGGGCACGCACGTCGCGGTCAAGCTCCTCGGCCCCGCGGCAGATCTCGATCCCGAAGCGGCCCACGCGCGGTTTCGCCGCGAGGTCGACATCCTTCGCCAGCTCGATCACCCCGCGCTCTCGACCTTGATCGACCACGGCTTCGACGACGAGCTCGGTCCGTACCTGGTCATGCCCCTGGTCCCCGGCCAGACGCTTCGTCAGGTGATCGCCGGCGCGAAGCTGTGCCCCGAGGCCGCCGTGCTGCTGCTCGAGCCGATCGCGTCGGCGGTCGCGGCCCTCCACGAGCGTTCGCTGGTGCATCGCGATCTCAAGCCCGACAACGTGATG
>JBBRED010000049.1:0-32179 GCA_038203335.1 Haliangiales bacterium | reverse complement strand
AAACGCCTGCTCGACCCGCGAGCGCGTTGTCTGAACGCTCGCGGCGATCTCCGTACGCGTCGCGGCGAGCTCGTTGCGCGCGCGGCGTTGCTCGGCACGCGCGCGAGCGCGGGGCCCCTGCTGCTGGTTGAACAGCGGGATGCCGATGCGTAGCGCGGGGCCGGCTTCCCACTCGCTGGTCTCGCGTCGTGCGATCGCCACTCCCAGACCGAGCTCGGGCAGCACCGTCCGCACCATGGCGTAGCGGTGGCGCGCCGAGGCGGCATCGGCATCCGCTCGCAGGGCGTCGAGGTCGAGGTTCGCATCGCCAGCCGCCTGTGAGAGATCGTCGAGAGACGGCAGCGTGGCCGGCGGATCCGCGAGGCGGCCGGCGGTGGTCCATCTCGCGGGGGCGTTCGCGATGCCCATCAATGCGCCGAGCCGTGCGCGGCGTTCGTCGAGGACCTGCTTGGCTCGACCGATCTCGATTCGAGACCGTTCGCGCTGCTCCTGCTCGCGGGCGAGCGCGAGGTCTGTCGTGTTGCCGGCCGCGTGCTGGCGCTCCACGAGATCCCCCGAGGCGTTCGCTGCGTCGAACGCGGTCTGCGCGAGCTCGCGTTCTTGTTCGCCGGCGATCACGTCGTAGAACGCCATCTCGACCTCGGCCGCGAGCTCGACGGTGGCCGCGACAGCGCGCGCGCGTGCGCCTCGTAGCTCGGCGTTCGCGATCCCGCGGCGCTGCCCGATCTGGAGGAGATCCAGGACGTCCTGAACGACGGAGAGCTCGATCTCGCTGCCGCCGCCCGATAGCGCGCGCTTGTAATCCGCATCCACCGCCAGCGGCGGCAGGACCGTAGCGTCCGCGACCTGGCTCGCGGCGATGCCGAGCTCATCGAACCGCGCTTGGAGTCGATGATTGCGAGCGAGAGCGATCCGGACCGCGGCATCTAGATCGAGTGGTTTCGCGAGCAACTCGTCGATCGCGGCCGTCGCCTTCCCGTCCTCGGTCCACGTGACGCCGAGGCCGATCCGCTTCTGGACGTCACGGTCCACCGGACCGAACACGGCCGAGCGCGACGGCACGCACCCCGTGACGAAGGCAGCGGCAATCCACAGGCGACGCAACACGGCAGGGGACAGCATCCCCCGCGCCAACATTCTGCCAAGCAATTCCAACTGGATACACATCGCAAACCTCGTTCAGCTGTGACCGGTTCAGTTACACGTGACTCAGCGGATCAGGCTCGCCTCGGAGTCGCCTCGTAGCCAGCGAGCTGTAGCGCAGCGATCAGCCGCCCCGAGCTGATCGTCACCTCGTGATCTACCGCAACGGTGTTCTCCGCGAGACGAACCTCGACGGTCTTCACGCCCTCGAATGCGAGCGTTTCCTTCACGTGCTCGACGCACGACGGGCCGGACATGCCTTCCACGTTCAAGATCGTCATCGTCATGCTCCTTGCGGCTCGTAGATGAGCGCGCATCCACACGACGCACGAAGGGGCGGAGCATTACAGCGCGGCTGTGCGATGCGGCCTCAACGCGTGCTGGGATCGTGGTCGCATGCATGGTCACCCGGCGAGCCGCAGGTGCAGTCGAGGCAACCATGCGCAGCGCACGTGCCGCACGACCGTACGACCTGCTTGCGGAGCGCCTCGCGCGCACGGAAGACGCGAACGCCCGCGTTGCTCCTCGAGATACCGACCCGGTTCGCGTAGTCCTTCACCGATACGCCCTCGATCTCGATCTGCCGGAGCGCATCTGCGTACTCGGCCTTGAGCGTTCCCGCGAGCTCGGCGACGCATCTGCATACGACGCCGCGAAGCTCTTCGTCGCGGTCGTCGCTCGCCTCGGCATGTGTCGCGTAGGCCGCGTACCGCTTGTCGATGGCTGTCTTGCGGCGGCTATGGTCGATAATCGCGTTGCGCAGGACCTTGTAGAACCAGCCGGTCGCGCTGTCGCGGATCGATCCGAACTTGCCGAGGTTCTTCACCAGCGCGTCCTGCAGGACCTCCTCAGCGAGATCCCGACTTCCGAGCCTGCGCTCGAGATACGCCAGGAACGCGCGGTGATTCTCGACGAGGGTTGCCACTACCTGCGCACTCGGACCCAGCTCCTTCGCGATCGTGTCGTCGTCACTCATCGGCGCCGGACCTACGGCCGAATCGGCGCAGGCGCAGAGAGTTGGTGAGGACCGAGACGGACGACATCGACATCGCGGCGCTGGCGAGAATCGGGGACAGGAGCCATCCGGTCGACGGGTAGAGAGCACCCGCCGCGATCGGGATCCCGATGACGTTGAAGACGAAGGCCCAGAACAGGTTCTGACGGATCGTCCGGAGCGTGCCGCGAGCGAGGCGAAGCGCGAGCGGCAGAGACGCGATGCCACCGCGCAGAAGCGCGATGTCCGCGGCCGCGACCGCGATGTCGGCACCAGTGCCGATCGCGACGCCGACGTCCGCAGCGGCGAGTGCGGGCGCATCATTGACGCCGTCGCCGACCATCGCGACCGTCCGTCCACGTCCGCGCTCTTCATTGACGATGCGCGCCTTGTCCTCGGGGCGAACCTCCGCGAACACGCGATCGATCCCGATCTCGGCCGCAACCGCCCGAGCCGTGGCCAATCGATCACCGGTGACCATCGCGACGTCGATGCCCATCTTCCTCAGGTCCGCGATCGCTCGCTTGGCCTCGAGTGTCGGGCGATCCGAGATCGCAACGATCCCGGCGAGCTCCCCACTGATCGCCACGAATGACGGCGTGCGCCCCTTGGATGCGAGTGCATCCGCAGTGGCATCCAGGCTTGCGGTCGAGATGCCCGCAACTGCCAGCCAGGCGCTCGTACCGATCCGGACACGCTCGGTACCGACAATGCCTTCGACGCCAGCGCCGGGCTGCATCGTGAAATCGGTCGCGCTCGCGAGCGATGCCCCACGCGCGGTCGCACCGTTGACGATCGCCACCGCCACCGGGTGCTCGCTCTGGCGCTCGACCGCAGCGACGGCGGTGAGGAGCGCGAGCTCGCCGCGGCCGGAGACGTCCACCGCGTCCGTCAGCGTTGCCTTGCCTTCGGTCACCGTACCGGTCTTGTCGAGGAGCACGGAATTCACGCGGCTCGCGGTCTCGAGCACAGAGCCGCCTTTGACGAGAATGCCGAGCTCCGCTCCACGGCCCGTGCCGACGGCAACAGCCGCGGGCGTTGCGAGGCCGAGCGCACAAGGACACGCGATCATGAGCACGGCCACGAAGCGCTCGAGTGCCACAGCAAGGCCGCCGGAGGTCGGATCGAGCACGAACCACGTGACGAGCGCGATCGTGGCAAGGCCGATCACGATCGGTACGAAGTAGGCGCTGACAACGTCGGCGAGACGAGCGATCGGAGCACGCGAGCCCTGAGCCTGTTCCACCGCCTCGACGATCCGCGCCAGGGCCGTGTCGTTGCCGGTTCGCGTGACCTCGAAGGTCAGCGCTCCGTTGTGGTTCAGGGTGCCGCCGAACACGAGCGAGCCCACGGCCTTGTCGACCGGCAGGCTCTCGCCCGTCAGCATCGACTCGTCGACTGCACCCGAGCCACGGAGGACGCGCCCGTCGGTTGGTACGCGCTCACCGGGACGAACGAGCACCTGGTCGGCGATGGCCAGCGACTCTACAGGCACATCAGAATCGGATCCGTCCCACGCGATCCGACGCGCGGTCTTCGGCACGAGTGCCACGAGCCCACGCACGGCGTCGGAGAGGCGCTTGCGCGCTCGCGTTTCGAGAAGCTTTCCGAGGAGAACGAACGAGAGGATCGCGGCGGAGGCCTCGAAGTAGAGATGAGGCAGGAGCCCGTGTTCGGCGTGAGGGAAGAGTTGCGGCAGGGTGAGTGCGACGGTCGAGTAGCCCCAGGCCGAGAGAACCCCGATGGACACGAGCGTGTTCATGTCCGCGGTGCGGTGACGAAGTGCCGCCCACGCGAGCCGAAGAAACCGCATGCCAGGCCCGAATACGATCGGGGTGGCGAGCAGAAGCTGTGCCCAGCGTGAGCTCATACCGTCGGTGCTCGGGAGAACGCCGTGGCTCATGGCCAGAACCAGCAGGGGGACCGTCAAGATCGCTGCGATCGCGAAGTCCCGTCGAATCGACCGCTGCTCCCGTTCCTCCTCCGCCGCGAGGGTATCGGCTCGACCCGCTTGCTGTGACGCACTGGGAGGCGGTGCGACGACGCCGTAGCCGGCGTGTTCGACGGCTTCGATCAGCGCGCGCTGCGTGGTCACCAGCGGATCGAAATGGATCGATGCTCGCTGGGTGACGAGGTTGACGTTCGCTTCATCGACGCCGGGAACCGCGCGCACCGCCTTCTCGATCCGGCGGACGCACGCCGCGCATGTCATTCCGGTGACGGTGAGCATTGTGGGGATCGTGCGACCGGCACCCGATGCACCGAGCCGCGGCATCTCGAGCGAGACCGTCATGGCTGCGCTCCTAGCTCTCGCGTCTGACACGGCTGGCAGACCTCTCGGGCGCAACGCTCACGAGCGCGACGCTCGCGGCGGCGGGCTTCATATGTCGCGATCAGCTCCTTGATCAGGGTTCGAACGGCGACCTGAACCAGGGTGGTTGTTGTGGTGCACGGCATTGGGTCAACCCTCAAGACGCGGACCCGAGCCCGCTATTACACCTGGCCGCACGGAGCCTGTAATCGGTGCCGGCGTCTCGCGTCCTAGGAAGCGAACGGCCAAGACGGCCAAACACCAGGAGCACGCGATGAGTAACGAACAGGACACGATTCTCGAGGTTGAGGGCATGACGTGCCCTTCCTGCATCCGCCACGTGACCTCTGCCCTGAAGGATCTCGACGGCGTCGGCAACGTGGAGGTCAAGTTGCGCGACGGCCTCGTCGTCGTGAAACACGACAAGTCGCAGGCGACGGTCAGTCAGATGATCGAAGCGCTCGACGGGGCGGGCTACGCCACGAAGCAAAGGCAGGTGTAATCCCCAGTCGAGGCGTCAGGTGTGACCGGCGCGATCACACGTGAGTCGCCGAGGTTGCGCGGTGTCAACTCGCCGACGCGCGTGCTTCGTGCGCGAATCGCCGGAACTCCGCGAAGAGACGAGGAGCGGATCGGGCACGTGGGCTGCACGATGGTCACGCATGTACGACCTCACCGCGATCGAGTCCATCAACGTAGAGCAGCTGGCGACGGCCACGGATCGGCTGCTGCTGCGAGGTCGCGCTACCAAGCGGCGTCCGAGCACCGCGCCGTTCACGCCGGTCGTTGCCACTCCGTCGTCCCCTGCGGGACATCGTCGGGTGAAGGCCATGGCGCTGATGGCCTCGATGTTCACGGTGGCGATGCTCGTGACGACGCTCGTTTGATCCTGTACTCGAACCGGTTACGCGTGACCCTTGAAATCACGCGTCTTCGGGTAGACGGACGCGTCCACTCCACTCTCATGGAGTTGGTGCGCTTCGTTGCTCGCAAGAGAGACACGTAACCAGCTGGATCACCTGCCTGGTGAAGCTTCCAGCTTTGCTCGATCGAACGGCCGTGATTCTGCCGGCTACAGACAAGCGACAGGGCGGGCGGTACACCCCGATCATGGACTCCACGCGACGAGCGAATCGCTGTAATGCCCGCGCAGGGCGTGCGTCGAGTGCACATGGGACTGAGAAGGGAGCCGGCCATGGATCACCGTAGCCACCATCATCACGAGCCTTCGGTTGCGGCGGCGCCTCCGGGAGTTGCTCCGGCCACCGTGAAGGACGTCGTGTGCGGCATGAACGTCACTCCGGGCACGGCGAAGGGCGGCAGCGCCGTTCACGATGGTGAGGGGTACTGGTTCTGCAGTCCGAACTGCCGCGAGAAGTTCATTGCGGACCCAGCAAAATTCGTCACGCCAGCCCCGCCCGAGCCCGTCACTGCGGAGGACGCTGAGGCGAGCTACACGTGCCCGATGCACCCGGAGGTGCGGCAGAAGGGCCCTGGAAATTGTCCGAAGTGCGGCATGGCGCTCGAGCCCGAGATGCCGAGCCTGGAGGAGGGCCCGAATCACGAGCTCGTCGACATGACGCGCCGGTTCTGGATCAGCGCGGCGATCGCGATTCCGCTGCTCGTGCTCGCGATGGGCGAGATGGTCGGATTCGTGCCGCTGACAGGAAGCACGCGGAACTGGGTGCAGCTCGGTCTCGCCGCGCCCGTGGTCCTGTGGGGAGGGCTGCCGTTCTTCCAGCGCGGCTGGGACTCGATCCGCAATCGCAGCCTGAACATGTTCACGCTGATCTCGATCGGTACCGGCACGGCGTTCGTGTTCAGCGTGATCGCGACGCTCGTGCCGTCCGTGATCCCGTCGACGATGCGTGGTCACGATGGTAGCGCGCCGGTGTACTTCGAAGCATCCGCGGTGATCGTCGCGCTGGTCCTGCTCGGGCAGGTGCTCGAGCTCCGCGCTCGCAGTGCGACCTCGGGGGCGATCCGTGCGCTCCTCGGGCTCGCGCCGAAGACAGCGCGCAGGATCTCTGCGGCTGGTGTGGAGGAGGACATTCCGCTCGAGCACGTGCACGTCGGCGACCGGCTTCGAGTCCGACCCGGTGAGCGAGTTCCCGTGGATGGTGTCGTGGCGGAAGGTTCGAGCAGCATTGACGAATCGATGCTGACGGGTGAGCCGATTCCGGTGGAGAAGACGACCGGGGACAAGGTCACCGGCGGGACGCTCAACGGGACGGGCGGGTTCGTGCTCACGGCCGAGCGCGTCGGTCGCGACACGTTGCTCGCGCAGATCGTCAAGATGGTCGCGGAGGCGCAGCGCAGCCGCGCGCCGATCCAGCGGCTCGCGGATCGCGTGTCGGCCGTGTTCGTTCCCGCGGTACTCCTCATCGCGGTCGCGACCGCAATCGTCTGGGGTGTCGCCGGACCGGAGCCACGACTCGCGCATGCACTCGTCAACGCGGTGGCCGTTCTGATCATCGCGTGCCCGTGCGCACTCGGCCTCGCGACTCCGATGTCGATCATGGTGGCGACGGGACGCGGCGCGAGCCTGGGCGTGCTGATCCGCAAGGCGGAGGCACTGGAGGCTCTCGAGCGCGTCGATACCATCGTGGTCGACAAGACCGGGACGCTCACCGAGGGCAAGCCGCGTCTCGCGTCGATCGTGACCATTCCAGGCACCACGGAGGACGCCGCACTTGCGCTCGCCGCCGCGCTCGAGCGGAGCAGCGAGCATCCGCTGGCCGCTGCGATCATGGAAGCCGCGAAGGAGCGGGGCCTCGACGTCCCAGAAGCGAAGGACTTCCAGTCGATCACGGGGGGCGGCGTTCGCGGCGCCGTCAACGGGAAGCTCGTGGCTCTCGGGAACACGCGCTTCGTCAACGCGTCCGGGATCAACATCGACGCGCTGTCAGTGAAGGCAGACGAGCAGCGCACCGCGGGTCAAACGGTGGTCTATCTCGCGGTGGATGGCACCGCGGTCGCGGCGATCGGTGTCGCTGACCCGATCAAGGCGACCACGGCAGAGGCGATCCAGGCGCTGCATGCCGAGGGTCTGAAGATCATCATGCTGACCGGCGACAGCAAGCTGACCGCCGCTGCCGTGGCGAAGACCCTCGGCCTCGATGACGTGATGGCGGAGGTGGTCCCCGAGCAGAAGCGCAGCGTGATCGAGCAGCTCCAACGTGAAGGCCGCGTGGTCGCCATGGCCGGCGACGGCGTGAACGATGCGCCGGCGCTTGCTCGCGCGGAAGTCGGCATCGCGATGGGTACCGGGACCGATGTCGCCATTCAGAGTGCCGGAGTTACCCTCGTCAAAGGCGACCTTCGCGGGATCGTTCGTGCGCGCCAGCTGAGCCGCGCGACGCTGAAGAACATCCGGCAGAACCTCACGTTCGCATTCGCGTACAACGTCCTCGGGGTGCCGATCGCAGCGGGCATTCTGTATCCGGTGTTCGGGCTACTTCTGAGCCCGATGATCGCGAGCGCGGCGATGAGCCTCAGCTCGGTGTCGGTGATCGCGAACGCGCTGCGGCTTCGCCGCCAAACCCTGGCTTGACGGCCGTGCGGCTGGACCGGCCTACGATTCGCGCAGCTTTCTGCGCCCGTACTTCGTCCGACCTCGTGGCTTGATCACAGACAGCACCGTCGCGACGAGGAGCACTGCGATAGCGGCGGCGGCATCTGCGATCGGCTGGCCCCCAAGACCGTGCAAGGCACCGCCGGTGTGCGGCGAGGTCCCTGCGAACTTCGCGACCTTGCCGATCGGCATCATGTGAAGCAACAGAACGGCGCTCGCGAGGACGTTCAGCACGAGCTTGATCACGACCCAGTAGTGGCGAAAGAGCCCCCATTCGGTGCCGAGCGACATGATCAACCCGGTCAGCAGGGACGCGAAGCTGAGTGGCACGATCACGAGCCAGCCGATCGTCTCCACCGCAAGGTACGCGCTGCGAACGCGCTCGGCGTCCTCGCCGATGAGACCCGCGATGGACAGCGCCAAGAACGCCCCGACTGCGCCGAGCCAGCCGACCGACGTGGCGACGTGCGCGATCAGGCTCCGCTTACGAACTGATGGCTTCACCGACGGGACCTAGTGGTGCCCACGAATCCCTTCGCACGTCAGGTGCAGGGCGATGAAGACGAGGACCAAGACTGCATGCGCTTGCGGCTGCGAGCAGCCTCTCCGGGGGGCGCTCCTGCGGTGAACGCTCGCCTGAGCCGCTCGAGCGGGTAAGCCGGCGACTTCATGGCAACGCGGTCGTGGCCCGCTCGACTTTGCTCCGTCACCCCACAACGGAGCCGACCATGCAGTAGCACGGGCTGCGCTGCGTTTGCGCCGATACGGCGCGGGGCGCAAGTCATGCGCTGGCTGCCTTTGCGATCTCGATAGTTGCGAGGGACCAGCGTCTGCAGGTTCGACAGCCGAATGCGTCGTCTCTGGCTCGGCTTGTCCCTCGTTCTCCTGATCTCGTTCGGCGTGCGGCTGTGGGTCGGCTCCCGGATCACGGTGACGCCGCAGCGCGCGCGGGCGATCGAAGCGAACCTCGCGTGGCGTTCGTGATCGCGGTCCTGCGCATGGGGCTCGGCCAGCGCACGGCGCGGGCGGTCGTGGAGTCGATCATCCCGGAGGCATGACGATGCGTTCTCTGTGGCCACGTGAACACGGCGCGTACGCGCAACTCGGCGCTCCGCTGCTCGCAGCGCTGCTGGTCGGTGCCCCCACGAGGCCGGCGATCGCGCTCGGCGCGGCGGCATGCCTGGCGTTTCTCGCGAACGAGCCGCTGCTCGTCGTGCTCGGACATCGCGGCCCGCGCCTGCGGACAACGCTCGGACCGGCGGCGCGGCGCAGGCTGGCGGTCACGGTGGGCGGTTCGGCGGTCCTGGCGGCACTCGGGATCGCGCTGGCACCGCCGAACGTGCTCGCTCTGGCAGCGTTCGCGGCGGTGCCGGTCTGCGCGATGCTCGCGCTCGCCTGGAGGAAGTCGATGCACTCCGTCCGCGGCGAGCTCGTCGCGGCAGTTGCGCTGCCGGGCGCCGTGGCGCCGATCGCGGTGGCCGCCGGCATTTCGGTGAGCGTCGCGGCAACGATGTGGCTCGCGTGGTCGTTCGGGTACGCCGCATCGGTCGTCGCCGTCCACGAGATCCTGCGCCGGCAGCGGCGTCGTCCCCCCGGCGCTCTCCTGGCCGTCGCGTTACTCGGGCTTGCGTGGTCGACGTGGTTCGCGCCGGCCCTCGTCGCAGCGCTCCCACTGGTCGCGATCAGCGCGCTGGTGTGCGTTCGCCTGCCGCCGGCCCGGCGCGTTCGCGCCGTCGGAGTCGCGCTCGCGTGCGCGTCGGTGGTCTCCGTCGTGGTGGCGGTCATCGCCTCCAGATGATCAAGCGTTCATCATGACCACGACGATCACGAGAATGATCGCGACCGAGTACATCGTCCACATCCCGATCTTGATCGGGATGGTCCAGCCATCGTTGGCGTTCTCCGACATGGCCCTCGGCAGAGCACACCGCGTACCAGTCAGAGAGGGCGGGGTGGCGGCAGTACCTGCGCGAGGTGACGCACGGCCGTCGCGGGAGCGCAGACTTTGCGCGTTTTCCCGTACGGGTGCCGGCACGCCCCTTGATGTTGTCCAACCCCATGCTTCCACGCACGGATGAGACCGCTTCGTGTCTCGCGGACTATGCGAGCCGCGGTCCTCGATATACGAGCTACCCGCCGGCGACGCAATTCGGGCCGATCGACCCGGACCGGGTAGGGCGAGAGCTCGATCGGATCGGTCGTGCGAACGAAGCCGTCTCACTCTACGTCCACGTCCCGTTCTGCCACACGCTGTGCGCGTACTGCGGCTGCAACGTGATTCCGACCCGGGATCTGAGCCGCGGCGTGGCGTATGTCGACCAGCTCGCGACCGAGATGACGCTTGTCGCGGGGCGCCTGCTCGCGTCCAAGGTCGTCGAGATCTCACTCGGTGGGGGCTCGCCGAACTTTCTCGAGCCACGGTCCCTGCGCACGTTGATGACCGCGATCGACTCGTACTTTGCGGTGGCACCCGATGCGCGCCGATCGATCGAGCTCGACCCCAGGCGGACAACGGCGGCACAGATCGAGACGCTGTCCGAGCTCTCGTTCACGTCGATGAGCTTCGGCGTGCAGGACTTTGCGGAGCGGGTCCAGGACGCGATCCGGCGTCATCAGTCGGTGGCGCAGACGCGGTGGCTCGTCGAACGGTGCCGATCCGCGGGCATCAACGACATCAACATGGACATCGTCTATGGCCTCCCGCGACAGACCGAGGCCAGCTTCGCCGCGACCGTCGACGCCGTGATCGATCTCCAACCGGATCGTGTCGCGCTGTTCGGCTACGCGCACTTGCCCGACAAGCTGCCGCACCAGCGAATCGTCGAGAAGGCAGGCCGGATCCTCGACGGGTTCGAGCGTGCGACGCTGCTGCTCCTCGCGATCGAGCGGTTCACCGGAGCCGGCTACGTGCACCTCGGCCTCGATCACTTCGCCCGTCCAGGCTCGCCTCTCGCGATCGCCGCAACCGAGCGCCGCATGGCGCGCACCTTCCAGGGCTACGTCGAGCATCGTACGGACAACATCATCGGCCTCGGAAGCTCGTCGATCTCGTCGACGTCCCGCATGTTCTGGCAGAACCACACGCTGCTCCCCGCGTGGGAGAAGGCGATCGATGCGCGGCAGCTCCCCGTGCGGCGAGGCTTCGTGCTCGATCGCGATGATCGACTCCGGCGCGACCTGATCGGTCAGCTGATGTGCGACGGCGAGTGCGACCTTCAGGCGCTCGGTGGGCGCTACGACGTGGATGCGGAGAACTACTTCGCGACCGAGCTCGCGTCGCTGGACGCCATTGGCGACCTCGCGACGCACGATCGCGCCGCGCATCGCATCACCACCAGCCAGATGGGAAAGCTTCTGGTGCGCAACGTGTGCATGGTCTTCGACCGCTATTTCCAGGAAGCCCCCGAGGCCCAGCGCTTCTCGTCGACCATCTAGGAGGAGGACGATGACACTCACTCGATTCGGTGCCCTCGCAGAGCTGATCGCTCAGCACGACGCGCTGCGCGAGCTGATGACTCGGTGCGAGCAACTCGCGGACGAGCTCGACACGACGGGCGGTGACCCGGTCGTATTGCTCCACGAGATCGAGCGGCTCCGCGCGGCGTTCGCGACCCACAACACGTACGAGGAGCGCATCCTTCGCCCGGTGCTCCTCGCCGAGGACCGCTTCGGCGCCGTCCGGATCAACCGCATGGTCGAGGACCACGTCAACGAGCACGCGGAGCTGCGCAGCCGGCTCGGATCTGCGGTCACCGCCGATCTGCGCGACGTGATCGAGACGCTGCGCGCCCACCTCGAGGCCGAGGAGCGCTACCTGCTGTCGTCGAATGCTCTCCGCGACGGCGTGGCTCCGATCAAGGAGGCGTGAGATGGAGCGGAACGGACCGTTCTACCGCATGGCCGACGACGCCGATCCTGCGCACCTCTCGGGCTGAGACGCAGATTCTGCGCGGTCCTGCCGCGGCGGGCAGCGGTTTGGCGGGCACGCAGGTTGCGAGGGTACTCGCGCAAATGTCTCGAGATACGCTGCGCTACGACGACAGCCTGGTTCGCAAGTTCGTGCTTGCCACGATCGTGTGGGGTGGAGTCGGCATGCTCGTCGGGCTCTGGTGCGCGCTCCAGCTCGCGTTCCCCAAGCTCAACTTCGCCCCGTACTTCACGTTCGGCCGGCTCCGGCCGCTGCACACGAACGCGGTGATCTTCGCCTTTGCGGGGAACGGGATGTTCGCGGCGATCTACTACTCGTCTCAGCGGCTGCTCAAGGCGCGTCCGCTCGCGACGCTCTCGAAGATCCACTTCTGGGGCTGGCAGGCGATCATCGCCTCGGCCGCGATCACGCTGCCTCTCGGCTTCACGCAGGCGAAGGAGTACGCCGAGCTCGAGTGGCCGATCGATATCGCGATCGCCATCGTGTGGGTCACGTTCGCCGTGAACTTCTTCGCGATGCTGCGCAACCGGCGCGAGAAGCACATGTACGTGGCGCTCTGGTTCTACATCGCGACGATCGTCACGGTCGCGATCCTTCACATCTTCAACAACCTCGTCGTCCCGGCCGGGTTGTTCAAGAGCTACTCGATCTACGCGGGTGTTCAGGATGCGTTCATGCAGTGGTGGTACGGCCACAACGCCGTCGCGTTCTTCCTGACCACGCCGTTCCTCGGCCTCATGTACTACTTCCTCCCGAAGGCGGCCGGTCGGCCAGTGTTCAGCTACCGGCTCTCGATCCTGCACTTCTGGTCGCTGGTGTTCATCTACATCTGGGCCGGGCCGCACCACCTCCACTACACGGCGCTGCCGCAGTGGGCCTCGACGCTCGGGATGATCTTCAGCGTGATGCTGTGGATGCCGTCGTGGGGCGGCATGATCAACGGCCTGCTCACGCTGCGCGGCGCATGGAACAAGGTCGCCGAGGAGCCCGTCCTCAAGTTCTTCGTCGTCGCGATCACGTTCTACGGCATGTCGACGTTCGAGGGACCGATGCTCTCCGTGAAGAGCGTCAACGCGCTCTCGCACTACACGGACTGGAACATCGCGCACGTCCACGCCGGCGCGCTCGGCTGGGTCGGCTTCATGGTGTTCGGCATGGTGTACTGGCTGGTGCCGCGCCTGTACCAGGCGCCGCTCTACTCGAAGAAGCTGGCGACGACGCACTTCTGGCTCGCGACGGTCGGCATCGTGCTCTACGTCGTGTCGATGTGGGCCGCGGGGATCACGCAGGGCCTGATGTGGCGGGCGTTCGATCAGACCGGTCGCCTGCAGTACCCCGACTTCCTCGACACCGTGATCCGGCTCGTCCCGATGTACTACGTGCGTGCGCTCGGCGGCGCGCTCTACATCTCCGGTCTCCTGCTGCTGGCCTACAACATGTACAAGACGTGGCGCGCGCGCCCGGCGACGTACGAGGAGCCGGAGATCGAGGTCCCGCCGATGGTTCGGGAGGCGAAAGCAGAGGCCAAGGAGAAGCGCGCGCTCGAGCGCGGCGTGGAGCCGAAGGTGCACTGGCACCGTCGGTGGGAGGGCCTGCCGGCGCTGTTCACCGTGCTCACGATCGTGGCCGTCCTCGTCGCCTCGGCGTTCGAGATCATCCCGACGTTCCTGATCGGCGACAACATCCCGAAGATCGCGTCGGTCAAGCCGTACACGCCGCTCGAGCTCTACGGCCGCGACATCTACATCCGCGAGGGTTGTTACAACTGCCACTCGCAGATGGTCCGTCCGTTCATCGACGAGACCGTGCGCTACGGCCAGGGCGGCGTGCCCGCCGAGTACAGCAAGGCCGGCGAGTTCATCTACGACCATCCGTTCCAGTGGGGCAGCAAGCGCACGGGACCTGACCTCGCGCGCGAGGGTGGCAGGCGCGACGAGCTCTGGCACCTCCGCCACTTCGAAGATCCGCGCGCGCCGTCGCCGGGTTCGGTGATGCCGGCGTACCCACATCTCCTCTCCGACGACATCCCGTACGACGATATCCAGTCGCGCGTCGACGCGATGGCAATGCTCGGCGTGCCGTACGGGAAGGACATCCTCGCGAATGCTTCGGACGCGGCTCATCACCAGGCCGCGGAGGTTGGCGCGAAGCTCGAGAAGCTCGGCGGTCCCGCCGGGATGGAGAACAAGGAGGTCATCGCGTTGATCGCGTACCTGCAGCGGCTCGGTGTCGACATTCGACAAGCCAAGCCGAGTGGAGGTGTCCAGTGATCCGCCTCTCCGAGCTCGTCTCGGCGTTGACGCCCACGCAGTACGCGGAGCTCGCGCTGCTGCTGTTCCTCGCCGTGTTCGCCGGCGTGGCGATCCGCCACGGCGGGAAGCGCCGCGCAGTGGAGCACGCGGAAGCCTCCATGCTGCCTCTCGCCGACGATGCAGGAGAAGTTCGATGAGCGCCACGCACGCCGCCCCATCCTCCGGAACGACTCCCGTGGTCGATGACGATGCCCCGACCCACGATCCGCCGCTGATGGATCACGCCTACGACGGCATCCAGGAGTATGACAACCCGCTTCCTGGCTGGTGGAAGGCCATCTTCATCGGCTCGATCGTGTTCGCCGCGATGTATGGCTTCTACTTCCACATCGCGAACTGGGGCGCGACGCCGGCACAGCGCTACGCCGCGGACCTCGCCGAATTCAACGACAAGAAGTCCATCCGTGACGAGGCCGAGGCCGCACATGTCAACGAACCGGCCCTCGCGCGCAACTCGCTCGATCAGAAGCTCGTGGAGCATGGCGCCGAGGTGTTCGCGACGAAGTGTGTGGCCTGCCACGCGGCGGAGGGGCGCGGCAACATCGGCCCCAACCTCACCGACTCGTTCCAGCTCCACGGCACGACGCGCATGGACATCTTTCACACCGTGCACGACGGCGTGAGCGGCACGGCTATGATCGCGTGGGGCGAGCAATTGCCCGCCGCCGACATCCTCGACGTCGTCGCCTACGTGACCACGCTCCGCGGCCAGAACCTCGACGGAGGAAAAGCGCCGCAGGGCGAGCGAGTCGAAGGGTTTGCGCCATGACTCCGCCGCTGAAAGAGGCGCGCGTTCTCTCGACGCTCAACCAGGATGGGACGCGCCACTGGATCCGCCCGCGCCTGGCGCGCGGTCGGTTCCAGTACTGGCGTCGGATCGCCGGGTTCTCGCTGATCGCGTTGTTCGTGCTGTTGCCCCGGATCCGGATCGGAGGCCGTCCCGCGCTGCTGATCGATCTCTCCGAGCGCGAGCTCGACGTGTTCGGTCTCGTGTTCCGTCCGTCCGATGGCGTCGTGCTCATGCTGCTCGGTCTCACGATCGTGCTCGCCGTGTTCCTGGTGACCGCGCTCCTCGGCCGCGTGTGGTGCGGCTGGGGATGTCCGCACAGCGTGTACCTCGAGCAGGTCTTCCGTCCGATCGAGCGCTGGCTCGAGGGCAGCGCAGCCAAGCAGGCCAAGCTGCCGCGATTTCACTGGCGCCGGCTGGCGAAGTGGACGATCTACGCGGCGCTTTCCTTCGCGCTGTCCAACGTGTTCCTCGCGTACTTCGTCGGCACGGATCGACTCGAGCGCTGGGTGTTCCAGTCTCCGCTCGACCATGTCGGTGGCTTCGCACTCGTCGCCGGTGTCGCGGCCCTCATGCTGTTCAACTTCGGCTACTTCCGCGAGCAGACCTGCATCGTCGCGTGCCCATACGGCCGGCTGCAGACGGTACTGCTCGACAAGCAGTCCCTGATCATCGGCTACGACGCGACGCGCGGCGAGCCGCGGGGCCAGCCGAAGCACAAGCTCTCCGTGATCCAGGAGCGAGGCAGCTGTGTCGACTGCGGCGCGTGCGTCGACGTGTGCCCGACGGGAATCGATATCCGGGAGGGGCTCCAGATGGAGTGCATCGGCTGCGCGCAGTGCGTCGACGCGTGTGACACGGTGATGGACAAGATCGGTCAACCGCGCCACCTGATCGGATACACCTCGCAGGAGCGGCTCGCAGGAAATCCCGGCAAGCTGCTTCGCGCGCGCACGATCATCTACCCGGCGCTGCTCGCGGTGGCGGCCAGCCTTCTGGTGTGGAGCGTCGGCGCGAAGTCGGTGGCCGACGTGTTCGTCGAGAGGATGGACGGTCCGAGCTTCGTGGAGCTGCCCGACGGCCGGATCGCGGCGCGGGTCCAGCTCAAGATCGAGAACGCGAGCGACGAGCCGCGCGGCTACACCATCACCCTCGTCAATGCCCCCGACGCCGAGCTGCGGTCGGTGCAGCCGAGCTGGCGGGTGAAGCCGCGGCACTCGGTCGACGTTCCGCTGTTCGTCGACACCCGACCGGAGACCTTCGTCGGTGGTAAGCGCCGCGTCTATCTGAGAGTGAACGACAGCGCGGGCTTCGAGAAGATCGTCTCCGTGACGCTCCTCGGCCCGGAGCGGAGAGCCCGATGACGCCGAAGACCCGCTGGATCGTCGCGATCCTCGTCCTGCTCGGCGGCAACGTCGTCGCGATGGTCACGCTCGCCGTCGTCGCCAACGTGGGGCACTCCGAGGTGATCCCGAGCTACTACGAACAATCCACGCACTACGACGACACGATGCGCGCCGCGGAGGCGAGCCGTGCGCTCGGCTGGCACATGACGGCGACGCTCTCTGATGGAACGCTGGAGGTCTCGGTTCGCGACGCCGCCGGCGCACCGCTCCTGGGCGCGCAGGTGCGTGCGAGTGGGTATCCTCGGGCGCACGCGCACGAACGGATCGACATCTCGCTCGCCGCGGCCGCCGCAGGGAGCTATCGCGGTACCGCGGACCGTACGACCGGCCTCCACGACCTCGCCATCACCATCGAGCGCGATGGCAAGACGTTCGCGCAGAGCCTGGTGATCGAGGCGCTATGAGCGCGCTCGTCGTCACCGTGCTGGTCTCGAGTCTCGCGGGAAGCATCCACTGCATCGCGATGTGCGGCCCGCTGGTGGGTATGCACGGCGGTGCGCGGTCGCTTCGTCTCGCGCTCGTGCACGCGGCGGGCAGGCTCGTGACCTACGTCGTCCTGGGGACGCTCGCTGGTCTGCTCGGTGGCGCGGTGGATCTCGCCGGTGATCTCGCGCAGGTCCAGCACGTGGCGACGGTCGCGGCGGGAGTCGTCATCGTGGGTTGGGGCGCCTACACGGTCGCCGTGGCACGTGGATGGCTGCGCGCGCGCACGCACGGCGGTGGATTGTTCCAGCACGGGCTCGTGCAGCTCCGAGGGCGTCGCGTCGTGACACGTGCCGCGCTGATCGGCATGCTCACCGGGCTCTTGCCGTGCGGTTGGCTGTGGGCGTTCGTCATCACGGCGGCGGGCACCGGCCATGCGACCACGGGCGCGCTCGTCATGGCCGTGTTCTGGCTCGGGACGGTGCCGGCGATGACCGGCGTGCTCGCCATCGCGGGTCCACTGGTCGCCCGGCTGCGCGCGCGGATCCCCGTGATCACGGCGTGCGTGCTCGTCGCGCTCGGTCTCGTCACGCTCGCGTCGCGCTGGCAGGACGCCGGAGCCTCGGGCGCGACGCACCCCCACTGTCACTGCCCCGACACCGGAGCCCCGCCGTGACCGCGGCGCCCCGGCTCCCGCCCGAGCCCGCGCTCGCGGCGTGCGCGCATTGCGGACTGCCCGTGCCGGCCGGGCGCGCGACCTATTGCTGCGGTGGTTGCGAGATCGTCGCCGGCGCGATCGCCGCGAATGGTCTGGAGCAGTTCTACGCGCTGCGCGAGCGACCGGAGCCCGCCAGCACCACGGGGCGGGCGTACACCGAGCTCGATGATCCCGCGTTCCAGCGCGTGAACGTGGACCTCGTCGCGAATGGCATGTGCCATGCCGCGCTGTATCTCGAGGACCTACGGTGCACCGCGTGCCTGTGGCTCGTCGAGAGTGCGCCGCGCTGCGTGCCGGGGACCGTCGACGTGCGTGTCGATCTCGGCCGCAGCCGCGCGGACGTCACCTGGGACCCACGCCTCACGCGGCTCTCCTCGATCGCGCGCTTTCTCGACGGTGTCGGGCACGCGCCGCATCCATATCGCGGGCTCGATCGCGATCGGCAGCGCCGGCGCGAGGATCGGGCGTTGCTCGTGAAGCTCGGTGTTGCGGGCGCAGCGATGGGGAACTTGATGCTCCTCGCGGTCGCCCTGTACGCCGGGCTGTTCGGTGGGATGTCGCGCGGCGATGCAACGTTCTTTCGCTGGGCATCGATGCTCGTCGCCGTACCGGGTCTCGGCTACGCGGCCACGCCGATGTTTCGCACGGCGATCGGCGCTCTCCGCGCACGCCGCCTGCACCTCGACCTGCCGCTCTCGATCGGAATCGCCGCAGGGCTCGGGTGGGGCAGCGTGAACGTGCTGCGCGGCGCTGGAGAGATCTACTTCGACAGTCTCGCGATGCTGGTGTTCCTGCTCCTCGTCGCGCGGTGGGTCGTCCTTCGTCATCAGCGCCGCGCGTCGACGGCGGCGGAGCTCCTGCTCGCTCTCACGCCGAGCCGCGCGCGCCGGCTCGACGGGGAGGTGGCGATCGAGGTGCCGATCGAGGCGATCGTCCTGGGCGATCGGATCCAGGTCCTCGTCGGTGATGTCATTCCGGTGGACGGGATGGTCGTCGCCGGCAGCTCGGCGCTCGATGTGGGACTGCTGACCGGCGAGTCGAGACCCACCGAGGTCAGGGTCGGCGACGCCGTCGCTGCCGGTACGGTGAACCTCGCCGCGCCGCTCGTCGTCCAGGCCACGGCGGTTGGCGAGACGACCCGCGTCGGGAAGCTCGTCGCGAACATCGAGGCGCTGTCCGCTCGCAAGGCACCGATCGAACGCCTCGTCGATCGCGTCGCAGGTAGCTTCGTGAAGATCGTGACGATCGCGGCCGTCATCACGTTCATCACGTGGTCGGCGGTGGTGTCGTTCGCCGCCGGGGCGGAGACCGCGATGGCGCTGCTGATCGTGACGTGTCCGTGCGCGCTCGCGCTGGCGACACCGCTCGCCGTCACCGTCGCGCTCGGACGCGCGGCCCGGCGCGGCGTGCTGATCAAGGGCGCCGATGCCCTCGAGCGTCTCGCCACGCCGGGCACGATGTTCGTCGACAAGACCGGCACCCTCACGGCCGGCAAGCTCGCCGTCGTGTCGTGGCGCGGTGATGTGGACGCGGCGCAGCTCGGCGCGGCCGTGGAGGCCGGGAGCTCGCACCCGATCGCACGTGCGCTCCGGTCCTACGCCGCGACCACGCGCTGCGCGACCCAGGTCGAGGAGGAGCTGGGGCACGGGATCTCCGGCATCGTGGAAGGCCGCCACGTCTTGGTCGGAGCTCCACCGTGGGTTCGCGCGCGCGCGGCTGCGCATCCGATCATCGAGGGCTGGATCGCCGAGCTCGCCGAACGCGGGGAGACGCCGATCGTGATCGCCGTCGACGGGCGCGCCGTGGCGGTGGCAGGCCTCAGCGATCCGGTGCGTGGCGATGCGCGGGCGGCGCTCGATCGTCTCGCCCTCCTCGGCTGGCGCGTCGAGCTGCTCTCGGGCGACGACGAGCGCGTGGTGCGGCGGGTCGGCACCGGCCTCGGGATCCCGAGCGACCGGTGCCACGGCGGCGTGACCCCGGAGGGCAAGGCGTTCCGCGTCGCGGCGGCGAAACGGCATGGCCCGACCGTGATGGTCGGCGACGGCGTCAACGATGCCGCAGCGATGGCGGCGGCGACCGCCGGGATCGCGGTCTCCGGTGCCGCCGAGATCGCGATCGAGACCTCCGACGTGTACCTGCGGGCACAGGCGATCGGCGACATCGCCGCGACGGTCGACGGGGCACGCGCGACGCTGGCCACGATCCACCGCAACCTCCGGCTCTCGCTCCTCTACAACCTGACGGCCGGCGCGCTCGCGGTCTCCGGCGTCATCCATCCGCTGATCGCCGCGGTCGTGATGCCGCTCAGCTCGCTCACGGTTCTCGCGAGCTCGCTGCGGTCTCGTGCGTTCCGCGAGGGGCCATGATCGCCCTCTACATCGTGCTCCCGCTCGCGATCCTGATCGCAGGCGTGGCGGTGGTTGCCTTCGTGTGGAGCGTGCGCTCGGGACAGCTCGACGATGTCGACTCTCCCCCGAGAAGAATTCTGTTCGACGAGCCGCCGCCGCGCTCTACCGGCGACGAGGAATCGTGACGTCGAACCGGGTCCCGTGGCTCCCGGAGTCGATCGCGATCGCGCCGCCGTGCAGCGTCACGAGCGTGTGGACGATCGACATCCCGAGGCCGGTCCCGCTCTCCTTGGTCGAGAAGAACGGCTCGTAGATCCGCGCCTGCACCTGAGGTGGGATCCCGGGTCCGTCGTCGGCCACCCGGACGATCACGTGGTCGTCGGTACCCTCGAGCGTCACGACGATCCGTCCGTTGGTGGTCACCGCCTCGACGGCGTTGCGCACGAGGTTCGCGACGACCTGGTGCAGCTTCGCCGCGTCGCACCGGGCGGTCAGGGGCGCGGCGGGGGCGACGAGCTCGAGGGTCGCGCCACGCGCGGTCGCTCCGGGCTGCTCGACCTCGCAGATGTGGCCAACGAGGACGGCGAGGTCATGCTCCTCGAGGTTGAGCTCGGGAGGGCGCGCGAACGCGAGGAAGTCATTGAGGAGCTGGGTCAGTCGCTCGATCTCCTGGCCGGCGAGGGCGCTCGGCTGGGTGAGGCGGGGGTCATCGTGCTCGCGACGCAGGCGACGATCGAGGAGCTCGAGCTGGAGCTTCGCGGCGTTCAGCGGGTTGCGAACCTCGTGCGCGAGACCGGCGGTCAGCGTCTGGATCGACATGATCCGATCAGCCTGCGCGCTCCGTTCGCGCGCGACGAGCTTCGCCTCGGAATCGAGCTGGTAGTGACGCACCATGATGGCGAGCTCGATGTCGAGCAGCTTGTGGACCGCCGCCAGGTGGAGAGCCGGCGAGGGAACTGCAGCGAGGATCGCGTCCTGATATCCCAGGCGCACCACGGTCATCGCGGTGAACATGTACTCCTGCGGGAGGCCGATCTGGACGTGGCGCCGTCCGATCCGCGAGCGCTTGTCGTAGAAGCGTTCGTCATGCGGACCGAGGAGCCCGGTCGACATCCAGTCGATCAGCGTGGTGCGGAGGCGTGCGACTTGCTCGGGGCCCGAGAGGATCTTCGCGGTCGTCGGGTCGGCGTACACGGCCGCGTAGAACCGATCCGCGATCAGGGGGAAGCCCGGCGCGAGCAGGGGATGGAGCTCCGCGAGCCTCGCCAGATCCTCGTGCGTCATCCCGACGTACCGGAAAACCTCGTCGAGAAACGTGGTCACGCCTTCCCGGTCTCCTCGGGAATGGGCTTCTGCACGACGTCGACGTCCGAGCGCGGTGCTTCGTTGTATTGATGCAGGCGGTACTGGATGGTTCGCACGCTGATCCCGAGGATCTCGGCGGCGCGCGACGTAGATCCACCCGTTGACTTGAGCGTCTCGAGGATCGTGAACTTCTCGATATCGTGGAGCGTGGAGCCCGGGACGATCGGCATCCCTCCGGGCATCGCACGCGGGCGGATGTTCGAGGGCAGGGCGCGCGCTTCGATGACCGTACCGGAGGTCAGCACGACGGCGCGCTCGATCGCGTTCTCCAGCTCGCGCACGTTGCCGGGCCAGTCGTAGCCGACGAGAAGGTCCATGGTCTCCGGCGTGAAGCCCTCGATCGTCTTCTCGTTCTCCTTGACGTAACGGTCGAGGAAGAACTTCGCGAGCGGCGCGACGTCGGAGCGGCGTTCGCGCAGCGTTGGCATCTCCAGGGACACGACGTTGAGACGGTAGAACAGATCCTCGCGGAACCGGCCCTTGGCGACCTCCTCCGGCAGGTTTCGGTTCGTCGCCGCGATCACGCGAACGTCGACGCGGATCGTCTGGTTGCCACCGACGCGCTCGAACTCGTGCTCCTGGAGGAACCGCAGCAGCTTGACCTGGATCGAAGCCGAGATCTCGCCGATCTCGTCGAGGAACAGGGTTCCTCCGTCGGCGAGCTGGAACCGCCCATCCTTTCGCGCGGCCGCGCCGGTGAACGAGCCCTTCTCGTGGCCGAACAATTCGCTCTCGAGCAGGGACTCGGCGAGCGCCGCGCAGTGCAACTTGATGAACGGTCCGCTCGAGCGATTCGAGCGCTGGTGCAACGCGTTCGCGACCAGCTCCTTGCCGGTACCGCTCTCGCCGGTGATGAGGATGCTCGCGCGGCTGGGGGCGACCTGATCCACCACCTCGAACACGCGCTGCATCGGTGGGCTCATTCCGACGATGTTGTTCGGCGCCACGCGGTCGCGAACGCGAACCCGGAGCTGGCGGGTCTCGCGGCGTAGCGCCTGCTCGGCGAGAACCTTGTCGAGGACGACCAGCAGCTCGTCGAAGTTGATCGGCTTTGTCAGGTAGTCGGCCGCCCCCGCGCGCATCGCGTCGACGGCCGAGGACACCGCGCCGAACGCAGTCATCACCACCAGGGCCGCTGGATCTTCGAAGGCCTTGATCTTCTTGACCAGCTCGATGCCGTCCATGCCGGGCATCTTGAGGTCGGTGACGACTACATGAGGCGTGAAGGCTTCGTACTTGCCGAGGGCCTTGAACGCATCCGCGGCGGTCTCGACCTCGAACCCCTCATCGCGGAGGAGCTCCGCAAGCGCAGTACGGGCGTTGACCTCGTCGTCGACCACCAGAATCCGACCTGACCTCATGCGAGGGCATCATTAGCCAGGATCGTGCCGGCCGGAAGCCCGCAAACCACGCGCCTACCTCGCAGGATCTGCGCGGACTCCAAGAAATGCGCAGAAGCTGCGCGAATTGCGGCGTGCGCAGACCGTGCGGCGGCTGGTGGGCCAGATGCGCGTTCTGCGCGAAATCCATGGACGTCGGGCCTCCCGTCCTGGCGCGCGCGCTGCACGAGGGGGTCTCATGCCCGGCACCGACGTGATCCGCCAGCGTCTCTTCCTCAGGCGTCGCGCCGAGCCGGTCCTCGCCAGGAGCGCGTGAGCCCATGCTGGACCTCGCCCCCCACGTCACTCCCTTCGATCGACCGGTCACGACGTACATGGCGCGAGCGCTGGAGACGGCGCGACCGGAGACCTCGATCGCCGAGATCGCGGCGACCATGCACGCACGGCGGATCTCCGGCGTCCCCGTGGTGGATGACCGCGGGCGCCTGATCGGCGTGGTCACCCGCACGGATCTGATCGCGCTCGGCGCGTTCCAGGCGGGACGCCGCGGAACCAGCCCGGTGATGCCGTTGCCTCGGCGTAGAGCTCGCGAGGTCATGACGCAGCACCCGCAGTCGATCGCTCGGTCCGCGTCGGTGCGAGACGCTGCACGCGTGATGGCGACGCATGCGATCCACCGCGTGTTCGTCACCGATGGCGACGCCCTGGTCGGCGTGATCGGTGCGGTCGATATCGCCGCCGCTGTCTACGACGCGAGGGCCGCCGCCCCTCTGTCGACGATCATGTCGCAGCCGATCGTGACCCTCGCGCCGCGCGCTCCGCTATCCAGCGCCGTCGAGCTCCTCGATCGCCTGCGCGTCAATGCGCTCGTCGTCGTCGACGACGGGCAACTGCTTGGCGTGTTCTCGCAGGTGGAAGCGCTGGCCTCGCGCGACTTGCCCCGTTCGACACCGATCGACCTGCTCCACGATCCGGCGCTGGTCTGCCTGCCGGCCGACACCCGGCTGAGTCGTGCCGCCGGCCACGTGGCGCGCCTCGACGTGCGGCGCGTGATCGTGTGCAAGGACCGCGAACCGATCGGGATCGTGACCGCGCTCGACTTCGCGCGTTACGTGGCCTGGTAGCTAGTCGTCGGTGCCGAGTAGCTCGTCGAGCGCTCGGGTCAGCTCGGCGACCTTGACCGGCTTGGTGAGGTAGCGCTCGAAGCCGGCGTCCTTCGCGCGAAGCGTGTCCTTTGCGAGGGCCGCCGCGGAGAGTCCGATCACCGGGATGTGCCGCGTCTCGGGCCATGCGCGGAGGTGGCCGACCGCATCGAAGCCGCTCATTCCCGGCAGATTGATGTCCATGATCACGAGCTTCGGTAGTCGTGCGCGGATCACCTCGAGTCCGATCTCCGCGGTCGGCGCAGTCAGGAGCTCGACGCTCGGCAGGTCCCCCATCAGATCGCGCATGAACGCGATGTTTGACGGGTTGTCCTCGACGTACACCACGGTGTGGCGCGCGGGTCCGCTGGTGAGGGAGGACCGACCGAGGACCGTCGCGAGCGGCTCGATGGGTCGCGTCGCGCCCGCACGATGCACGGGGACCTCGATCCAGAACTCGCTGCCAGCGCCCTCGGTGCTCGAGAACCCGACCGCGCCCTGCATCATCTCGGCGAGCCGCTTGCTGATCGTGAGCCCGATGCCGGTACCTTCGATCGGACCGGCTTCCTGACCGGCGCGCTGGAACGGTTCGAAGATCTTGTGGCGCTTGGTGTCGGGAATGCCGATGCCGTTGTCGATCACGGTGACCCGCACCACCCCCGACTTCGGTTCGACGCGGAAGTTCAGCTCTCCGCCGGGACGGCCGTACTTGATCGCGTTGGAGCCGAAGTTCATCAGGACCTGCGCGATGCGCGTGCGGTCCGCAGTGATCTCCGGGATCCCCAACACCGCCTGCGTGGCGATCCGGATCTGCGCGCGTGATGCCATCGGCTCGAGGGTGTGGACGACCTCGGTGAGGACGTCGGGGAGGTTCACGGCCTCGAGGGAGATGGTGACGCCCCCGGCCTCGATCTTCGCGAGGTCGAGCACGTCGTCGATCAACTTCAGCAGATGCTCGCCGCCGCGCATGACGTACTGGAGCCGCTCGAGCTGGCGCGGATCGAGCGGGTTCTTGCGGTCGCGCTCGAGAAGCTGCGCGAACCCGAGGATCGAGTTGAGCGGCGTACGCAACTCGTGACTCATCGACGAGAGGAACTCGCTCTTTGCGGCGCTCGCCGACTCGGCCGTCTTTCGCGCCGAGGACAGCTCCACCTCGCGTTGAATGTCGTCGGTGACGTCGGCGATCATCGCGACCGTGCCGTGCTCCGCCGTCTTGCGCTCGGTGACGCGCAGATATCGGCCCGTTCCCGTCCGGACGTCGAGCGTCCCTGATGGATCCGCATGGTAGGCGAGCCATCGCTGCAACAACGAGTCACGCGTTTCGTCGCTGAAATCGAACGCGCCAGCGGTCAGGGCGTTGTCGAGGACCGTGACGAACGATTGGCCGACGATGCCGGCGCCCAGGTGACTTCCGAGCAAGTGCCGGCCGGCGCTGTTCACCATCACGACCTTGTCGTTCTCGTCGAACAGCGCGAACGCATCCTGCACGGCATCGACGGCGGATGTGAGATACGCGGTGACGCGGCGCTTGTCGCCCTCGAGGGCGCGGCGTTCCGTGATGTCGCGGATGCCCGCGGTGACCATGAGACCGCCATCCGCGTGGACGGGCGACAGGCTGATCTCGACGGGAAACTCGGTTCCGTCCTTGCGGCTGCCGTGTAGGTCGAAGCCGGAGCCCATCGGACGCAACCGCGGCGCGGAGACAAAACCGGCGACGTACTGGTGGTGGCGCCGTCGTACCCCGGCCGGGACGAGGAGCTCGATCTTCTGGCCGACCAGCTCCTCCCGCGCGTATCCGAACATCCGGCAGGTCTCGGCGTTGGCGAGCAGGATCGTGCCGTGCTGGTCGCACACGATCAGGCCATCGGGAGCGGCGTCGACCAGCTCACGAAACGGAAGCGTCATGGGGGAAACCTCACGCAGAACATGGCGCCGGGAGCGGCATCTTCGATCCAGATCGTCCCGCCGTGGGCCTCCACTGCGGCCTTGCAGAACGCGAGGCCGAGGCCTCGGTTGCGCGTGCCGCCGCTGGACTCGAAGCGCTCGAATACGCGGTGGCGCAGCTCCTCGGGCACACCCGGCCCGCTGTCAGCGACACGGATCACGAGGCCATCGCCTTCGACACGCGCGCGGACCTGCACGGCGCCGCCCTCCGGGGAGTGCCGGAGGCCGTTCTCGACGAGGTTCATCAGCACCCGTGTCAGCAGGCTCGGATCGGCGCGCAGCGGACGGTTGGCTTCGATGTCGGCGGCGAGAGCGATCCCGAGGGCGCCGGCAGAGATCCGCAGGTCGTCGAGCACGCTCGCGACGTGCGCGGCGAGGTCGATGTTCTCGCGGGCCGGTACCAGCCGACCCTCGTCGCTGCGGCTCAGATCGAGCAGGTTCAAGATCATGCGCAGGAGTGCCCGGCTCTCCTCGCGGATCGCGGTACCCACGCTCCGGGTCCGCTCGGTCGCCGCAGGATCGCGAAGCAGCCGTTCGGCCTGGAGCTCGATCGAATTGACGGGGTTCTTGAGGTCATGCACGAGGAAGCTTGCCAGCTGATCCTTCTGGAGCTGGAGGCGCTGGACGTCGTCGCGCTGGCGCTTGATCTCGGCGTAGAGCTCGGTCCGCTCGCCGGCGAGCCTGCGCACGCGCAGCGCCGTCTGGACGCGGACGACGAGCTCCGCGGGCCGGAACGGCTTGCTCAGGAAGTCGTCACCGCCGGCGGCGAGCGCGCGGTCGAACGTGGAGGTATCGCGCTGCGCGGTGACGAACACGATCGCGACCGCCTGGCCTCCGGGCATGGCGCGGATCGCCTCACACGCGGCGACCCCGTCGATCCCCGGCATCTGCACGTCGAGCAAGATGCATGCGGGGCGGGTGGTCTCGAACGCCGCGATGCCGGCCGCACCGTCGTTCGCGAGCACGACCGAGAAGCCATCGTCCTCGAGCGTGGCCTGTGCGAGCGCACGATTCTCCGCGTTGTCGTCGACAACGAGTACGGTGACCGCGTCCGCCATCGCCGCAGGGTGTGTCAGAAAATCCTCACGCGCAAGACTTGCGCGCCCAGGGGCAGTCGAGGCGACACGGTTTCCGCCATCATTGCGAGATGATCAACGGGTCCGAGCTCGATCTTCTCGATGGGTACTGGCGCGCCGCAAACTATCTGACCGTCGGGCAGATCTACCTCCGCGAGAATCCGCTGCTCCGCGAGCCGCTGCGGCCCGAGGATATCAAGCCGCGGCTCCTCGGTCACTGGGGCACCTCGCCGGGCCTGAGCCTTGTCTACGCCCATCTCAACCACGCGATCCGCACGCGCGAGCTCGACGCGATCTTCCTCGCGGGGCCGGGTCACGGTGGGCCTGCCATCGTGGCGAACGTCTACCTCGAGGGAACCTACAGCGAGGTCTATCCAGACGTCGGCCAGGACATCTCGGGGATGCGCACGCTGTTCCGCCAGTTCTCGACGCCCGGAGGGATCCCGAGCCACGTCGGACCACAGACTCCCGGTTCGATCCACGAAGGCGGCGAGCTCGGCTACGTGCTCGCGCATGCGTTCGGCGCCGCGTTCGACGATCCGGAGCTCCTCGTGGTGGCAGTCGTGGGTGATGGCGAGGCCGAGACCGGGCCCCTCGAGGGATCGTGGAAGAGCATCGCGTTCCTCAATCCCGTGCGCGACGGAGCCGTGCTGCCGATCCTCCACCTCAACGGCTACAAGATCTCGGGACCGACGGTGCTCGGTCGGTCGAGCGACCAGGACATCGCGCGTCTGCTCGAGGGGCACGGGTACGCGCCCCAGTTCGTCACCGGCGACGTGCCGGCCGAGGTGCACCGCGCGTTCGCCGAGACGCTCGATCGCTGTCTGGACACGATCGCCGAGATCCAGCACGTGGCTCGGGCTGCCGGCCGTGTGACCTCGCGCCCGCGGTGGCCCGTGATCGTCCTCCGCACTCCCAAAGGCTGGACGGGGCCGCACGAGGTGGACGGCGTGCGGATCGAAGGAACGTTCCGCGCGCATCAGGTGCCGCTCTCCGAGGTCCGCGCGAATCCCGCCCACCTCCAGATGCTCGAGGCATGGCTGCGCAGCTATCGTCCCGAGGAGCTGTTCGACACCAACGGACGGCTCGTTCCCGAGCTCGCGGCCCTCGCGCCCGCCGGCGCGCGGAGGATGTCGGCGAATCCACGCACGAACGGAACACGGTGCGTTCCTCTCGAGGTTCCCGCACTCGAGCCCTATGCGATCGCGGTCTCGCGCCCCGGCGCCGAGCGCCACGAATCGACGCGGCAACTTGGCCAGATGCTGCGCGACATCTACACGGCAAACCCGACCAGCTTCCGGCTGTTCTGTCCCGACGAGACAAACTCGAATCGACTCGGCGCCGTGTTCGAGGTCAGCGATCGCTGTCTCGTTGCTCCGGCGCCCGTCGATGTGACCGATGATCACGTGTCGCCCGAGGGCCGGGTCATGGAGGTGTTGAGCGAGCACAACTGCGAGGGTTGGCTCGAGGGCTACGTGCTCACGGGGCGCCACGGCCTGTTCGCGACGTACGAGGCGTTCGCGCTGATCGTCGCGTCGATGACGACGCAGCACGCGAAGTGGCTCGAGGCGCAGGCGGAGCTACCGTGGCGCTCCCCGGTGCCGTCGCTCAACGTGTTGTTGACGTCCACGTGCTGGCGCAACGACCACAATGGATTCAGCCATCAGGGCCCGGGCTTCATGGACACCATCCTGTCGAAGAAGGGGTCCGTCGCGCGCGTCTACCTTCCACCCGATGCGAACTGTCTGCTGTCGGTCGCGGATCACTGCCTGCGCAGCCGCAACTACGTCAACCTCATCATCATCGACAAGCAACCGCAGCATCAATGGCTCGATCTCGCGGCGGCACGGGAACACTGCGCACGGGGCGCGTCGCGCTGGGAGTGGGCAAGCAGCGACGGCGATGGTGAGCCCGAGATCGTGTTCGCCTGCGCGGGCGACATTCCGACGCAGGAGACCCTCGCCGCCGTGGCATGGCTTCGCGAGCGAGCGCCGGCATTGCGGGTGCGCGTGGTCAACGTCGTCGATCTGATGAGCCTCGCGTCGCCGGCGGATCATCCGCACGGGATGACCACCGAGCGCTTCGACGACCTGTTCACGCGAGATCGTCACGTCGTCTTTGCGTTCCATGGCTATCCAGGGGCGGTGCACCAGCTCCTGCACGGTCGCTCGCAGCCGGAGCGGTTTCACGTGCGCGGATATCGCGAGGAGGGCACGACCACGACGCCATTCGATATGGTCGTGCTGAACGGGATGAGCCGGTTCCACCTGGTCATCGAAGCGCTGCGGCGCCTCGCGAGCCCTCCCGCACACGCCGGGCTCCTCGTCGAAGAGTGCCGCGAGCTGTTGCAGACCCACACGGCGTTTATCCGCGCGCACTTCGAGGATCTGCCCGAGATCCAGGCGTGGAGCTGGAGCTAGCCAGACATGCGCCGAAGCATGGCCTCCAGGCGGACCTTCGTGGTCATGGAGCCTCCGGACGGTTTTGCGTGAAGCGCGGGTACACGTCGCCTAGTCGGTGGCCTCCGGTTCGATGATCAGCCAGTCCGAGTGCCACATCAGCGCGCACCCGCGGTCGCATGGGCCCTTGGTACCGGTCAAAGAGCCAGTGCAGTGCAGACCGGCGAGGATGTAGATCGGGGCGGCCGGGGCGATCCAGCGGTCGAGCTCGAACACATCGCCGAGCCGGCTCGCGATCGTGACCCGCTTGCCGGCGTGGGCTGCCATCTCCGGCATGAAGGTGAGCCCGTCGCGGCGCCCGAACGCATCGAGGCCAGCGACGATATCGTGCACGCTGCGGACGCGCGCATGACGAACGCCACGCGCGGGATGCCGCGCATCGGCCGGTGCCTCCGCGGCGACCAGCCATTCGTCTCGGTACATCAGCGGACAATGCCGGCCGCACCCGCCGGGCTCGGCCCGGTGACCGTTGCAGTCGGAGCCGTCGAGGAGAACGGTGCGCGAGACGGCGCGGAACTTCCCGCGATCGTCGCGGAGGCGGCGCACGTGCCGTTCGACCTGGTACAGCTTGCCGCACTCCTCCCACTGCACCGGAACGTAGACGAGGCCGCGGGTGCGCTGGCGATCGTCGAGGGTCGCTTCGATCTCGGCGCGATCGCGCACCCGCACCCAGCTGCCCACGGGAAATGCCGAGGCTTCCCCGATCCGGAGCGGGCTTGCGGATGCCTGCGCGAACAGCTTCTTGATCCGGCTCTTGATGCCCAGCCCGCGATCGATGCGGCCGGCGATGCGTGCGCGGAGGGTGTGATCACCGACGACGTCGGCGCGCTGGCAGCACCGCGGCAGAGGACTGCGCGGCGTCGAGCGCAGGGGCTCGGGAAGCAGCGGCTTGATGATCTCGCGGAGCCCGTAGCGGACGAGGCCCCGCGCGGTGCGCGAGTAAATCCGGAGCGCGACGAGTTCGTGCACGCGATCGGTCCACTTGTGCTTCCACTCGTCGTCGTGGCCCACGAAGTTCAGCTCGCGAAGGCCGCGCCCTTCGGCGTCACGGGCGGCCTCGAGGATCATGAGGTGCCCGGGGCTGAGCTGGGACGCCGACGGATCGAAGCCGATCTTGAGAGCGAACAACGTATGCTGATCCTCGACGGCGAACAGCGTGGCGATCCGCTTGCCTCCGGCGCGCAGGAAGTAGAGCGCAGCCCGTCCCCGCGGGCCGAGCAGGCGTACGAGCACCTCGTAGAGATGCGTGACGCGCGGGTCGGCGTCGATCGATGTTCCGTTCGCGCCCTTCCAGGCGCTAGCCTCGATGGCGAGCGCCTGCTCGAGGTCTGCGCGCGTGGGCACCGCGATGCGCTCGAGTAGCACGCTGCCCGCCTTGCGTTCGCAGCGGAGCAGGTTCGCGCGAAACTTCGGGTTCATCGCCGTCTCGAACCCGGAGAGCGGAAGGAACCGGTGCCGCGAATCGGCGTGGACCACGAACGGATAACCGTCGCGGCGAGCGAACTCCAGGAGTCGGGTCGCGAGCAACGACTCGGCGGGTATCTTGTCGAGGAAGAGCTCGTCCCAGCGATCGTCGGCGGTGAGGCAGCTCCAGATCGCCTCGAGGCCGGCGACCGAGCCTGAGAAATCGTATCTCGGCGTGCTATCGCTTCGCAGGCCGCGCAGGATCCCCGCATCCAGGATCAGTGGCAGCGCACCGACGATCCCCGCAGGCGTCCAGGCCTCGGCGACGAGCGCCACACCACGGTGAGCGAGCGGTCGGTTGAGCGCGAAGAACTCCGGGCTGAGGAACGGAGGGGCCTCGGCGGTGAGCCTGGCCCAGCGCCCCCAGTCGACGCTGTGCCGGATGGTGTCGAACGGGAGGAGTGCGGCGGGGATGTACACGTCACGATGTCGTGCAAGGGATGGTCCTCCTACCGTCGAGGTCGTGCCGAGAAAGGCGCGCAGCTCCTGCGGACGCTCGCTGGTCACCCGCAGAACGTGCGGCGGTTGTTCGCGCTGCGAGGCCGGAACGTGGAACGTCGGATGCACTACCGATCGGCATGCTGTGGAAGAAGATCCTGGTCGCCGTCGATTTTTCGCCGTGTTCTCGGGACGCGCTCCGCATGGCCTCACGGCTGGCGGCGTCGTCGTCGGCAGCGCTCGTGGTGGCCTACGCGTGGACGCCGCCCGTGGTGTTCGCCGGCGAGACCATCGGGCTTCCGGCCGGGCTCCTCACCGATCTCATCACCACCGCGCAGCGCGAGCTGGCGGCGTGGAAGACCGAGGCGGAGGGCTACGGGGCGGTGCAGGTGACGACCGAGTTCCTGACCGGAGCGGCCTGGCACGAGGTGGTGAGTCTCGCGAAGGGCGACCACGACATCGGGCTGATCATCACGGGCACGCACGGCCGGACCGGGATCAGGCACGCATTGATTGGCTCGATCGCCGAGAAGATCGTCCGCCACGCACCCTGCCCGGTGATGGTCGTTCCGGCCGCATGACGTGAGGTGTCACGCGGCGCGCTGGAGAAGCGCCGCGAGCATGCGGCACGCATCGGTGGTGGTGAAGATGCCTTCGACACCGTCGCGGCCGACCACGATGCACGAGCCGTACTTCTTCGCGGTCATGATCTCGAGGACCTCGTCGAGCGCCGTGTCTCCGGTGACGATGAATGGCGACTCGGTCATCGCCTCCCCGACCTCGACCTTGTCGACATCGAGCTCCCCGATGGTCTCCAGCAGGTAGAGGTCGCGCTGGGTGACGACGCCCACGAGCTGGCTACCCGCCATCACCGGCAGGTGGCGGACCGCGAGCTCGCGCATCATGCGGTGCGCGTCGGCCAGGCTCGCCGTGCGCTGGATCGTGTGAGGAGCCGGCGTCATGTGGTGCGAGATCGCGGGAATCGGCATGACGGTCCTCGCTGCAGT
>JBBRED010000048.1:0-32186 GCA_038203335.1 Haliangiales bacterium | reverse complement strand
CGACCCACACCACGTTGACGGCAAGGCTGCCGCTCGTCGGCAAGGTTGCGGTGAGCGGTCAGTTCACGCGCGCTGGGTTCATCGGCCAGTCGTTCTCGATCCAGGCCGTCACGGCGGCGCCCACCATCACCGTTGATCTCGACGGCGTGCTCGGCCCCTGGGTCGAGCAGGCTGACTACGGGAACTACGTGTCGGGCCCGTCGGCCTACACCTCTGATGACGGCGGTATTCGCACCGCTCAGGTGATGGTCCGCGAGTACCAGTGGCCGCAGCCGCTCGGAAACGTCGATGTTCAGATGGACGTGCGGATCTACGGCGATGCCGCGCTTGCCGGTACGCTCGAGAATCCGGACCTGCCGTCACCGCTGGCGAACTATCAGCCGTCCGCGGACTACCAGGTCGGCAAGCTCGCGCGGCTCGTGCGCACGGTCGATGCAGACGCGGCTTCGCAGCAGCGCACCGCCGAGCGCGCGAGCCGGAAGCTCTACGCTACGACCGACCTCACGTTCGCGATCACGAACGCAAACTAGCCGGCGGCCTAAGGCGGGGTCACGGTCACGGTCGCCATGCCCATGAGGCCGGCGGCGTCGGCGACGATCATCGTGGTGCCGGCGGTCTTCGCGGTGACCACGCCCTTCGAGGACACCGTCGCGACGAACGTGTTGAACACCTGCCAGTTGACCTGATCGGTGGCGTCGCGGGTGGCGCCGCTGGTGCAAGTGATGGACGCGGCGAGCTGCGTGGTCATGCCGGCGGGGACGCTGACGGTCACGGGGGTCACGCCGAGCATCATCGGGGTGCACGCGGTGCTCGCGTCGAGCTCGGGGCCCTTCGGGTCCGAGCAGGCGGCGAGGGCGGCGGCCAAGCACAGGGCGCGCATCAAGAAGCCAGCGTACCGTCCGGACCGACCTATGCCCGTCCCCCTTCGCCATATCCTCGTGTCCGTAGGACTCCTCACCAGCGCCGCCTGCGGCAAGAAGGGCGTGCACGCCGGCGAAACCAGCCACACGTGCGACGACGTCGAGGCCGCCATGCGTCGGATCGACGTCGAGCGCACGAAGGACATGAAGCCGGGCAGGTTGGCCGAGATCTGTGTGAAGAAGTCCGCCGAGTACACGCAGGCACGTATCGAGTGCGTCGTCGCGTCGAAGACCTACGACGATCTCAAGGCGTGCAAGGATCCCTCGAAGGCCCCGCTCCAACCGGCCGCGGGCGCGACCGCCGCGCTGGAGTGGATCGACGTGCCGACGTTGGGCGTGAAGCTGAACGTGCCGGGCAACGTCACGATCGATCAGGGCAGGAGCGCGTTCCTGTCAAACGGTACGTTCAAGATGAATCTGTTCAAGGTCGACGAGTCCTCGCTGAAGTCCGCGGCCGAGGTGAAGGCCTCACTGCAGAAGGAGCCGGGGTTCGTGAAGTTCACGAAGGACGAGCCCGGCGACAAGGCGTGGCACTTCGACTACGAGCTCGACGGCGGCAGGGCCGGCACGAGCGCGCGCATCGACGTGGGCCAGCTGCTCGACTGCGGCGTGCACGGTCTCGCGCTCGATGTGGTGGCCGCGGTGAGCACGGCGTGCGCGAGCGCCAAGGCGATCTAGTGGGATGACAGGATCGCGCCGAGCTCGAGCATGCGGCGCACGCGCGGGATCAGATCGTCGCTCATGCCGTCGAGATCGTAGGTCGGCTTCCAGCCCCAGTCGCGACGTGCGGCGGAGTCGTCGAGGGCCTTCGGCCACGAATCGAGGATGGCCTGGCGGCGTGGATCCGGGCGGTAGCTGAATGCGGCGTCGGGGATCACGCGCTGCACCGACTTCGCGATCTCGTCGGCGCGCGGCGAGAACGCGGCGATGTTGTAGATGCTGCGGGTCAGCTTCGAGCGATCGGCCATCGCCAGCTCGAGGAGGGCGCGCACGCCATCGGGCATGTACATGAGCGGGATGCGGGTGTCGGGGCGCGCGAACGCCTCGTAGCCTCCCTTGCGGACGGCATCGACGTACATGAACAGAGCGTAGTCGCTCGAGCCGCCGCCGGGCATCGCCGCGGAGATCAGGCCGGGGAACCGCACGCCGCGGCAATCGACGTCGAACTTCTTCGTGTAGTAGGCGCACAGCAGCTCACCCGCGACCTTGGTGACGCCGTACATCGTGGTCGGGTGGAGCGCGACGTCGTCGGGCGTGGGATCGGGGAGTGGTCCACTCGGCGGCGGGCCGAACACCGCGATGCTCGACGTGAAGATCAGGCGCTTCACCGCCGTCTTGCGGCAAGCCTCGAGCACGTTCCAGGTGCCGGTCTGGTTGACGTCGTAGGCGAGCTTCGGATCCTTCTCGCCGCGTGCGGAGAGGATCGCGGCGAGGTGGAACACGAGGTCGGGCTTGACCTTCTCGAACAGCCGCTCGGTGGCGGCGGTGTCGGTGACGTCGAGGCCGAGCCACGAGGCGCCGCTCGCGTGCGCGTGGCTCGGCGGGCGGGGAGCGAGATCCGTGGAGATGACTTCGTGGTCGGCGGCGAGCGCGCCGATCAGGTCGTGGCCGATCTGACCACCGGCGCCGGTGAGGAGGATCTTCATGCGAAGGCCGGAGCCTATATCAGATAGGCTCAGCGCGAAGCGTCGATGGCGTAGACCGAGCAGCTGTTGGAGAACGTCATCATGGTGCCGTCGAGCATCGGATTGCCGGGCTGATCCTGCTCGAGCACGCCGCCGCCCCAGTTGTACGGAGAGTCGGAGAACGCGAGAAACACGCACATCTCCTGGTCGCCGACGCCCCAGCCGACGGTCTGGTCGCGCGGGTTGTTGAACTCGCACGACATGCGGATCTTCGTGTAGCCGGCCATCGAGAACTGCGGGTCGATCAACCCGCCGAGCACGTCACCGACGTTGTGCTCGGTGGAGTAGATCGTCGCGGTCTCGCCGGAGGGCTTGATCGCCTCGACCGAGAGCTTGGTGCCGAGCGAGTGGTAGTGCGCGAGTGCGTAGTAGATCTTGAAGTCGGGCGCGCGGCCGAACAGCTGCTGGTGCTTCGTGCCGATCTCGCACTCGGTGGAGAATCGCGACGCCATGTGCGGTGGCAGGCCGAGCGCCTGGTCCTCGAACGAGATCCCGGCGAGCAGCGTGGTCACGTCGGCCTCGCGGATCGGCTTGACCGCGATCGTCGGGCGGATGGTGAGCGGCGCGTCGGTCGGGTTCAGGAGGTGGATCTGCGAGACGATCTTCGAATGCGCGGGCACCTTGATGACCACGCCCTCGGGGAACGCCTGGATCTCGTGCGGCGACTGCGTGGACTGTGCGAACAGGACGCCGCCGAACACCGCCGCCGCGGGCTCGTTGAAGTTGCGATCGTCGCAGTTCCACGAGCCGTCATCGCCGGCGAACGTGGTCTCGGGGACGAAGAACCAGTTCGAGTGGTGGAACCCGGGGCCGGTGGTCAGCTCCACCGAGTTCACGAACATCGTGTCCTCGTTGTGCAGGCTGATCTGCACGCAGGTCTTGTTGACCTCCTGACCGGGAAGGAGGTCGTACGGCCCGAACGCGAAGGTCTGCTGCGCGGTGGGATCGCCGGTGACCGCCGTGTCACCCGCGCACGCGCCGACGAGCAGGAATGACGCGACGATGAGCGTTCGCATGTCAGGTTTCATAACAGACCCCGATTGGTCCAGCCAATCCTGCCTGTGGTCACATCTAAATGACAGCGATTAGGTGCGGGGCGGGAGCGTGATGTCGCGGGCCGCGAACCGGGGTGCGTAGTCCTTCTCGACGGTGCGGCCGAGGATCCGGGCGTAATCGCGGGGCGCGGCGAGGCCCCACGAGCGGTCCTCGGCGGTGATCTCGCCGGTATCCGCCGCCACGACCGCGTTCTCGCGCCCGTAGGTGTGCTCGAGCTCGTCGAACATCTGCGGCAGCCCGGCGGTGACGAGACCGGGGACCTGCGCGCCGAGGGGCGTCGCGAGCAGCCAGTCGAGGAGGTCCCAGCCGAAGTCGCGGTGGCGGACCTCGTCGCGCAGGATGCGATCGAGCGCATCGCGCGCGACCTCCTGCGTGCAGTCCGCGCGCAGGTGACTGAACAGCGGCACCGCCACGGTCTCGCCGAGGCAGAACACGCGCACGGCGACGCGCAGGATATCGAGCTCGAGTTGCTCCGAGCGGCGCGTGAGCTGGAGCTGTTCGCGGTCGATCGCCGGAGGCTGGGTGCCGCCCGCCGCGACGTAGACCTCGTGACTCATCTGCGAGTGCACGAGCTCGTCCCCCACGATCGCGAGCCCCGCTTCGATCAGATCGGGAGGTGCGCCGGCCTGGATCAGCCACAGCACCAGGTGCTGCGTCACCGCCGCCGACGTGTACTCGGCCGCGATCCGCGCCCGCCACTCCTCGCGAACGCGGTGCGAGCTCACGGCGGGCAGGTCACCGCGCGCGGGCGCGGCGGTTCGCACATCTTCTTCGGCGGGCACGGCGGGGCCGGCGTCTCGACGTGGCAACCGGTGGTGTTCGCCCACTGCACGATCTTCATCGGCTGCGTCGGCGTGATCTCCGGGCTACACGCGTACGCCGACGGCGGCGGCGGATTGCACGTCGCGTTCTTCGGGCACGTCACGTCGGTGTACGCCTGGCACGTGTCGCCCTGGCGCGTGACGGTCCAGTGCCGCTCCGACGTCGCCGGAGTCGCCTGCTCGGGGCCAGGGCGGGGCGGGTTCGACATCACGGTCGGCTCCGTCTCGGTCGGTGTCGGCTGCGCGGGCTCCGGTGAGCGCGGGCCGGGCTGGTTCATTCCACTGGGCGGCGGACCGCTGCGCGGTGGAGGTGCGCTCTGCACCACGCACGCGGGGATCGCGGCGAGCGTCACGACGAACGGACTCGCGAAGGTACGACGCAGAAGGCGTGCGCTCATGGCGGAAACACTACCATCAGAAGATGTGGTTGAAGTTGATGTACAGGCCCGAGTCCTCGGTGCTGCGCCCGTAGTCGACGGTGATGATCGTCGCGAGGTTCCACGCGATCCGGAACGCGCCTCCATACGAGGGCTGCCAGTCACGGAGCGTGAGCGCGCCGAGACCGTCGAACGGTCGGCCGATATCGAAGAACGGAGCAACGATGAACGCGAACCGCTGGCTCTTGATCTTCAGGTGGCCCCAGGTCCACCGGACCTCCGCGTTCGCGAGCCCCATCACGCTTCCCACGAACCGATCCTGCCGGAAGCCGCGGAGGGTGCGATGGCCGCCCAGGCCCGAGCGCGGATCCTCGGTGAACGGCAGCGTATTCATGGAGAAGAACGGCGCGCCCTTGGTCTGCGCCTCGAAGACGAGGCGGCCCGCAAGCACGAGATCGGCCCTGCACGGAATCGGGCTCCAGTACCCGCGCGCCGCGATCAGCGCGCGGACGTAGTCGTATTCCGAGCCAAGGGCGACGGTTCCGGCGTCGATCGCGAGATCGACAAACACGCCGCTGTTGGGGTCCGGCTCGTAGTCACGCGTATCGTACGACACGCCGAATCGAACGAAGTTGTCGCGTCCGCCCGAGCACCCGACCAGATCGCCTGCCGCGCAGTCCTCGGCGAGGCGCGTCGATGCCTGGATCGCGGTGGTGTCGTGTCCTTCGTCGTCCAGCGCGTCGACGCTCTTGCCGTCGTACGTCCTGATCCGCGCGTACGAGAACCCGAGTCCACCCAGGATCCGGATCCTGTCGCCTGCGAACAAGCGCTCGACGCTGGCGATGAACAGCGGACGGAGCAGGTCGAACTGGTCGTACTTCGCGAAGGTCTTGCCGTCGACGCCGATCGCCTGCTGATCACGGAGGTAGTCGGCGTACTTGCCGTACGTACCGGAGCCTGGAAACTGGAGCGGGTCGAGCGCGTGGTTACCGAGGCCGAAGTAGTTGGCGTTGAGGTTGCGCTGGAAGATCAGCTGGCTCCGGATCCGGAACGGCGAGTCGAAGATCTTCGGCGCGTCGAAGTCGAGCCAGTGAAACTGGATCCCTCGCGTCGACGCGAAGCCCTGGAGGAAGACGCGATAGAGATAAGGGGTCTGGGCGAACCGAGGATCGTCACGGTGACCATTCCAGTAGTAGTACGCACGCGCCCCCAGTCCGAGGCCGATGTCCGTCGAGTACGCGAACAGAGGCAGGCCGGTGAAGTACCCGCCCTGGTTCTTCTTCGCGAGCTCTGCGGGGTCGAGGTGGTCGGCCAACGCGGAGGCGCTCGTACACAACGCAAGTGCGATCGAGAGGAGGCGGAATCCCACGCCCGCCCAGCGTACACTCCGTGCGGGCGCAGCGTGACGAAGACGACGGCGATCATCGGCCGCGGCGCGTTTCTCTTCACGCTGATCGAGGGCGTGCCGGCCGCGCTTCCCGCGCAGCCCTCGCCCGGGGTGATCGAGCGAGCGTGGCACGTGCAACAGCTCGAGGCCGTGTTCTCGCCCGTGGCGAGCGCACCGCCCTACCAGCCGGGGTTCGCCGCGCAACGCGCGCTCACCGATCGCGGTCGGGCGTACACCGACCATCTCGCCGAACAGCTCGCGAGCGGGCTGGTCTACGACGCGTTCTACGAGCTGCTCGCGATCGATGCGCCGCGCGCGCTCGCGGTGCTCGACGAGCAGGCAGCGCTCCCGGCCGCGTTCGCGCTGCTCCGCCGGCACCGCGAGCCCGGCCAGCTCGCGCACTACCTGCGCGGGCTCGGTCTCCTCGGCGATCCGGCCGCGGATGTGCCGCGCCTCGCGACCTCGACCGAGCTATTGATCGCGCACGGCCGCGCGGTCTCGCTCTGGCTGCGCCGAGAGCTGGGCGATCAGGCGCTGCTCGCCCACGCCCTCGCGGAGCTGTCGCACGCCGCCGGTCTCGCCGACATCTACTTCGAGGAGCACCTCCTGAAGGGCGACGTGGATACGTATCGCGTACGCGCGTTCTGTCGCGGCACCTGCTACGAGCTGATCTACCAGCACGATACGAAGTGGATCGAGCCGGAGGTCGTGTCGGCGTTCATCAACGCGATCGCGCGCGACCTCGGCGTGGACCTCGTGGTCGTCGCGATCTCGGAGCTCGGGACCGTGTTCACGTGGGGCACGCGCGCGACCATGATCGGCGCCGCGACCGCCGGCGTGTTCGGGTGGAACGCCGAGCCCGAGTGGCAGCCGTACGTCGCGTTCCGGTTCGCCGGCGAGCTCGCCGCGTCCGCGCTGGCACGCACGGCGCGGATCGTGAAGATGGACGAGGCGGCGTTGATCGCAGCGCTCGAGGGCGCGGCGTGCGCGGGCGGTCGCGCGCACCCGTCATTGCCGCGCGAGATCGAGCTGACCGCCACGTACGATCCAGCGCAGGCGACGATCGTGCTGGACGCGTTCGATGCCGAGGGCCGCGCGTTCGCGTTTTCGCGCGAGCCGGTGACCGAAGCGGCCGAGGACGCCGTGAATCTGTGGCTCGCCGAGCGCCACCTCCCGCGCGAGATCACCGACGCGGCACGCTAGGATCTCGCGTGGTACGCTGGTTCGGTGACCCGGGATGCGGAGCGAAGGTTGAGCGCGCTCGTCGAGGACGGCGAGGCCAATCCGCGCACCATCCTCGCGGCGCGCGCCGAGGGAGATGGGCTCGCGCTCGAGGTCGAGGGCGAGCTCGGCGTGCGCTGGCGGATCGGCGTGGTCCGCGCGCTGATCGCGTTCCCGCCCGATGGCGATGCCGTGCGCGAGTACTACGGCGAGCTCGTCGATCGTTATCGCGATGACCCGGAGCGGCTCGCTCAGCTCAAGTCGATCGGCGACGAGATCCGCAAGCTCGAGGCGAGCGGCGATCTGGCGAGCGTCCTGGTCGCACGCAGTGATCGTCGCAAGAAGCCCTAGGTCGGGATCCGCGCGCTGATCTCGGTGACCAGCGCGACGAACAGGTTCTCGAGGGTCTCAGCGCGGCGGGCGGCCGCGCGCTTGAAGATCGCCCGGGTACCGAGGAACACGCCACCGAGCCAGGCCACGACGGCCACGGGGATCAGCGCCGGTGCGCCGAGGAACGCGACGACCGGCAGCATGATCGCTCCACCGCCGAGCCCGCCTCCGAGTCCACCGTAGAGGCCTCCCGCGAGCTGTCCGAGGGAATCGCTGACGTGCAGCGCGGTCTTCCCGTCCCGCACCGACACGGTGACCACGATGAACGGGCCGGTCGCGCGCGGGTTCGTCCCCGCGGACCACGTGATCGACGACTTCAGCATCTCGGCGCGTCCGGGCTCGCGGGCGATGCTGCGGATCAGATCGATGATCGCCTCGAAGTCGTCACGTGGATACTCGCCGGTGAACGTGTGCGCGAGCTCGAGCTTGAGCGGGGAGCCGTACCACGGGGCGGGGCGCTTGGTGAGCCCGCCCTTGGCGACCACCAGCGCCGCGTCGCGCCGACCCTCCAGCCGGTCGATCGTGCGCTTCGCGACCGCCAGCTCGGCCTCGAGTGACTCGATCCGGGCCCGGTCCGCATCGCGATCGTCGCGATAGGTCATCGGCACGAGTCTACCGGCGGCTCGCCGTGCTATCTACCGCCCGCTGTCATGAGTCTGGTCGTCCTCGACGAGGTCACGCTGTTCTTCGCCGATCGCATGATCTTCGACGCCGTCTCGCTGCGGCTCGGGCACGGCGATCGCGTGGGTCTGATCGGGCCGAACGGATCCGGCAAGACCACGCTGCTGAAGATCATCGCGGGCGATCAGGAGGTCGACGACGGTCAGGTCACGCGCAGCAAGGGCGTGCGCATCGGCTGGCTGCCGCAGGACATCTCGATCACCGGTGGCCGCACCTTGATCGACATGATCTTGTCGAGCGTGCCTGGTCGCAAGGAGCTCGACCGGCGTCTGGCGGAGACCGAGGCCGCGCTCGAGGCCGCGAGCAGCGACCCGTCCACCACCGAGGAGACGCTGCTCGAGCACGCCGCGGAGATCGGCGAGCTGCACGATCAGATCGATCACTTCGAGCGGTTCTTCGGTGAGCACGAAGCACAGGCGATCCTCGCCGGCCTCGGGTTCTCGCCGAGCGACGCGAACCGCGACATCGGCGAGCTCTCCGGCGGCTGGAAGATGCGCGGCGTGCTCGCCGGCCTGCTGTTCCAGCGCCCCGACGTGCTGCTGCTCGACGAACCGACGAACCACCTCGACATGCCCTCGGTGGCCTGGTTCTCCGACTTCCTCAAGAAGTGGAAGGGCTGCTTCGTTCTGATCAGCCACGATCGCGAGTTTCTCAACGAGCAGATCACGCGCGTCGCGAGCCTCGAGCTCGAGGGCCTGCGCAGCTACCCCGGCAACTACGAGAAGTACGTCGAGCAGCGCGCGGAGGAGGAGACCATCCTCGCCGGCCGGGCGAAGAACCTCGCCAAGGAGCGCGAGCGACTCACCGAGTTCATCAATCGGTTCCGCGCGCAGGCGAACAAGGCGAAGGCCGTGCAGTCGCGCGTGAAGTTCCTCGAGAAGATGGAGTCGGTCGAGACCTACGAGAAACGCCAGGTGATGCGGTTCTCGTTTCCGCCGACGGACCGCGTGGTCGCCGACGTCATCCGGGTCGAGAACCTCAAGAAGGCGTACGGCAAGCACGTGGTGTTCCCGGGCATCGACCTCACCGTCCGCCGCGGCGAGAAGATCGGCATCATCGGCGTCAACGGCGCCGGCAAGACCACCCTCTTGCGCATGCTCGCCGGCGAGCTGCCGTACGACTCGGGCGCGATCAAGATCGGCAGCGGCGTCAACGTGGGCTACTACGCGCAGCACCACGCCGACACGCTCGATCTCGGCTCGACCGTCTACGAGGTCGTGCTCCGTGCATCGCCCGAGACGCCGCCGTCGCGCATTCGCTCGATCCTCGGTGCGTTCATGTTCTCCGGCGATGACATCGACAAGCCGGTCAAGGTGCTCTCCGGTGGAGAGAAGGCGCGCGTCGCGCTCGCGCGACTGCTGGTGAAGCCCGGCAATCTGATGCTGATGGACGAGCCGACGAACCACTTGGACCTCCAATCATCGGAGGCCTTGACCGCGTCGCTCGGCACGTACGACGGCACGCTGGTCTTCGTCAGCCACAACAAGTCGCTCGTTCGCTCGCTCGCCACCCGGATCTGGAACGTCGAGGACCAGAAGGTCGAGACCTACCCCGGTACCCTGGACGAATACCTGTATTCGATGACGGAGCGTCGCCAGGCGGTCGGAGTGGAGGGCGATGCGACGAAGCGACGTGATCCCCGGGGGGCATCCGCCGGCAGCACCCCCGCCGCTACCCCGAAACCGCCCGTGTCGCGCGAGGATGACAAGGCGCGCAAGCGGCGCGAGGCCGAGCAGCGGCAGAAGCGCGGAGCGAAGCTCGGACCACTGGAGAAGCTGGTCGCGCAGCTCGAGGAGCGCGTGGGCGTGATCGAGGCGGAGCAGAAGGCGCGGTCCGCCGAGCTCGCCGACCCGAGCGTGTACGACGACGCCGCACGTCGCAACAAGCTGCTCTCCGACTACCAGGGCGCTGCCGACAAGCTGGACGAGCTGAATGCGCGCTGGGAGAAGGCGATGGCCGAGCTCGAGGCGGAGCGGGCGAAGCTGGCCGCCGCCGGAGACTGACGCCGATCTCGTTACGTTGTAGAATCGATCCGTGGCCGATCTCAGCGGGCAGACGATCGACGGCAAGTACCAGCTGGTGAAGATCGCCGGCGAGGGTGGCATGGCCACCGTCTACAAGGCGATCGTCCGCGGCGCGGCCGGGTTCCAGCGCGCGGTCGCCGTGAAGCACATCCGGCCCGAGTTCCGGGCTCTCAAGAACTACATCGACATGTTCGTCGAGGAAGCGCGCGTCGGTTCCGAGCTCGCGCACCCGAACATCGTCCAGGTTCACGACTTCGTGGCCGAGGCCGGCAGCTACTACCTGATCATGGAGTGGGTCGAGGGCATCGACCTCGGCGCCTTCATCCAGGCGCACCGCGAGCGCGGGCAGCTCGTGCCGTGGCCGCTGGTCGCGGGCATCGGCATCGGCACGCTGCGCGGTCTCGGTGCCGCCCACGAGCGCGTCGGCCCGGATGGCCAGCCGGCGCCCGTCATCCACCGCGACGTCTCGCCGCACAACGTGATGGTCGGCGTCAACGGCGTGGTCAAGCTCTCGGACTTCGGCCTCGCACGCGCACGCGATCGCATCGCGAGCCTGACCGCGCCCGGCACCGTGAAGGGCAAGCTGTCGTACCTCGCGCCAGAGGTCGCGTTTGGCAAGCCGAACACCGTGCAGTCCGATCTGTTCGGCGTGGGAAACCTCCTCTGGGAGAGCCTGACCGGCGAGCGGCTGTTCGATGGCAAGACCGACGTCGAGATCTTCAAGAAGATCCGCAACTGCGTCGTGCCTCCGATCTCCGATCGCCGCACCGACGTGCCCGCCGCGTTGCTCGCGGTGATCGACACCGCGCTCGCGGCCGATCCGGCGAACCGCTACGCCACCGCCGACGAGTTCGCACACGCGCTCGGCCAGGTGATGAAGCAGGCCGTTGGCATGAACCCGGCCACCGCGCTCGGCGGCGCCGTCGTCGAGGCGCGCAAGGTGCTCGACGCTGACGTCGAAGATCTGGACGCGATGTCGACCACCGAGCACAAGACCGGCGACATCGAGTTCTCCAAGCCCGACATGAGCGTCGAGCCGCTGCCGCTCACGGCGAAGAAGGGCGAGCAGGACCCGCGCCTCGCGGTCACGACGCCGGCGCTCAGGCCGATGCCGCCGCGGCTTCCGACCAAGCCGCCCGAGAAGAAGTAGCTACCGTTCGGGCGGCGGCGGCTCGACGGCCTTGATCTGAAACACCGTGCGGTCGTCGAGGCGCACCGCGGTGAGCGATCGGCCCCAGACACAGCCGGTGTCGATGCCGAGGTGCCGCGCGCCGAGATCGAGTCCGAGCGCCGCCCAGTGGCCGAACACCACCGTGTGGGTCGCCCACGCCGCGCCTGGCAACCGGAACCACGGTACGCAGCCCTCGGGCGCTTGCGCTGCCGGGCCGTCGAAGTCGGGCTCGACCTTGCCGTCGGCGTGGCAGGTGCGCACACGCACGAAGTAGGCGAGCAGGGCCCGCCAGCGATCGCTGCCGCCGAGCTTGTCGTTCCAGCGCGGCGGCCGGCCCTTGCCGAGCGATGCGAGGAACGCGCGCCACGCGGGACCGCGCAGCTCCTTCTCGAGCTCGCCGGCACGCGTGCGCGCCTCGGCGATCGTCCACCTCGGGTGCAGACCCGCGTGAACGAGCGCGAACGCCGCGTCGTGGTGAAACAGCGGGCGCTGGCGCAGCCAGTCGATGAGGCGATCGCAATCGGGTGCGGCGAGCACCTCGTCGAGCGTGTCGCGCTTCTTCGCACCGACCGCACCGGCGGCGCGCGACAGCAGATGGATGTCGTGGTTGCCGAGCACGCACGTCACCGTGGAGCCCATGCCCACCGCCCAGCGCAGTACGTCGAGGGACCGCGGCCCGCGATTGACGAGGTCGCCGACCATCCACAGCTCGTCACGGCCCGGCGAGAACGCGATCAGCGCGAGCAGCCGCTCGAGGCTGGCCATGCAGCCCTGAACGTCACCGATCGCATACCGGGCCACCCGTGTTTCGTATCACTTGTCTGCGGGGCGCGGGCGTTCCATGCTCCCGGGATGAGCAAACTGCTGAGTGTCGTACTCGCCGCCGGTATTGGCGCGGGTTGTTACGGGACGGGCTACGGCACCACGGGCTACGCCACGGGCGGAACCTACGTCGCATATTCGCAGCCGGTCCCCGAGTACGCCGAGGCGAACGTCTACTACGACGAGCGTCCCGGGTACGTGTACGTCAACGGTCGCTACAACTGGATGAACGGCGCGTGGGCCTGGCAGCCCGGCTACTACGAGACCGAGCGTCCCGGCCAGGTCTACATCCAGGGCTACTGGAACGGGAACCGCTGGTACGACGGCCGCTGGGAGGGACAGCGCCCGGGCTACGTCTACACCGGCGGCTACTGGGATCGCCGCGCGAACGGGCACGTCTGGGTCAACGGCGGGTGGGATCGCCAGCGCGGCGGTGGTCAGACCTACGTGCGCGGACGTTGGAACACGAACGGCGGCGTGCGCTCGTACAGCCGCGGTGGCTGGGCGCCTCGTGGTGGCTCGCAGATCCGCGACCATCGCCGCTGAATCGCGAGTACGAGTACGATCTTCTAGATCGTGATCGTCGCGGTCACGAAGCCGACGCGGCACGAGCCGGCACGCAGCTCGAGCGTGCCCTTGCCGCGCACGAGGTAGCTCGCCCACGCCGCGTGGGTGGTGCCTCGCGTGCCCGGATACGCGGGCAGGTTCTGCCCGGTGTGCAGGCCGTGGCCCCAGCCGTCGAGGTGGCCGAGCGCCTGGTGCGCGGCGCCGGAATCGACAAGCGCGCAGCTCTCGCTGACCTTCACGGTGGCGTACACCGGCTCGTTGAAGTCGAGCTTCTTCGCCGACGGCATGCCGTACGTGCCGAGGTAGCCATCGTTCACCAGCTCGACATCGACGCGCGTCATCTCGCCGCCGACGGCGTGTCGATCGACGCGGCCGATGCGAAGCCGAGGGGCGAGCGCCACGACGCGGAGGAACACCTGCGCCTGCGAGACGCACATGACGGGCAGCTCGTGCAGCGGCGGGTTCCAGATCCCGACGCGCGGATCGATGCCGCCGATCTCCACGCGGCCGAGCTGTGGATGATCGAAGGCGCGCCACGGAGGGAACGAGCGACCGCCGTTCTCCTCGCGGTCCCACCACGCGAGCTTGATGATGTCTCGCCGCGTGACGCGCTCGTAGTACTGCGCGAACTTCGCCGGGCGCTCCATGCCGAGCCGCTTGAACAGGTCCCACAGCTCGACGACGTAGCCGATCGCGCCGCGCTGGTTGTACGCGAAGTCGGTGAGGTCACCGCGCAGCGGCTTGTCGGGCTCGTAGAGGAACTCCTCGTATCCCGAGACGGTGGGATAGCCGGTGAGGTCGGCCATCCACTCCTCGACCTGACGGAACACCGCGAGATCCTCGCCGTCCATCTTCGAATCGGGCGCGTGGCCGAGCGGACGGATCAGCACGCCGCCGAACGTGTGTAGATCGAGCCACGCGAAGATCTCGGGATGCGCCGTCGCGAACTCCACGATGCCGCGCGCCTCGGGCTCGCTCGCGGGGAACGCGCCCGCGCCGACCTGCTCGTGCGACGGCGCCCACGACCACGGGAAGTTGCGGTTGAGATCGATCGGGTTGTCGCCGAGGAAGTGCGGCGACGGGATGCGCTTGCCGTCGAAGTGCTCGATCACGCCTTCCGGATAGAGCTTGTAGAACGGTCCCTCGTCCTCGATCGTCCGCTCGACGAGCAGCCCGGGGAACTCCGGCGCATCGACGAGCTCGCCGCCCGGATCCTTGACGCGCATCGACAGCGCGAGGCCATCACCATCGATGTCGCCGATCATCCATCGCGGCTTGCCGCGCTCGACGCGGTGATCGCGCGGCACCGAGCGCACCGAACGTCCGCTCGTCAGCACCGCCTCCGCGCCATCGGGGCTGATCCGCGGCACCACGTAGAGCAGCACGTCGCGCAGTCGATCCACGATCGCCGGCGCCAGCTCGCTGTCGCTCGGCTCGACGTGCAGGCGGAGCATGTCCTCGGCGATCCCGAGCGCCACGCTCGATCCGGCGAGCTCGGCCGCGTGGATGTTGCCGTCGACCCACGCCGCGGGCCGGACCCGGTCGGGATCGCGCCCGATGATCAGGAGCCAGACCTCGCGCCCCTCCGGAGTCGTGGCCAGCGATTGCAGGCGACAGACCTCGGGAAACGCTCCCACCCAGTCCCGGAGCTGCGCGGTGAGCCGCTCGTAGTCGAGGTAGGCATGTCGGAACCCCAACGACAGGGCGGCGATGCTGGGCGGCATTGGTGACGGACGTTACACGTTCCCGGCGCCCGAATAACGAGACCAGTAGCCACGTCTCCAACAGACCCCATACTGGAGAGACATGCTGACCTTTGACTCACTTCCACAGGCACGCGTGGTCCGCGCGGGCGGCCAGCTGGTGACACCACCGGCGATGCCCCCCGCTCCGCGCACGCGGACCAACGAGAAGCTACGCGAAGCGCTCGCGGTCGCGGTCGGCCTGTGGCCGCTGACCGGCGTCATGCTGCTCGCGTTCGGCTTGCTCGCGCTCGCCGGTCTCTACAGCTCGCCGTGAGATCTAGTCGCCGTCGAGCGGCATCGCGCGCAACGTGCGCGGCAGCTCGAGCAGGCTCTCGGTCGGTGAGCCGACCAGCATCGCGGGGCTCATGTTGGTCAGGCCCCACGGCTCGACCGTTCCCGACGTGACCGCGAACGCACCGCCATCGATGCGGCCGACCACGCCGAACCCCGAGCGCATCGGGACGCGCGCGGTCTCGATCACCAGGTCGGGCAGGTGGCTGACGTCGATCTCGACGAGGCCCTGCTCGCAGGTGATCACGAGGCGGTAGTTGAGGACGCGGCGCTCGAGCAACAAGATGTTGCCGAGGTCCGACGAGAACGTCTCCTGCCAGCCCTCGGTCGGTGTGCCGTGCTGGGCGAGCGCCTGGAACTCCAGGTGGTAGAGCTTCGTGCTGTCGATCTTGCGCGCGAGGATGCCGGTCGTGGTGACCACGCAGTCGAGGAAGCCCTGCGCGTGGAGATCGGTGACCGCGGAGAGGTGGTCGATCGTCCACCACGATCCGGGAACGTGCGGGGTGCAGCCGAGGAACACGTTCTTCGCGGAGCTGCCCTTCAGCCACTCGCTGATCGCGCACGCCACTTCGGGTGCGCTGCCGGTATCGCCGAGGCGGCGATCGCCGTTCCACAGCACGGAGTCGCCGGGCAGGCGATGCACCGCATCGAAATGGAAGTAGCGGCCCTCGAGCGGTGACACGAGCGAGAGCTTGTCGCCGACGCGCACGTTGACCACCGCATCGAGATCTTCGGGGACCGCGATGTACGTCTCGCCGCGCGGATCGCACGCGACGAACAGCAGGCCTCGCGGCGTCAGACCCTGCTTGCGCAGCTCCTTGAGGCCGAGGATGACCGCCGCGGGGTCGCGATAGTGGTACACGCGCGTGGCGAACATCGCGGCGGACCTTAACAGATCTTTACGGCGCCGCCGCGATAATGCCCGTGACGAGGGAAGGTAACACCGTCGCCGCTGGTACGCGCAGACAGCCTCCCTTGGCGAATTCGCCAAACGGGTTGTCCTCGGGATTGATGTCCACGATGGTCGCCCCGGCATTCGAAGCGAGCGTCACCACCTGCCACGGCAGGTTGGTCTGCGCCGAGGTTCCCGCGACGATCAGCACCGCGGCTCCAGCGGCGAGACGGCGCACGGTGTCGAGGTGGAACCGCGGCTCGTCGTACGACTCGTCGAACCACAGCACGTGCGGGCGCGCCATCGCCTTGCACCGCGGGCACACGAGCAGCGCTCGTGATTCGTCAGAGACTGCTTCACCTCTCTCGACCATCGGCACGCCATCGGGAATTGCGTAGCGGTCGAGCGTGCAGTCGTTCGCGCAGCGCATCTGGGAGATGTCGCCGTGGATCGTGAACATCTGGTGCGGCGGAGTTCCGGCGCGGCGATGAAGCCCATCCACGTTCTGGGTGATCAGCGCGAATCGATCCGGCAGTCCGGTCGCCAGCGCGACCACGGCAGCGTGCGCGGCGTTCGGCTCGGCCCGCCGGCACACGCCGAGGCGGTAGAGGTACCAGGCCCACACCGCCCCGGGCATCCGGGAGAACGCGTGGTGCGTGGCCAGGTCCTGCGGGTGGTACTCGCGCGATCCGATGGTCCAGTAGCCTTCCTTGCCGCGAAACGTGGGGATCCCGCTCTCGGCGGAGACTCCCGCGCCGGTCAGGACGAGGACCTTGCCTGGCCGCTCGAGCCCGGCCACGCACGCGGCGAGAACCTCATCCATGGGGGAATGCTACAATTTCGGGATGCGCCGCTGGGCCCTCGTTCTCGCGCTCGTCGCCGGCACTGCCGGTGCGTGCTCGCGCGCGAGCGACGAGGCCGAGACGAAGCAGTGGGCCGACAAGCCGCCGCCGAAGGACATGCCGCCGCCGGCCGACCTCGCGATCGCGATCAACGTCAACGGCGAGGCCAAGGGCACGATCAACGCGAAGACCCTCACCGCCGCGAAGCCCGACTTCGCGGACGCCGAACGAACGATGTGGCTGATCTCGACCTTGATCCCCGACGCGGCGCCGAACGGCAGCACGGTCGAGGCGGTCTCGCCCGCGGGCGTCAGCGTGAAGTTCGAGCGGCCCTCCGCCGCGGGGCTCGAACCGGTGCTGTTCCTGACCCGGCGCGGCGAGGTCATCGTGTCCGCGGTCGATCCGAAGGATCCGTTCCCTCGCTACCACGGCCAGGGCGGTCGCCTGCATCGCGCGGGTGACTCGCTGCCGCGCGTGGGCCCGGTCGCGCGCCTCGAGATCACGCGATCCAAGCCGTGATGCCGTCGTCGGCCGGCGCGATCAGCACGCGCGCCTCCGCGGGCGCAGCGCCGAAGCCGAGCCGCGTGGTGCCGAAGCGCTCGCGCATGCCGCGCGCGACCCAGCCGAACGAGTAGCGCGCGTTGATCTCGCAGACGCACAGCACGCGCTCCGTGCCGCCGACGAAGGCGTCGACCGCGATCGGTCCGCGATAGCCGAGCGCGGCGAGCCGGGCGCCGGCCGCGGCGACGAACGCGACCAGGCGCTCGCTCTCGTCCGGCATCAGGACCGGTGGGGCGAGGTCGATGCCGAGGAACGTGCCGCGCGCATCGGTGACGAGGCCATGGGGCGGCTCGACGCGCACGCCTTCCTCCGCGATCCACGCGCACACGCCCACGTCGACGCTGCGCGGTAGCCACGGCTCGACGACGAGCGCGCCGAAGCGCTCGAGCAGCTTCGTCACGCGCACGCGCTGATCCGACGCGAGCGGGCCCGAGCCATGGCAGCGGTCACGCCCGGCGCTGGTCCACAGGCCCTTCGCGACCCACGGTCCTTCCATCGCGAGCTCGTCGACGGTGCTGATCGCGTGCGCCCCGGGAACGCCGATGCCGTGCTCCGCGGCGAGCTTCATCGCGAGGCGGCGATCGTTCGCGGCCTTCTGCGTGACGTCCCCCCACACCAGGTCCGGCGGGCGCGTTGGCTTGCCGGGAAGGACCATCGCCAGGAGATCGATCCGCGAGGTGTCGACGGCGACGGGCACGTAGATCCGGGTCTGCGCGTCGGCGGGCGCGAGCACGGCGGTGAGCGCGGCGTAGTAGCTGACCCGCGTGGCGACCGCCGCGGGGAGCGGGCCGCGCGACCACGTCGCCTCGAGATCGAGGTTCGCGTGGATCGTGAACATCAGCGCGACTCTCCCGACGGCCGGGTCGGCGCCACCGCATCGAGCGCGTCGATGAACGCCTCGGAGAACCCGGCGCGGCGGCGGGCGTCTCGATCGAGCACCGCTCCCCGAGCGCGCTTGGGTCCGAGCGGGAACTTCACGCTCGCGCAGTATGCCTCCCATGGATCGCGATCGCCGGCGAGCTTGTGCAGCCACACCCAGCCGAAGTGCACGTGTGCGATCTCGTCCTCGTGGACCTGCGCGAGCGCAGCGGCGGTCGCGTGGTCACCGCACGCGCGCGCGGCGGCCGCGTAGTCCCCGGCGAAGTCGAGGTTCGCGTTCTCGAACGTCAGGTTCATCGTGCACACGAGCTCGAGCGGAGATCCGAGGTGATCGAGCTTGTTCCAGAAGTGGCCGGTGACCGGGAGGTCGCCGAACGCGAGGCCGAGCGCGGCGAGCCGCTCCGCGTAGAGGCCGAGGTGGCGCTGCTCGTCGGCGAGGATCGCCACGAGGCCGCGGCGAAACGCGAGCGGCGCATCCGGGAACGCGAGCAGCGCCCACGCGAACAGCTCGATCGCCTGGAGCTCGTGGTTCGCGAGCGCGTGGAGGATGCGGCCGCGCTGCTGCGGATCGGGCATGCCGGCGATCGGGGGCACGCGCGCCGTGCGCCCGGGGACGATCGCGAGGTTCGCGGGACGACCGGGCGCCGCGAGCCGCAGCGGAGGCTCGCGGTCCTCGAGGTCGAGCTCGCCGGGCGGCACGAGCTTGCCGGCGAGGGTCTCGGACGTGACGATGCCGTGCGCGTAGGTCCGCGCGCGCATGGTCACGAGCGGCGGCGGCGACGCAGGAACATCAGGCCGAACACGCTCGCGCCGAGGAGCATCGGGCCGGTCGGCTCGGTGCCCGCGCTGCAGCACCCACCGGAGCCGTTGTAGTAGCAGACGCCGGTCGCGCCGTTCGGGAGGCACGAGAAGTCCGACGGGCACGCGCCGGCGGTGGCGAGATCACAGGTCTCGACGCACAGCTTGTCCTTCGCGCTGGTGCCCACGCACTGCTGCGACAGGCACTCGCCGGGCCCGGTGCAGGAGTCGCCGACGCCACCGGGGACATCGGGACCGGGCACGCACACGCCCATCACGCAGACGTCATCTCCGGAGCAGCCGCCCCCCGCGGTGCACGGCGGGCCCATGTCGACATCGACCATCGCGCTCGCGGGTACGCCCTGAACATCGATCGCGCGCAGCTCGAGGGTGTGCGCGCCGGGCTCGACGCTCTCGGGCGCGGTCAGCCGGTAGGGCGCGGTCATCGCCTTGACGCCAGAGTTCGCGCCGTCGATCCACAGCTCGACGTGATCCACCGCGACGTCGTCGGTCGCGTTGACGCGGACGACGAACTTCGGCGTGACCTTCTTGCCGCTGGTCGGCGAGATGATCGAGATCGTCGGGGGAGTCGCGGCGCCGGGGCCGAACATCTCGACGATGCGCTTGTACGAGTTCTGCGTCGTCTTGTTCGGCGGGCACGCGCACTGGGGCAGCGCGGAGAACGTGCCGCACGCCGAGTCCGTGGCCTGGAACCGCTTCATCGGCGCGCCGGCGCTGATGTACGTCAGCGGATCGTCCGCGTTGTACTCGTGCTCGAGGCCGAACGAGTGCGCGGTCTCCTGCGCGACGGTCCAGCACAGCTGCGCGCTATCGCCGCCGTAGACATCGAACGTGAACGAGATCGAGTTCGGGATCTCGCCGCAGGTGAACGGCGAGACACCGCCGGCACCGGAGAAGTCCGCGGACAGCTCCGCACCGCTACTGCCGCCGACGATGTTCTCGTAGTGCGGCACGTTGCCCGGATCGACATCGGTGACGGTGATGTCGAACGGCGCGTACGTGTTCTTCACGCACGTCATCATCGCGGCCCACACGGCATCGGTCTGCTTGAACCGCGAGATGGTCACCTGCGAGTCGGCGATGCTCGACGTATCGACGCGCGAGTCATCGACGCCCGGGCGGATCGTGCAGCCGATGGTCGGGCACTTGTGGACATAGATGATCCGCGACGACGGCAGCGCCGTTGGCGGGTTCTGGACCTCGATCCACTTGAGGACCGGCTGGGGACGCACAGGCTCCGCCGTCGCCGGCGCTGAGAGCGTTACGGCCCCGAGAAGGAGCGACAGGATCGACGCACGCATGTTCACCTCCTCCGACGACGACGACGCAGGACGAACATCCCGCACACCGCCGCCCCCAGGACCATCGGTCCAGCTGGATCACTGTTGGCACTGCAGCACCCACCACCGGTGCCATCATCAAAGCCGGGCCAGCACACGCCGCGCTCGGGACCGGCCTCGAGGCAGCCGAAGCCGGACGGGCACTGGCCTTCGCCGAGCACGCAGCTCTCGACGCAGTGCTTCTCGCCGGTCGAATCCGCGAGGCACTCGCCGGAGCGGCAGTCGGGGCCGGAGTTGCACACGAGCCCGAGGCCGCCCGTGGCATCGGGGCCGGCCACGCAGCGGCCGCCGAGGCAGACGTCGGTGTCGGTCGGGCAGTCGCCGTCGTCGCTGCACGGCTTGCCGATCACGACCTGCACGCTCGCGGTCGCCGACGTGCCGTAGATGTCGTAGCCGATGACCTTCACGGTGTGCGTGCCGTCGCCGAGCGAGCCCGGTGCGTTGAACGCGAACGGGCCGGCGGTCAGGGTCTGGAACAGGAGATTGTCGACGTACATCTCGGCGCGGGCGACGCCCTGCTCGTCGGTGATGTCGGCGCGCACCGGGAAGCCGGCCTGCACCACGGCGCCGAGCTTCGGCTCGGTGATCTTGACCACCGGCGGCGTCGGCGTCCCGGTGCCGAACAGCGCCTTGATCGTGGCGACCGAGTTCTGCGTGGGCGTGAGGATCGTGCTGCCGTTCGGGCACGAGCACGAGTGGACCTGCTGCGTGGTGCCGGTGCAGGTGTCGCCGAACGGCGACTGGCCGCCCTGACAATCGCTGCCGCACTGGACCTGCGCGTCCTTGAACCGGCGGCGGCCGTTGAAGTTGAAGTACGTCAGCGGATCGCTCGGGTCGATCACGTGGTCGAGCGCGAACGAGTGGGCGATCTCCTGCGCGGCGGTGGAGCAGATCTCCTCGACGTTGCTGCCCCACACCTTCTGGAAGTCGAACACGAGCGAGTTCGGGATGTACGGCTGGCAGGAGAACGGCGAGACGCCGCCGATGCCGGAGCTCAGGCCGAGATCACCGGGCGCGCCGGCGATCATGATCTCGAAGTGCGGCCCGGGGCTCGGGTTTACGGTCGTGATCTCGACCGCGAACGGCGAGAACACGTCCTTCAAGCAGTCCACCGTCTGCTGCCACACGGTGTCGCTCGCGGCGAACGGCGTCAGCGTGCGCTGGCCGCTGATGCCCCAGCTGCCCTGGAAGCCGGTGCCATCGATCGAGCTGGTCTGACCGGAGCGGACGACGCAGCCGTTCGGCTTGCAGTTGTTGAGGTAGATCTTGTTCGTGTTGACCGCGGGCTGGACCTGCGTCGGATCGACGTCGGTCCACACCATCACGTCCCGCGGGCGCGTGACGAGGGGCGTCGGGGAGGTGTCTTCCACGATCGAGTCACCCTGCGAGGGCAGGATGGTCTCGGTCTCAGCGCTGGCGATCGATGCGAGCGCGAGGATGGAAGCGGTGGTCACGGCCCACAACATCGTTCGCTTCATGACCCACGGTTCTATCCCGTAAGGCCGCACGGAACCTAGCGGAATCGGCGACGGCGCGTGATCAACAGCGCACCCAGGCTGAACACCATGAGCGCCGCGCCACCCGACTCGTTACCCGAGTTACAGCCGCCGCCACCACCGCCATCCGCACCCGGCCAGCACACGCCGGTGGTCCCCGCGACGAGGCAGCCAAAACCCGACGGGCAGCCGTCGTTGGCGGGGTCGCACATCTCGACGCAATAGCCGTTGGTACCGTCGTTACCGCACTGGCCCGACTTGCACTCCTCGTTCTTCGTGCAGGTCGAGCCGAGACCACCGGTGACGCCCTCGCCGGCGACGCAGCGGCCGTCGACGCAGGTGTCGGTGTCGCTCGCGCAATCACCCGGCTTCTTGCATGCCGCGCCGATCACGATCTGGATCGACGCTTCGGCCGGCGTGTTGCCGACGTCGAAGCCGGTGACCTTGATGGTGTGGTTACCCTGACCGACCGACGCGGGCGCGTTCCACACCCACGGGGCCTGCGTCAGCGTCGAGACCAGCTGACCGTCGATGCGGAGCTCGGCCTTCGAGGCACCGATGTCGTCCATGATGTCGGCGCGGATCGGGAAGCCCATCGCGACGTTCTCGCCGGCCTTCGGCGCGGTGATCGTGACGGTCGGCGGCGTGGGGGTGGAGCCGCCGAACGTCGCGAGGATCTCGGCGAAGCTGTTCATCGTGCTGCCGCCGCACTGGCACGCGCGCGCGCTGTTCTCGCCGCACGCGCCCGCCTCGTTCTGGAACGTCTTCCGCGCCGGGCCCGACTGGAGATACGTCATCGGATCGCGGTTATCGAACTTGTGGTCGAGGCCCCACGAGTGCGCGGTCTCCTGCGCGACCGTCCAGCAGATCTCGTTGACGTCGGGGCCGTAGACGCCGGCGAACGAGAACGAGACGGCGTTCGGGATGTAATCGCAGGTGAACGGCGACACGCCGCCCACGCCCTGCTGCATCTGTACGTTCTGCGGCGTGCCGGCGACGATCGCCATGTGGTAGCTGCCGCTCGCCGGCCGCGTGGTGACGATGTTGACGCCGAACGGCGCGTACGTCGCCTTCACGCAATCGACGACCTGGGTCCACACCGCGTCGGAGTAGCTCCACGCGGCGACCGTCGAGGTCTGGTGCGGGATGCTGGAGTGGTTCGTCGTCGCGTCGTTGTTACCCGGGATCACCTGGCAGCCGTTCGGCTTGCAGTTGTTCAGGTAGATGACGTTCGAGACCGCGGCGGTGACGCCGTCGCCCTGGATCGTCGGAAGGCCCGGATCGCTGAACACGTACGTCGGCTGCGGCCGCGTGTTCGGCGTCGCCAGAGGGTTCTGCGGAACATCGTCGATGTTCGGCTGATTCTCGGCATTCGCGAAGCTGACCATCCCCATGGTCAGCGCCGACACGAGGGCGAAGGTGCGCTTCATGCCGGCCGTTGTAGCCGCCGCCACGCATCCTTCTCCACATGGACCCGCTGTCTTCGTCTCGCGGCTCCTGAGGCGGGCGATGCGCACGGAATGCGGTCCCGGCGTATCGGGTCAAAACAGGGCGGAAGCCACGATAAATGCGACGTATGCGAGCACCAGGATGGCCCCCTCGACCCGCGAGATCTTGCGGGATCCACGCATCATCAGGACCCCGAGGAGGGTGATCGCCACGAGGCCCACCAGCTCGACCACGTGCATGCGTTCGCCGACGTGGATCGGCTGGAGATACGCGGTGATACCGAGCACGAGGAAGACGTTCAGGAGGTTGGAGCCGATCACCGACCCGATCGCGATCGCCGAGTGCCCGCGGGCGGCGGCGACCATCGAGCCGATCAGCTCCGGGAGCGCGCAGCCGAGCGAGATCACGGTCAGGCCGAGCATCCGCTCCGACATGCCGACCTCGCCCGCGAGACCGCGGCCGCCGCGCACGAACAGGTCCGAGCCGGCCACCAGGAGGAGGAGGCCGAGCATGGTCATGAGCGCGGCACCGGCCCGCGATGCGCGCGGTCTTGCCTTGCCTCCCATCGAGGCGCCGCTCTCCTCGCTCCGGCGGGCCTCCATCTCGAGCTCGTCCTCCGGATCGAGCTGCGCGGAGACGGTGAGCGTGACGATGGTGAACAGCACCGCGCAGGCGATGAGGATGCCGCCCTCGAGCTTCGAGAGCACGCCGTTGCGGAGCAGGAGCGGCACCGCGATCGCGGAGCCGAGCAGGATGGGGACCTCGCGGCGGATGATCCGGCCGTCGATGGTCGGCGGTGAGATCAGCGCGGTGAGGCCGAGGATCAGCGAGATGTTCGCGGCGCACGAGCCGATCACGGTGCCGAGCGCGATCGGCTGGTGATGCGTCAGCGCGGTCTTGGTGGCGATCGCGAGCTCCGGTGCCGAGGCGCCGTACGCGACGACGGTGAGCCCGACGACCAGCGGCTTGACGCCGAACGCGCGCGCGACCTGGGCGGAGCCGCGGATCAGCCACTCGGCGCCCCAGTACAGGATCGCGATCCCCAGGACCACCTGGACGATATTGAGGATCGGCGTCAGGCCCGCGAGTGTAACCCTACTCGCCGAACTTGTAGCCGCGCCCGGCGCCGGTCCGGGCGAGGAATCGCGCGTGATGGTTCAGCGCGTCGAGCCGCTGGATGTCGTTCGAGTCGTAGAGGCCACGGATGTGAAGGTCGGCGTCGACCAGCACGAAGTAGCCGTTGTGCGAGATCGCCGGCGCGCCCGAGGGCGTCAGGCCCTCGTTCAGCATCGAGTTCATGAACGGGCCCTCGACGAGCGCGCGGATCTTGTCGACCGGTCCGGTCAGAAACCGCCACTTCTCCGGGCGGGCGCGGAACCGCTCCGCGTAGGCCGCGAGCTTCTCGGGCGTGTCGTTCGCCGGGTCGACGGTGATCGAGAGCAGCTTGATCGAGTCGGCGCGGCGGTCGAGGATGTGCTCCTGGAGGTTCGCCATCCGCGCGGACACCACGGGGCAGATCGTGTCGCAGCGGGTGAACACGAAGTCGATGATCGTGGGGTGGCCACGCAGCCCTTCCTCGGTGAACACGTGGCCGCGCTCGTCGACGAGGTTGAACGCCGGGACCACGCCGTAGTCGTCGAGCTTGGGCTCGCCGCCGCGGATCCAGAAGATCGGGATGCTGATCGCGAGCGCGATCAGCGTGAACACGCCGAGGCACGCGAGCAGCAGCTTTCTGCCGGAGACGGCCACCGCGGGACCGTGGCAGATCCGGCCGCGGTTTGCACCCCGCGCGAGGTGCGGCATCCTGGCGCGGTCAGCCACTTCCGATTCGAGGCGCGGGCTTCCCTGCCGATGTCGAAGCGCCGCTAGACGCCGCGCATGCGCGACGCGAGGAAGTGCTTGCGGAGCTCGGGATCGCGGAGCTTCGCGGCCTTCGCCTCGACCTCGGCGGCGGCGCGATTCGCGGCGGCGCGCGCTTCCGTGGTGCGACCCGCGGCGGCGAGCACCTCGGCGCGCCAGCGATACACGTGCTCGGCGCCCTCGGGGCGCGCGCCCTCGAGGAGGTGCACCGCCTCGTCGACGGCGGCGATCGCCTCGTCGTGGCGCGACATGCGCGACAGTGCGAGCGCCTGGAACGTCAGGCCGTAGATGATGCCGACCAGCATCGGCATCTTGCGTGCCCACTCGGTCGCGGAGCGCGCCATCTCGAGCGCAGCCTCGGGCGGATCGCCCGCGGTGAGGTGGGCGAGCGCGATGTACTGGAGTGCGCGGACTTCCTGGTAGCGCTCGCGGTTCTCGGTGGCGAGCGAGAGGCCGCGCTCGAACAGCACGAGCGCGCCGGCGGTGTCCTTGCGCTGCATCTTGGTCTGGCCCCAGGACACGGCGGCGTCGGCGGCGGCCGAGAGGTCACCGGTCTGCTGCGCGACCTTGAGCGCCTTGCCGAGATAGCTCTCGGCCTTGTCGTAGTCCCCGAGGTCCGAGTAGCACTGGCCGATGTTGCCGAGCTTGAGCGCGATGCTCGAGCGATCGCCGAGCGCCTGATCGATCTTGAGCGCGCTCTTGTAGTGCGCGAGCGCCTCCTCGTACTCGCCGAGCGCGGCGAACACGATGCCCATGTTGTTGAGCGCGCGCGCCTCTTGCCGCGACATTCCCACCGCGCGGTAGATGACGAGCGCCTCGGCGTAGCTCTCGATCGATTGCTCGAGCCGCCCGATGTTCCACAGCGTCGTTCCCCGCTGGTTGAGGATGGTCGCGCGCGAGATCAGGATCGGCGTCGATGGGCGACCGGCCTCGGTGCCACCGGCGCCGGCGGCGGCATCGCACAGCGCGAGCGCCTGGTCGGCGAGCCGCAGTGACTCCTCGGCGTTGCCCACGAGGCGTGAGATCGCGGAGCGCAGGCGCAGGGCCTCGGCCTCGAGCAGCGGATCCTTCGCCTCGCGGGCATACTGCAGGGCAGGGGCGGCGGCGCGGAGCGCGGCGGGAGCCTTGCCGATGTCGATGTAGAACTGCGCCAGCGCGCAGTGGGCGATCGCGAGCTTGGCCGGATCGGCGGTGCCATCGGCTTCCTTGCGGAGCGCGTGGAGCTCGCGGAGCTGCTGCGGCCGCTTCGCGAGGCGGCGCAGGATCTCCTCGCGCAGGCGGTGCGCGGTGAACCGGCGATCGTGATCGATCACCGCGAGCAGCTTGAGGGCGCGCGTGAGCTGGCGGAACGCATCCGCGTTGCCGCCGAGATCCACGGCGTGCGTGGCGGCGCGCAGGTAGCGCTCGGCGGCGGCGCTGTCATCACCCGCGAGCTCGAGGTGGCGCGCGATCAGCGCGTCGTCCTGGCCCTGGCGATAGCCCGCGGCGCCGGCGATTCGCGCGGCGACGGAGCGGTGCATCTGCACGCGCACCTCGTGCGGGATCAGGCTGTACGCGACGGTCATCGTCATGTCGTTCTTGAACCGGTACTCGCCCTCGTGCGGCGACAGCAGGCCGCGGCGGACCAGATCGTCGAGCTCGAGGCGCACGGCGTGGCCGAGAAGCTGCGCGAGCTGACCGGCGGAGACGTGGCGGCCGAGCACGGCGGCGTGGATGATCACGTCGCGCTCGCCCGGCGGCAGCGAGTCCACGCGCGTGAGGATCAGATCCTCGACCGTCGACGGTACGTGGATCGGCGCGTCGCGCTTGACCCAGCGGAGCTGGCCCGGGTGCTCGCCGTCGTCGCCATCGGGGACCACGATGTGGCGCTCGATCAGCGTGTCGAGGAGCTCCTGGATGAAGAACACGTTGCCGCCCGCGCGCGACACGATCTGCTCGACGAGGTCATCGATGTCATGACCGGGGACGAAGCGCTCGGCGATCAGCTCCTTGCGCGCAGCATCGGGGAGCTCGTCGAGGACGACCAGCTCGGTGCCGAGCTCCTTCGCGAGCTTGAGGATGCGCGGATCCGGGCGGCTCGTCATCAGGCCGAAGATCGGGCGCGGCGTATCCACCTTGAGCAGCGCCGCGAACAGCTCCTGGCTGTCCTGATCGGTCCAGTGGATGTCCTCGCCGACGAGGATGATCGGCTTGTCGCCCTCGAGCTTCTGCTCGATGCGGTTGAGCATGCGGATCAGCGTCTGCCGCCGCGTATCGGCGTCCATCTCGGCCGCCGGTGCCGCGCTGCGCGCACCGAGCAGCATGCCGAAGATCTGCAGCGCCATCCGCGCCTCGCGCGAGCTCTCGTCGCCGGTGGCGGACAGGCCGCCGCCCATGAACGCGGCGGCGTCGGGCCGGAACGGAGGCGCTCCGGCGAACGCCGGGGCGTCGGGATAGATCAACGGAATGGCGCGCAGCAACCGGCGCTCGACCTCGTGCGGCTCGGCATCCTCGGCGAGGCCGAGCACGTCGCGCGCGAGATCCGCGATCACGCCGTAAGGGGTCATCGCGGTTCCGACGCGACCGGTGGTGCGGATGATCACCGCCTCTTCGCGCGTCAGGCCCTCGAGGAACTGCCGCACCAGCGTGCGCTTGCCGACGCCGGCGTCGCCGACGATCACGATCTGCCGCTTGCGCTTGGTGACGAGCACATCGCGCCACGCATCGCGCAGCGCCTTCAGCTCGAGATCTCGGCCGTGCAGGCGGCCCGCATCGCGGCGCTCGCGCAACCGCTGAGCGCGCTCCTTCGGCCCGCGCAGGCGGTACACACGCGCGCGCTTGACGCCCGGATCCGTGTCCTCGTCCACCGCGCTCTTGCTCGCGGCCGTGCCGCCCGGCGAGTCATCGGGCAGGTCGATCGCGGGCAGCGCCTCGAAGTTCCAGTCGCTGCGCGCCGAGCGGAACACGCGGCCGCCGACCAGGATCTCGGCGCCGCGCGCCTGCCGCGCGAGCTTGTGGGCGAATGCGGCGGTGCCTTCCTCGATCTCGAAGATGTGCTCGTGGGCCGGGCCAAGGATCGACCGGTTGGTGTTCTTCGACGGTCGCTTGACCATCGCCACGCCGCGCTGCACCGCGAGCGCGAGCCGCAGCTCGGGTTCGACGTCGGAGCCGATGCCATCGAGCGCGTCGACCAGCGCGAGCGCGAGCTTGATCGCGCGCCCTGCGTCGTCCTCGCTCGCGATGGGCAGGCCGACGACCACGCGGATCGCCGTCTCGCCGGTGCCGGTGTTCATCCCGGGCGCAGGCGTGAACGCCGTGATCTCCGGGATCGGGACGTCCTTGCCGTCGAGCGGGAGGCGCGGCACGTCGAGCAGCGCGTCGTGCTTGAACGCCACGTCGCGCGCGACCTTGTAGAAGTCGTTGACCAGGCGAGCGGCGCCGCTCGCGCCGAGCTTGCGCTCGAGCGCCGCCATGCCGCGCAGGATGCCCTGCAGCACGTAGACGTGCTTGCGCTCGCGATCGCGCGCGGGCCGCGCATCGGCCGCCGGCGCGACGGGGGCGGTGGGAGCGCGGGGCGGCCTCGGCGCGATGCTCGCCGCGGTCACCGGCGCCGACGGTGCGATGTTGGCGACCTTCGCGATGATCGCGGGCTCGCTGACCTCGTCGTCGGCGGGATCCTGCGCGTCGCCCTCGTTCGAGTCCTCGGCGCCCGCCGGATCTCGGCCCGGATCGCCCTCGAACGCGGGGCGCGGCGCGACCGCGCGCTGCTCCTGGGGCATGAGCTGCGCGAGCGTCTGCGCGAGGTTGTTGTTGTCGACGAGGAAGCCGGCCTTCTGGCCCCACTCGAGCGAGAACCGGCCAAGCTCGTGCTGCAGATCGCGAGCCGTCTGAAACCGGTCGGCGCGGTGGAACGCGAGCGCCTTCAAGATGATCTTCTCGAGCGACTCGGGCAGCTCGGGCGCGAAGTCGCGCGGCCGCGGGATGGCGCCCGACTTGACCATCTCGAGCGCCTCCTTGCCCTTGCCGTGGAACAGCGGGCGCGCGCACACCAGCTCGAACAGCACGATGCCGGCGGCGAACACGTCGCTGCGGCAATCGACCGGCTCGCCGCGACCCTGCTCCGGGGACATGTACGCGAACTTGCCCTTGATGACGCCCTGCTCCTCGTGGACGTCGCGCGCGCGGGCGATGCCGAAGTCGACGATCTTCACACCGCCGTCCCACGACAGCAGGATGTTCTGCGGGGAGATATCGCGGTGGACGATGCCGAGCGGTTGACCGAACTCGTCGGTCTTGCGATGTGCGTAGTCGAGGCCCTTCGCGAGCTGCTGCACGATGTACGTGGAGAGTCCGTAGGGCAGTCGCTGGCGCGCCTTCGCCGCCTCCTGGAGCAGCCGCAGGAGGTCCATCCCCTCGACGTATTCCATGGCGAGGAAGTACGTGTCGCCCACGGCGCCGAAGTCGAACACCTGGATGATGTTCGGGTGGTTGAGGCCGAGCGCGATCTTCGCCTCGTCCACGAACATCGTGACGAACTGGCGGCTGCGCGCGTACGCGGTATGGATCTTCTTGATGACGAGGGTCTTGTTCAGACCCTGCGCGACCGTGGTCCGCGCGAGGAACACCTCGGCCATACCGCCGGTGCCGATCTTGCGGATCAGAGAGTATTTTCCGAACTGCTCCATCGCGCGGAAGGCCCCGAGAATCCAGGACGATTGTAGCTCACAGCGGCGTGATCACTAGGTTGTCGAACCAGGTATCCGTTTCCCAGTTGTTGAGCGCGAAGTACTCGTGACCTGCCCCTTCGAGCGGGTGCGGATCGACGTACTCGAGGAATGGCTTCGTCATGTCATCGACGAACCACTGGATCGTCGCGGCCTGCCGCTCGATGCGCCAGTGGTAGTGCTTGCCGGGAATAACTTTGACGTCCGCGCGCTGCGCCATCTCCGTGCCGTGCTCGTCCATGCGCGCGATGATCGACTTGGTGTTGTACCAACCTCCGAAGATCACCTCGTACCCGGTCGCGGTGTAGCGCCCGCCATCCGGATCGTACGACTGGCCATCGCCGTAGATCTCGACCTTGATGTCGCCGCGCACCTCGGTCGACCACGCATCGAACTCGATCCGGGCGTTTCGGGGCAGCCGGCGGCGCAGCCACAGCGGGTGGTTGTGCGCGCCGTGCGCCGTGACCTGGCCGGCGGAGATCCCGTAGCCGTCGCCGGTGGCCCGGTAGGTGTCGCCCAGCTCGGTGCGCTCGAACCCGTCGTACCACTGGGACGCGATCGGGGGCGGATCCTTGACCTTGCAGCCGATGACGAGCGGGAGCACGAGAGCGAGGCGACGCACGGGGCGCAGCCTACCAGAGCCGATCCCCCGGAACGCTAAGGTATTCGATCGCTTGGCGATCTGCGCCCCTACCGGCGGCGCGTGGCTGTCAGACGGGGCCACTAAGCTCGTCGATGTGGAAGGCACGCTCTCGCTGTTTGACTGGCGCCCCGAGCCCGCGGAACGTCCCGCGGAGGTTCCGGCGACCGTCGCGAGCGTGCCGAGCGCGAGCCCGAACGGCCCGCGGATCGTGGTGTTCGACTGCGAGACCACCGGCACCGACCGCACGAAGGATCAGGTCATCGAGCTGTGCGTGCAGCGCGGCCTCTCCGAGGATGCGCCGAGCCAGGTCTGGCGGATCAAGCCGCTCGCGCCGATCCACCCCGGCGCGCAGGCCGTGCACGGGATCGCGATCGAGGACCTCGCCGGCTGCCCCGCGTTCGAGGACATCGCGAACGAGGTCGCCGCGGTGTTCGCCGATGCGGACATCATCGTCGGCTACAACCTCGTGTTCGACATCGACATGTTGCAGGCCGAGTACGCGCGCATCGGCATGCCGCTCCTCGACTTTGCTTCGAAGAAGATCGTCGATGCGTTCCGGCTGTGGCAGCAGTGCGAGCCGCGCAGCCTGATGCACGCGCACCAGCGGTTCGTCGGCGCCGAGTTCGCCGCCGCCCACACCGCGAGCGCGGACGTGGCCGCCACCGGGCGGGTGCTCGCCGGCATGCTCAAGCACTTCGAGCTCGAGGGGCAGGACTGGGATCAGATCGCGCTGAAGAGCGATCCGCTCGCGTCCCAGCGCGCGAGCTGGGTCGGTCCGTCGCGCCACCTGCGCTGGGAGGGCGAGGTCATCGTCGTCGGGTTCGGCAAGTACTCGAACGCGCCGGTGCACGAGATCGCGGCCGGGCCGGATCGCAGCTTCCTCGACTGGGTGATCGCCAAGGACTTCCCCACGCACGTCACCGAGGTCTGCAAGCAGGCGCTCGAGCTGCCCGGCGAGCAGTTCCTGGTGTGGGCCCGGGACCGGTACGGTCAGCCGGCGCCGACCTCCGCGCCGCCGTTCGCGCGGCCGTGAGCTAGGCTTTCCGAATGCGCACCGCGCTTCTGGTAGCGAGCCTCGTGCTCACGAGTTGCGCGTCGAAGGATGCGTACGACGCGGTGCTCGGCGACCTCGAGGCGCTCGCAACGCGCATGTGCGCGTGCACGGACAAGGCCTGCGCCGGCAAGGTGCAAGAGGACGCCCGCGCGTACAAGCTGACGATCCAGGACAGGATCGGCCGCGACACGAAGGACAAGCCGACCGACGCGCAGGAGGCGAGGGGCCGGACGCTCGACGAGCAGATGCGCGCGTGCCGGAAGAAGATCGACGCGCCGGCGTCCCCGCGATGAGCTCCCGAGTGCTCGCGTCTAGCGGCGCCTCTTCGCGACGGTCTCGCGCGGCTTCTTCGGTGTGTACGGCGCGACGAGGGCCTCGAACGTCATCGGCGCGAAGTCGTGCAGCATCTTCACGCCGGTGATCGGATCATCGTTGCCGGCTGACGCCTTCGTGATCTTGCCGGCCCACAGGCATCCGGCCTCGGCCCACA
>JBBRED010000047.1:0-32529 GCA_038203335.1 Haliangiales bacterium | reverse complement strand
ATGGATCAGCAGGAACCGCCGCTTCGCCGCGCCCGCTGCACCGCCGAGCGACGCGACGCGGTCGTCCTCCACCGCATCCGATTCGACGCTGCGCATCATCGACTCCTCGTCGGGGTGCGGCTCCTCGCGAACCGGTACACGACAAAACAGCCACGGGCCTGGTGGCTCGGTACTCTCCGGAACGCGCGGTGCGAGATCAGATGGCGTGATCGTCCCGGCGCGTAGCGCGACGAAGGTCCGGGCCACCTCGAGCAACACTGCGCGCGGGACGTACAGGGGACTGCCCCACCGGGTCTGCACACCGTACAGCTCGTCCCCGAGCTCGGATCCCGTCAGCTCACGCCAGGTCTCCACCGCCATCCGGAGGTCGTCGCCCGGCGCGGAAGGCCATGCGTAGACCGTCTGATACTCGATGTCGCGGCCGTTCTCTACCGCATCGATGAGATCCGGAAGGTCGCTGTGGATGACGGCGTCGAGCAGCACCGTCAACGGCTCGATCGCCCCTTTGTCGGTCAGCGGGATCCAACCATCCGGCGTCGGCCAGAGCCGAAACCTCAGACCGGCGATTTCGATCATTACAGAATCCACGACGCCTTTGGATAGGCGGTCTTGATCGTCCACGTCCCGGTTGTCGGTTCCCACGTCGCAAAGCCACCGTACACGACTCCATTCGCGGCGACACCGGTCCATTCCCCGTTGAGCTTCGGCGGGGCTCCGGCACTGGCGGGGCCGAATCCCGGTGGCGGCCCCTTGCTCGCGCCCGTCTTGCCCGCCCACTCATCGAATGCTGACAGGCCTGAATCCAATAGTGCGTGGGGATCATCGACGGTGGTCTTGTAGAGCGGGTCCGCCCCATCCATTGCCTTCGCCACTCCTCCAGTCGTGACGGCCTCCTGCTCGTACGCCCGATAGGTGTGACCATCGGGCCCAACCTTCGTCTTCACGAGCTTCAGCGTGAGCTGAGAGTTGCCGGGGACCTTGTTGTGGTCGTTGACCGCGGCCTGCAGCTCGCTATCGACGTGCCCACCGCTGATTCCCGTCTTCTCGAAGGAGCCCTTGCTGTACGTGTTCTGGAGCTCGGGTTCCTGCAGGTGAAGGACGTCCGCGGATGACATCGTCCGCTTCGCCGGTGCGGATGCGGCACTTTGCGCCGCGCGCGCGACCTCGGCATCAGTGCCGATCGCGCGCATCGTTTCGGCGGTGATGATCCCCATCGCATCGAGCGCCGCGACGCGTCCACGTATGCCGGTGGCATCCGACAGTGACGCCGGCGCCCCGGCTTCGGGCGCGAGCCCCATGCTCGCCTTCATGTTGGCGACTCGTTCCTCGAGGGCCTTCGTGTCGCCCTTGTTCGCGCGGAGGGTCACGAGGTCGTTGATGGCCCGCGCCAGTTCGCGGGCCGCGGCACGATCGTGCGCGGTCGCCTTCTTGCCCGAGGGCGCGCCGGGCCGGTACACCTCCGCCCGCATCTGCTCTGCGGCGAAGTCGTTCACCGCGGCATCGGTGGCCGCAGGATCGGCGTGCTGGACGATATCGATGATCTCGTCGAACTCGTGCGCGGCGATCCGGGACACATCCTTCTTTCCGACCATCTCGTGGATCTTGATCGTCGCTTCCCAACTGCTGCCGTTGCGGACGAGCTCGAGGCGCGCGGGGCCCGCCTCTCCGCCATGTGGTGTGCTCGCCGCATCGAAACCACTCACCATCTCGATCTTGACGGCGACACTGGAGGCCGCGTTGCCGCCAACGCCCGCGACGTCGAGCTTGTAGTGCCCCGGCTTTGTCGTCGGCTCGAGGTTGGCCTCCCCCGTGTTCGTTCGCTCGCTGACAGCGTCGACGAGCTGCTCTTGCACCTCGCGGCTGCCGACCTTCAGCGGGTTGTGATGGGCCGGATCGCGAAGCGGGTAGTTGTCCTTGCCCCGAACGGCGCCCCCGCCTCCCGCCGTCGATGGCGGCTCCGTTGCCTGCCCCGGCGATTCGATCGCAGGCATCGTCGGCTCGACGCTGGGCCTCACCGGTTCGACGGTAGGCTTCGAGGTTTCCACCGCCGGCTTCGTCGAGTCCACCGTCGGCTTCGTCGGCTCGTCGACCGATGGACGGGCGATGGTCGGATCTTCGGCGACCAGCGGTTCCGACTTCGCACCGACGGCGTCCTTGAGCGGTCCCGCGTACATCAGCAGGTGGTTCTGGACCGCCCCGAGAAGCGCCTTTGCGCGCGCGCTCCGCGCCTGTGCGTGAGTGAGTCGTCCGTCCGCCTCGTCCTCGTTGATCTTGTCGAGCTCGTGGATGACCTGGATGTCGCCCCAGAGCAGGCCGCCGTATCCGACGATCTGATTCCCGACGTTGATCCACTTCGATGCTCCAACAGCCGACTCCACAGCCTCGAGTGACTTCGCAATGGCGGCCGCGTCGGCGGTCTCCACGGCGACGGCGTATCCGTTCTTCGCGCGGATGATGCGCAGGTTCGCGACCTCGCTCGCGGCACTGCCGACCGCGCCGAGGATCGCGATCAGATCGGATACCAGCGCGGCATCGAACTCGAGATTGCCATCCTTCCACCGGTCGTAGATGTGCTTCGCGGCCATGGCGCCCGTGAGCAGCATCGCGGCCTCGCCGACGCCGGGAATGAAGATGCTCAATGCGACGAGCACCACCACGAGATCGTTGATTCGCTCCTTCGCGAGTGCGTCGCCGACCTTGACGTTGCGATGACTGATCTGCTGACCACCGACGTCTGGGACCGAGCTCGGGATCTTCATGATCACGATGCCGCGCCCGTACTCGTTCTTCCCGCAGAACGCGGCGAACGCATTCTTGATCGCCGTCTCGGTGTCGGCACCCTTGCCGACGTACGCATGGCCGAGGTTGTCACCCTTGGTGGTGACGTCGTAGATCGCCCACTTCTGCGTCTCGCCGGTGGAGAGCGGAATCAACTGGAGCAGCAGCGGATACGTCGCGCCGGTGACCTCGCTCGCGAGGGACGCCTCCGGACGGAGCGCGTGCCCACCGACCCCACTCTCGTTGCTCCTGGCGAACTTGAGTTGCTTCTTCAGGCTGTCGAGCTCGTCTTGTCGTCGCTCCTTCGGGCGACCGACCGCCGCATCCACCTCCATCTGCTTCTGCTTGATGGCCACCTCGAGTGCCTCCACAGCGGAGCCGTGGGTCGTCGTCTCGAGCTGCGCGATCTGTTCGTCGATGCGAGCGATCACCGCGGGATCGGTCGCCAGCGCCCTGCGCAGCTTGAGCTCGTCGATGGCGGCATCGCCCTTGGCGAGCGTGTCCTCCGCCATGTACTTCGTGTCACGGACCTCGACGAGGGTGACCGCGACGCTCGGTGCGTAGCGGCGTCCGCGATGCTCCTGCGGGTATGCGATGCATCGCACCAGGAAGTAGCCCGGCGTATTCCACTCCAGCGTGATCTCGTCGTCGGGCTTGGTGGCCTTGTGCCAGATCGAGTCGATGGCATGGCCGAACGAGCTGACGGTGAGCGAGACCGGCGACATCGCGACATTGAAGACCTCGGTCGTGACCTCGCCGACGCGCTCGCGTGTCGTGTTGCCTTTCGTCCCGCCGCTCGCGATCGTGCTGACGGAGTTGCTGACATCCTCCTCCAGGTCGCGGACACGCTGCTTCGCATCATGCTCGATGTACTGGTCGGTCACCGTGGCCTGCGAGCTCTTCGGTGCCTGTCGAACGTCGTCGTCGTCGGCCTTGGGGGCAACGCCGGCGTTGACGAGCGCGGTGATGTCGTACCGCTCCCAGTGATACTTGACCGTGGTGCTCGCGTTCCAGACGGCGCCGATCAGTTGCGTCTCGCCGTACATCCAGTCGAGGTACATGTTGAGCTCGCTCGATCCGGTCGTCGGGACCAGCGTCGCGGACTGTGCGATCCGTGCCGGGAACGCCGGGTAGTTCGCCTCCTCTTCGCCGACCTCGCCTTCGTATTCGTCGCCGGACTCCGGCGCCTTCATGACGGTGCTCGTCGCTTTCGCCTTCCGCTTCTTCTTCTTGGACGTCGAACCCGGCTTGTTCTCGGTCCCGGGAACCGCCGACGGATCTACGACGGCGGCGACGTCGTCCTTCGCTTTCGGCGAATCGTTTGCGGCTTGAAACCGCGGCACGATGAACACACTGACGATCGGGGATCCGGCGAGGCGCTTGTATTGCTCCTCGGTGACCGACGACCAACTCCAGACATGCGGCTTGTCCTTCTCGTCCCACGCCACGTCGTCCTTCGACAGGGAGCCGCCCCGAGTACCGAGCTTGACGGTGTGACCGTCGAAATCGAGGAGAACTCCATCGGTCGGTGGCGACCCCGTCTGTCGGTACGACTCGAGCAGCTTGCCGTCCGATGAGTACAGGTGGACACCGTTCATCACGACGATGATGACGAAGCGCCGCCCACTCAAGTCGGTCCTCTCCAGCACGTCATGAATCAGCTGGACTCCGTAACTCGCGAGGTTGTCGGCCGAGTCGGGGTCGAACATCAACGGCACGAGATCAGATGGCGGTGGTGTCTCCTTCTTGGCGGCCTTTCGCCTGCGGCGTCGGACGATGCCGCCGGACGGCAACGGCGCCAGGCCGCTCGCCGACCGGCCCGCAAGCACCTCGGCCGCCGCGCGGTCCGCCGCCCGCTCCGCGAGATCATCGTGCGTACCGAGTCGAAGCGGCGGTAGCGCGATGCTGCCGCGATGCTGGACGACGTGCGCGAGCTCGTGCGCGAGCAGCTCCATCGTCGGTGCGCCGACGACGTGATGCCCGACGGTAAACGCATCCGCGTCGAGCGCGCGCGCCGCTTCGAGAGCGGGATGATCGTCGTGAACACGAACGTGGCCCAGTGGCGTGCCGAATCGGTCCTCGAAGAACCGACGCGGTGCGGCCAACAGTCCACGACCCGGCGACGCGAGCCCGCGCGCCGCGATCCGCAACGGATCCTCGGGCGACGGCTGATCCGGACGATGGGTCGGCACGTTGCGCAGCGATGCCCCGGCCGCGGGTGGCGGCGGCGGTGCGCCTGGCGCGACAGCCCTCGGGAGGCCGGCCCACGCCGTCGCACTCTTCTCGGCAGGGACCGGCGCGGGCGCCTCCACGGCCGCGGGACGCGTCACCGACGCCTCCTGCGCTCGCCCCTGATTCGCCCGCTCCACGACGCGGATCACCTTCCGAGATCTAAGCGACGGAGTAAATCCTCGCGGGCGGAATCCTGCGCTACCCGGGCTCGCTCTCGCGGCTCCACGCCGCGATCTGCATCGCGAGCTGTAGCGAATCGATGCGGCGAAGCGCGTCGGCCAGCGCCTCCGCGCTGTACACACCATCGGCGCGCGCGGACATCACGGCCTTGCGCTGCGCATCGAACACCCGGTCGAGCAGCTCGCCGATCGCGCGGAACCCCGTGACCTTGGTGTCCTCCGCTGGGGAGCTGACCACGCGCTCGCGGAGACGGTCGAGCATCTCCGGCTCGTAGGGCGTGCCATCGGGCTGCCGGAGCTCTGGATCTCCGAGCAGGGCGAGCGCGGCGACCTCGGCGTCCTTGACCCGCGCGTCGTGCTCGCGATGGAACTCCTCACGATCCGGCGGCGGGAAGTTCAGGCGACGGATCACCCACGCGAGCGTGCCGCCCTGGACGAGCAGCGAGCCGGTGGCGACGAGGAACGCCACGAGCACGAGCAGCGACCGGTGCGGCATCTCCGGCGGCAGCGTCTGTGCGGCCGCGAGCGTGATCGCGCCACGCATGCCGGCCCACACGAGCAGCACACCATCGCGGGCCCCGAGCGGCCGCGACGCGTTGTACTTGGCATCGGCTGGTACGCGATGAACGGCACGGCGAACGAGAGCAGCGTGTTGACCGTGGGCTCCGAGATCCGGCGGCGGATCCGCAGCGTGAGGTGGCCGACCGTGATCCCGATCGACGTGGCGACGAGCACCGAGAGCGCGAACGTCCCGGCCACGCTGCTGATGCTGACCGAGGTGGCCATCGCGGCGATCGCGGCGCGCAGGAGCACGAGCGCCGAGGCATCATTCAGCATCGCCTCGCCATCGAGCAGCGCGACCACGCGCGGCGCGACGCCGAGCTTCTTGACGATCGACGTGGCGACCGCATCGGTCGGGCTGAGGATCGCGCCCATCGCGATTCCGCCGGCGAGACCGAGGCCCGGCAGCATGGCGGAGAACATCGCGCCGAGCGCGAGCGTGGAGATCACGACGAGCGTGATCGAGAGCCCAGTGATCGAGCTGAGGTTTCTGCGGAAGTTCGTCGCCGGCATCGACCGTGCCGCCGCGAACAGGAGCAGCGGCAGCACACCCGCGAGCACGAGCTCCGCGTCGACCTCGACCACCGGCGGCGACACCAGCGGCTGCACGCTGACGACGACGCCGATCACCACGAGCAGCAGCGGCGCCGAGATCTTGATGCGCGGCGCGATCGCGTTGACGGCGACCACGCACAGCACGCCGAGCAGGATGAACAGCTCCATCGCCGGCGCGGCCGATCCCACAGGCCGCCGTGGCGGGCTAGCGACCGAACGCGACGACGAGACCGGCACCGGCAACGCGCTGGTCTTCGATCGCCGTCACGAAAGCCCGCACCGTCACGTCCGCCCTACGATGGAGTCGCACACCAAGATCCATGGTTCCGACCATGGGGCGAATTCCGGCCACGATCGAGACCTCCGCCAGAACGTCGACGTTGGTCACTCGCACCGCAGCGCCAGCGCCGGCGAACACCGCCCTTGCTGGCTGGTAGAACCCTCCATCCCCCACGTACTCGACCATTCGCACGACGCCTGCCGTGGCCTCGACAGCGGCGACGTTGCTGGCCCAGCGTCCGACCAGCTGCAGACGCGCGGCGACCTCGGTCGAGTTGAACACCTCGCCCGGCGCACGCGAGAGCTCGCGCGTCATGAGGCCGTGCAACAGACCCTCGTCGCCCTGGGTGGTGGGCAAGGTGACTCCGACGCGGATACCGACGCGCACTGTCCCCTGCGTGGCCAGATCCGCGGCGATCGTGACGCCACCGAGCGCTCTCTTGTCGTGAATCTGGACGTAGTCGTCGTCGCCCGTCGCTCCGACCGCCATGGGCAGCCGGACGCTGGCGATCAGGGGCCCAAGGCGCGCGGCGCCGCGAACGTCGGCCAGGACGGCAATGCCGGCGGCATTCGCCTCCACCATCGCACCGACGGAGACCATCTGCGTCACATCGAGGTCGGGCAACGCGAGCGGCGCTGGTGCAGCGTCGTCGGCGTGCGCGACGCTTGCCGTCCCGACCACGAGGAGCACGAGCCACCTCACCACCGCGTACCGACCTGCATTGACCAGCCATAGCCCCGCTCGAACCCGTGGACCGGCATCCCGGCCTGAAATGCCAGATGCAGCATTCCCAGCTGTCCTCCCACGGCAGCGTGCGCGGCGACGACGATGTCCGGAGACACCGTGCCGACTACATCGGCGGCCAGCGTGATGCCAGCGTCGGTGCGGATGCCGGCACCGGCCGCAGCGCGCACCCACAGCGCCCGATCGATCTCGTCCATCCCGTCCCGCGTCGGCTCGCTGCGCAGTGCATGCACGCCGAGCTCGAGCTGGACGAATCCCGGATCGAGGTCGAAGCGCTGGATCCCGTCGAGCGCGGCCCCCAGTCCACCGGGCGCGAACCTCTCGGTCTGTTCGACGCTGCCCACCGACGCGACGGTGCGCGCGGCAGCGTCGAGGTTCCCCTGCCCCGCTCCGGTCGGCAGGGTCGCCATCGCTCGCACCCACGAGCCCGACGTACCGAGAAGCGCACCGAGGCGCACGTTGCCGAGCGCGCCCCCCGAGTCGATCTCCGTACTCCCCGACGCAGCTCCGAGCGAGGCGAGCGCACGGCACCACGAGCCGACCGCCCAGATCGCATCGAGCTCGAAGGTTCGCGTGTCGGCCTGCGTGTCTCCGACGACTCCGCTGAGGTTTGGACTCTGGGTCGCCGACACGACTCCCAGCGTTGCGGCGACGCCGCGTTGCGTCGACACGTCCGCGAGCTCGTGCAGTGGCTGCTCCGGCTGCGCGCGGGCGACGCGAGCAAGGATCGCGAGCGAGACGATCAGCGCGCGATTCGCCATACGCCTCCGGTCGCAAAGTAGTCGTCGGTCTCGCCGGACCGCGCGACGAACACGTCCTCGTCGTCTACGGCCAGCCCCGATACTTCGCTGAAGTCGCTGCATGCGTGCGAGGCCAGAGAGATGGGCTCGCCGCCGGCCGCCGGAACGCTCGTGGTCGTGGAGACCGTCGGGCAGTCCTCGACGACGGCGACGACGGTGTCGTGGTCCACGGCGACCATCTTCAGCCTTGGCCCCAGCGGGCCGCCGTCGAGCTCCAGAAGCTGTCGAGGGTCGCCACCGTCACTCGCGCGCACGCTCTGGATGCTCGCGTAGGACACGAGCACCAGTCGATCGCCGGCAACCGAGAGGGATCCCGTCGCGGGTCCGATCTCGACGGGCACCCCGTCGGTCTTGCTGGCGCGCATGAGGTGGCCCTGCATACCGCTGTAGAACGTCCAGAAAGTCGCATCCTGATCGACCGCGAGCATGCCGATCTTCCCGACGACGGGGCCGACGACCGTTGTCACCACGCCGTCGAGCCCGAGCCGCACCACCGACATCCCGGCCTCGTCGACGAAGAACAACGCGGAGCCATCGCAGGCGAAACGGCCCTTGATCACGAGGTCGCTCGCGGTGGTGGACGTACTGCTCGCATCCGCGGCCGCGTGCTCGATGGTGTGATCGATCAGCGCCCATACCCCGCTCGCATCGGCGCAGAGTCCACCTCCGCGCCCGTAGCGGCGGAGCAGGAGCTGCTCCTCGCCGTCGAGCCTCGACTTCGCGCGCAGCTCGAGCGTGCCGCGAACATCCTCCATCCAGACCACGCGCTCACCGTCGAGCGCGAGAGCGACCACGGTGCGGTCCTCGACGAACGGCGGCTCATCCGCGCAGGCGCCGAGGAGGGCGGCTACGACCACGAAACCTCTCACCTCAGTACCGGACGGCGGTCCGCGCCGATCCGTCACGCGGTCCTGCGTGAGACCGCGCTAGCGCTTGCAGCTCACCTCGTAGGTCTTCTGCCAGAAGCCACCGAGCTGCGCCTCGCCCCAGCGCTTGATGCCCTTGCCCTCGGCCTGCTCGTGGTCGCGGAGCTGAAGGGTGCCGTTCGGCGACGTGGCGGTGCCGGTCCACGTCCACGTTCCGGCCTGCTCGCCGAGCGAGGTCGAGACCGCGTATCCCGAGGTGTTCGCCATCTGCAGCTTCGTCCACTGCTTCGCGACGGGATCGAACGTGCGGTACTCGGTCCACTTCAGAGGACCGCCCTTCTCGACGAGCGTGGTGGCGACCCACGCGTTATCCAGGTCGAGCTTCACCGCGATGGTGGCGGCGAGCGGCGCCGACGAGCCATTGCCGCGCGCCATGTTGCCCTTGCACGTCCACGTTCCGGCCGACTGCTTGCCGAGCTTCGCGATCTCCGGCGCGGGCTTCGGTGCCGGGGGCGGCAGCGGCACCCGGCGCGCCATCAAGCTTGCTTCGTCACCGAACGGATCCTTGAGGCCATCGACGCGGCGCTGCGGCGCCGGCTGGTCGGCCACGGCGGTGGCGGTGGACAGCGCGATCACCGTGAGCGTGCGAAGCATCAGATAACGATCGCACGGATCATCGCGCGCGCCACAGCCAGACATCGTCGACATCGAGGTGGCCGGTCTCGCTGTCGTCGACGAACACGAGCTTCGCCGAGACGCCGTTGAACGCAGCGATGTCGAGCGTCACGCGATGCAGGCTCTCGCCGCCCGGCTCGGGCACGCTCGCGGTCGCGAGGATCTTCGGATCGTCGACCGACCACAGCTCGACGCGCAGCTTCGTTGCATCGGTGCCGCCCGCGAGCGTGACGGTCAGCTTCGTTCCGGCGAGCGGAAACGCGGGCGAGGTCAGGCGCCCGGTCGCGGCATCGCCATCGTGCATGCTGGTCGCGAACCGCCGGCCACCGGCACCGAGCACGAGGGGCTGACCCGCGAGCGACTCGGCCTCGGGGCGCTTGCCCCACGCGGCGCCGGTCGTGGTCCACGGCTCCCACGCGAGGGTCTCGAAGTCGAACAGGATCTGCGTGTTCGCCGGTGGGGGCGTGGAGATCGCAGGCACCCAGATCGAGTCCGGGATCACGGGCGCACCGGTGTACACGCGCGGACGCTCGTCGGCGGGCAGCCTCATCGCGGGCCGGTAGTACTGGTTGACGCCGGCGACCTCGGTGTTGACGTCTCGCTCGTCGAGGATCAGCGCCGAGAACGCGTGGTTCTTCAGCGCGTCGTCGAGGCCGATCACCTCGCGCGGCTGGCGCGCGGTGACATCCTTGATGCCCATGCGGTGTACGTGGGGCGTCTTGCCGGCGAGCTGCAGGTACCACGGGTGCGACGGCATCCACACGTCGCCATCGATGTTGCGGATGCGCGCGATCAGCCGATCACCGGCGGCCTTGTCCTGCGAGGTCGGGATGTACTTCTGCGGGTTCCACCGCGCGGTCCAGCAGGCGAGCGCGAGCGGCACGGCGGCGGCGAGCGCGATCACGGTGGAACCGAGCTCGATGTGCGGACGATCGCCCCACCACAGCCGTGCGCACGCGTAGATCGCCGGAATGGCGGCGCCGGCGGCAAACGCGCCGTGGAGGAACGCCGGCATGTACGCGTTGAAGTGCGCGAACTCCGTGCCCCAGCCGACGGCGCCGATCAACGTCGACACCGCGAACACCGGCGTCCACAGAAGGAACGGATGTGTCGCGCGTGGCAGCGGTCCCTTCGCGATGCGCGTGACGAGCATCCCGACGAGCGTGACCCCGATGACGACGGACAGCGCCGGGAAGTGCCAGAGCACGTTGCCGAACGACTTCCAGAACCGGTCCATGTTGAAGTCGTGCGTGCCGTGGATCTTGCGTATGTAGATCCAGAACCAGCCGTGCGTGGTCGTGTTGAGGAGCCAGGTGCCGCCGAGGCCGATCAGCGCGGCGGTGGCGACGAACGCCGGCACGCGGCGCCAGTTGACCACGAGGACGATCAGACCGCCGAGGGCGACGTAGACGATGCCGGTCTGCTTCGCGAAGAACGCGAGCGCGAGCAGCGCACCGCCGGCGGCGACGCGCCCGTGCCCCCGCGCGCCCTCGCCCGTCGCCGCCCACCGCGGCAGGCCCGCGAGCGCGGCGGTGATCATCCACAGAAAGAACGTGTCGGCACGGACGAGATCGAACCAGCCCTCGACGTAGGGATACGTCGCGGCGAACAGGCCGAGCGCGATCAGCGCGCCCGCCCACACCGGCTCGCGGTGGAGGTGACCGTGGCGGCTCGAGCCGATCGATGCGAACGAGACCGTGGCGATGCCGAGCATCGCGATCAGCGAGAACACGCGGCCAAGCGTGTACGTGAGCCCGAACACGCCGCTGACCAGCGCGAGCATCGAGGGATACAGCGGTGTGTAGAGGTACGGGATGAAGTCGATCGAGGGCGGGCCGTAGATGCCGAGGCCCATGTGGATCCGCTGCGCGTGGTGGAGCATGCCGCCCTCCATCCACTCGAGGTCGTACGGATAGGTGAGCCGGCCGGTGACCGCGGTCGACAGCAGGCCGAGCTGGTAGAGCGCCGGCAGCGCGACGATCAGCCACGGCAGCGCGCGCGCGATCCGTGGTCCCCACACCGACGGTTCCGCGACCGGCGCCGGGCTCACCACCGAGGCGCCCGGCAGCAGCGCGAACTCGTCGCTCACGGCAGGATCTCCAGCGTGGCCGCGGCGACGGCGTCTTCCTTGATCGTCGCCTTCGGTGCGGTCGCGTGCGCGCGGCGCTTCGGATCGAACATGCCCGCCCACACCGTGAACGGTCCGGTCGGCGCGTTCCGGGGCACGATCACGGAGGTGGTGTAGCGGATGTACTGGCCGGCCTTCCACCACTCGAACGGGCGCACGGGGCGGTGGTCGCCGTTGAAGAAGAACTTCCCGGGGCCCTCGACGTGCACGAACATCCGCCAGTCGCCGCGGATCTTGCCCTTCGCCTCGAACGTCCAGGTCAGCGTGATGACATCACCACGCTTCGCGTTCGGCGGCCCCGTGACCTCGAGCAGACGCACGCTATCGCCCAGATCCGCGTCGAGCGGGGCCGCGATCGGAGGCCGCGCGGCCAGCAGCGCCTCGGTCGCCCCCGCCGGGACCTCGCTCTGATCGTACCAGCGCGAGAACGCATCGCGCGTGCTCGCGCAGTCGCCGCTATCGGCGAGATCGCGGGTCTCGCCCGGATCCTCGTCGAGGCGATAGACCTCCCAGCTCGTATCGGGGCTGACGTTGTAGATGACGTGGCAGTCCTTGCCCACGCCGGCGCGCATCTCGTGCTTGCCCTCGTACGAGAGCTGCTGCGGGACCATACGGTCCTCGTCCTTGCCGGCGATCGCGCCGAGCAGCGACTGGCCCATCATGTCGGCGGTCGACGGCGCGCCGGCGAGGTTCGCGAGCGTGGCCATGATGTCGACGTGGCCCGCCGGCTCCTGCGAGCGTCGCGGCGCGATGCCGGGCACTCGGATGATCAGCGGCACGCGGGTCTGCGCCGCATACAGGTGATAGCCGTGCAGATCGATGTCGTGCTCGCCGAACCCCTCGCCGTGATCGCCGGTCACCACGATCACGGTCTTGTCGTAGAGGCCCTTCGCGCGCAGATCATCGAGCAGCCGGCCGATATGGAAGTCGGTGAACCGGAGCTCGCCGTCGTAGAGCGCCATGCGGTCGGCACCGAACGACGGCAGCTCGGGGTGGGCCTCGTACGCGTAGTGCGGATCGTAGTAGTGGACCCACAGAAAGAACCGCCCGGCGGCGTGACCGTCGACGAACTTGATCGCCTTGTCGGTCTGCTCCTTCGACGAGCTGCCCTTGGTCTGCTCGGGGCCGGCGTTCGCCACGCCCTGGTGAAGCATCGCGTTCGAGTTGTCGTACTCGGCGAACCCCTGGTCCATGCGGCGCACGCGATCGAAGTACCAGTAGTTCGTGATCGCGCCGCTCGTGAACCCGACGGTGTCGAGCGTCTCGGCGATCGTCGTCGCCCGGGGGAGCAGGCCCGGCCACCCCTCGATCGAGGTGTCGTAGTAGACGTCGAGCGGCAGCCGGCCGGTCAGGATCGCCGGCATCGAGTAGCGGGTCGAGGGCGCGTGCGCCCAGCTGTTCTCGAACACCGTGCCCTCGGCGCCGAGCCTGTCGAGGTTCGGCGAGGTCGGGCGCGGATAGCCATACGTGCCGAGGTGATCGGCGCGCGTCGTATCGATCGTGATCAGGATGACGTTGAAGTCCTTCGGCACGCTCGCGGGGACCGGCGCGAACGCCGTGTCGTGCGCGGGCGGATGCGGATCGGCGTCGCCGCCGACGCAGTTCTGGTCGATCCCGTCGCCCGGCTCCTCGGGCACGCCCGGGTGAATGTTCGCATCGCCGTCGTCGCAGTCGCCGCCGCCGAGGAAGCGCGCGTAGCCATCGCGATCCAGATCGAACGCGATCCGCAGCGTGTGCGCGATCGGGCCGCCGAGGCCGGTGTAGCGGGTCGCTGCCTTGATCACCGAGGCTGATGCGCCGGTCGCGAGCACGAGCAACACGAGGAGGAGCGCGCCTGCCGGCCACACGCCGCGGCGGATCGCGGCGCGCGTGTCACCGAGCTTCACCATCGCGAAGCGCGCGGGTCGCCACGCGGCGAGCCCGAGCCCGAGCCCGAGGCCACACACGATCGGCGCGCGCAGTGGCAACAGACGCGCGGTCTCCCATCGCAGCACCACCCATGCGACGAGCGCGAGGCCGACGAGCGCGCCGATCGCCACGAATGGCGCCCACGGGCTCGACAGCGGGCGCAGCCGCGGGTGCTCCGCCGGTCGCTGCAGCAGCCGCTCGAGGAGCCGCCCGAGCACGAGGCCGATCGGGACCGCGATCGCGATCGCCACCAGTGCGCCGCCCATCGCCACGACCAGGACCAGATCCGGTGCTTTACGGTTCGCGGTGAACTTCGCGATCCATTGATAGGCGACGAACAGGCTCGCCGCGACCGCCGGCAGCGTGGTCAGGACGATCGCCAGCCCGGCGACGGGCGCAGGTCCTACCTCGCGGCGCACCCGATGATCTGCGAACGCGAACCGCAGGAGATCTCCGAGCCTGCTCCCCCGCGAGAGGACGAGCAGGCAAACCGTGACCACCAGGCCGATCAGCGCCCCGGCCGAGGCGTCGGTGACCCCGGAGAACAGGACGAACCGGAGCCGGGCCAGCGCCCCGGGAACGAACTGGCCGGCCGGTCCCCACGACCACAGCGCGTCGATCGCCCCGGCGGCCAGCCCTGCAATGGCACCGGCGATCACGCCGCCGCCAAGGACTTCCGCGAGCGGGCGCAGGGCCGGGTCGCGAGCGGGCTCCATCAGTCCCCGACAGGCTACTATGTTTCCGCCCATGTCGTCCGATCGCGTGCGCTGGCTGCTACTTGCCATCGCGGCAGGCGTGCTCGTCGCCCACTCGCTGACCTACAACTTCGTCACCGACGACGCCTATATCTCGTTCGTGTTCTCGCGCAACCTCGCGGAGCACGGGCAGCTCACGTTCAACCTCGGTCACCCCGTCGAGGGCTACACGAACTTCCTGTGGACCGTGCTGCTCGCGCTCGGGATGCTCCTCGGCGTGGACCCGGAGGTGTCGTCCCGCGTCCTCGGCCTGGCCTGCGCCCTCGGCACCCTCTATGTGGTGTTCCGCCTGACCGAGCGCGCCATCGGCCGGCCGTCGGCCTGGTCCGCCGTGCCGTCGCTGCTCCTCGCCTGCTCCTCGGGGTTCGCGTGCTGGACCTCCGGCGGTCTCGAGACCCAGCTGTTCACGCTGCTCGTGGCGATCGCGCTCGACGGCGTGGTCGATGCGGTCCAGCGCCCGGGGGCGATCATCCGCGCCGGCTTCGCGCTCGCGCTCTCGGCGATGACCCGGCCCGAGGGCCTGCTTGTCGCCGGCGTGCTTGGCCTCGTGCACTTCGCGACGATGCTCGGTACCTATCGCGTGTACCGGAAGTGGCCGAGCAAGATCTACGATCTGATCGGCGCCGCGCTGTTCCTCGGGCTGTGGGGCCCGTGGTTCTACTGGCGCTATCGCTACTACGGCTATCTGTGGCCGAACACGTACTACGTGAAGGCCGCGGGCGAGTGGACGGATCCGAAGCTCGCGCAGGAGATGTACACGAATGGCGCCCACTACCTGTGGGTGTGGATCAACCAGACCAAGCTGCTGTTCGTCGCGCCGTTCGCGGTGATCGGCATGGTCGTGGGCAAGGGCCGCACACCGCGGTTCGTGCTCGCGAGCGCGTGCGTGCTGCTGTGCGCGACCTACCTGCCCTACGTGGTCAGCGTCGGCGGCGACTTCATGGGCCTCCACCGGTTCATCATGCCGATGTTCGTCGTCGCGGCCGTCACCGTGACGCTGGGCCTCGAGTACCTCGCCTCGCTCGTTCCGAGGCCCGCGGTGGTCGGGGCGGTGATCGCCACGGTGATGGTCGGCGCGTTCGCGGTGACCCAGTACAACCTGACGCGCGAGTCGCTGCGGTGGGGGAACTTCAACAACGATCGCGGCATCGATACGCCCGCGTTCCTCATCGTCTACACCGAGGACCGCGCGGCGATCGGCCGTGCGATGGAGCCATGCTTCGCGCCCACGGACTTCAGCATCGTCGGCGGTGCCGGGGCGCAGCCGTACTTCGGCCACATGCAAAGCATCGACGTGTTCGGCCTGGTCTCGGAGAAGATCGCGCACGACGAGCCGCGCATGCGCGCCCGCGCTGGTCACACGAAGTTCGGCAACGACGCGCTGCTCGCCACGTACGATCCCACGTTCGTGTTCAGCTGCTACCAGATCCACGGGAAGCCGGATCCGCAGCCGCAGCTGCCGTGCGCCGGGTTCTGGCTCGGCCGCGGGTACGAGGAGGTGACGATGCGCATCCCCGGGATGCGGCAATCCGGCGAGTACTACACGTTCCTCGCGAAGAAGGACCGCAACTTCCAGTGCCCTGGCCGCGTGCACTGATCTACCTGCGCAATCTCTTCGGGATTGCTGCGCGCCCCACGTTCGTGGGGCTTGCGCTCAGATTCTGGGGCGCGGTCCCGATCGCGCTCGCGATCGCGCTGTTCGGGCTGCGCGCGTGCGTTCACACCGAACCACTCGATCAGCTGCGGCCGGTGCCCGCCGAGGCTGGTGATCCACCGAACGCGCCGCCGCTGAGCGGTTCGGTCCTGGTCGCGCGCGGCGGTCCGCTGATCATCGGCTTCTCGTCACCGGGACCGGCCCGGCTGCAGGTCAACGGACGCGATCTGCGCGGCGCGAACGTGATGAAGGATCGCATCGTGGTCCCCGCCGGGCCCCTTGCGATCCGGTTCTCCGGCCCGCCCGGCGCGCGCCTGGTGTGGAGCCCGGTCGGGCGCCGCGGCGATCCCGAGTACCTGCCCGCGAGCTCGATCTCGCCCGATCCACCCGCCACGGCGACGTTCTCCTCCGGCGCCGGCGCCGCGATCTCCGACGGCGTGATCGCGCTGCTGCTCGTGCTCGTGCTCGTCGGCTCGCTGTTGATGCTCGCGCGCGCCCGGCTCGCGAAGGTGCCGCGAGAGATGTGGATCGCGATCGGCGCCACGTTCGCGCTCGCGCTCGCGGCGCGCTGGATCGGGCTTGGCGATCAGGGCCAGACCTGGGACGAGGACGTCAACTGGGCCGCGGGGCGCAACTACATCACGAACCTCCTCGGCCTCGATTTCTCCGAGCGCGCGTGGGCGTGGAACTTCGAGCACCCGCCGGTGATGAAGCTGCTCGATGGCATCGGCGCCCAATTCGCCGATGGGTTCGGCCCGGCGCGCGCGCTCAGCGCCGTGTGGACCGCGCTCGGCTGCGCGCTGCTCGTGCCGATCGGTGCGCGGTTTGCCACGCTGCGGGTCGGCGTGCTCGCGGCCGTGATCGCCGCACTCGTGCCGTCGCTCGTCGCGCATGGCCAGATCGTCGGCCACGAGTCTCCGACGGTGCTGTGGTGGTCGCTCGGCGTGCTGCTCTCGCTCGGAGTGCACGACGATCTGCCCGCGACCGGCGGGCTACGCGTGGTGATCCTCCGCATGGTCGCCGTCGGCGCCGCGGTCGGCATCGCCGTCGCATCGCGCTTCGTCAACGGACTGCTCGGGCCGCTGTGCGTGCTGATCATCCTCGTGCGCGCGCCGAACGCGTGGCGGCGCGAGACCGCGATCTGGATCTGGGTCGCCGCGATCGCCGCGGTGCTCGTGTTCGTCGCGGTGTGGCCGCGGATGTGGATGCATCCGATCGCACACCTCCAGGAATCCCTCGCGAAGCTCCAGGGGCTGCACTCGCCGGAGCCGTTCCTCGGGACGGTCACGAACACGCCGGGCCCGGCGTACTTCGTCGTCTACCTGATGGCCACCACGCCGCTCGGCATGCTGATCGCCGCCGCGGGTGGGCTCGCGCGCACCGTGGTGACGCGAACCGAGTCGCTCGGCCTGGTCCTCGCCTGGCTGGTCATCCCGCTGCTCGTGGTCGCGTCGCCCGTGCGGCAGGATGGCGTGCGCTACGTGATGCCCTGCTTCCTCGCGCTGGCGATGCTCGCAGCCCTCGGCGTGGACTGGCTCGCGATCCGCCTCGAGCACAAGGCGCGGCACGCGTTCGCCGCGCTCGCGGTGGCCCTCGCGCTCTACCTCGGGTTCACGCTGGTCCGCACGGCGCCCTACTATCTCGACTACTTCGGCGAGCACGTCGGCGGCGCGGGCGGCGTGCAGCGACGCAACATGCTCGAGACCGCGTGGTGGGGCGAGGGTGTCGATCGCGCGGTCGCATACGTCAACGAGCACGCGAAGCCGGGCGCGGTCGTCGATCGAGACTGCATCCTGCCGGGACACCTCGCGTGGTTCCGCGAGGACCTGTGGACGACGATGACCTCGAACCCGAACGCCGCCGACTACATCGTGTGGTACTCGCCGTTCAGCACCACCCACTGTACGATCCCCCCGGCGTTGCACGAGGTGTTCACGGTCACGCACGACGGTGCCGTCATGGCGCGGGTGTTCGCGCGGAACTGATCAGTTCGCGGGGGCCGGAGCCGGCGCCGGCGCGTCGCCCGCGGGCAAGTTCACCACGGTGCGGTGCTTCCGGTAGACGACGCCCTTGATGTAGTTGTTCGCGCCGTTGATCGTCGCGACCACGACCTCGCCGCCGGCCTTGCAGACGTCGGCGCGGATCGCGTCCTTGAACTCGTCGGAGCTCGTCGCGCCGAAGTCGACCGGCTTGAGCTCGGCGAGCTTGTCGTACTCGCCCTGCGGGGCTTCCTTGAACACCTCGAAGTCGCAGGTCGGGGGCAGCGGCTCGGCCGCCACCGGCGCCGGCGTGGTCGGCGTGAGGGTGTACTTGAGGCCGCTCCCGCCGCCGCCGCAGCCGACGAGAAGAGCGAGGAGCGCGACGCGAAATGAGGTCATGGCCGAAACCTACCCGGATAGCGCGGCTCGCGCGACTGCGCGCGTGTAGTAAGACAACGACATGTCCATCCACTCGTTCAACGTCACGGTCGGAGATCAGGTGTACGTCGGTAGCAACCTCGAGGAGGTCGGTGCCGTGAAAGAGGTCGCGAAGGATCACCTCATCATCTACATCGAGAACTCCGGCGAGTTCCGCATCGACGGTCCCGGCGTGCTCTCGGCGCACGACGGCAAGCTGATCCTCGATCCCGACAAGCTCGACGCCAAGCTCGCGTCGGCGATCAAGACGGCCCACGCGCGCGAGACGGAGTAGCCGGGACCTCGAGCGAGTCTAGGCGAGCTCGGGCAACAGCGCTTCGAGCTGCTCCAGCGTCTCGCGCATCCCCTTCTCCATGCCCGAGGCGATCGCGCCGTCGAGCACTTCCTTCGACGGATACAGCTCGCGCTGGGTCAGCAGGGTGCCGCCCTCGACCTCCTCGTAGGTCGCCGTGATGATGCCGAGGCCGGTGTTCGGCATCGGCTCGAACAGCTGGGTGTACACGCAGCGCGCGCCGTGCACGACCTCCTGGTACGTGCCCGAGAACGCCATCGCAGGCTCGTTCGGTCGGCCGAACACGTAGCGGTACGTCCCGCCGACGCGCGGATCGGACTGGCACTCGATCAGCTCGACGCCGAGCGAGCGCGGTGCCCACCAGCGGCGAAGTAGCTCGGGCTTCGTCATCGCATCGAACAGCGTGGTCGGGCTGGTGCGAAACACCCGGCGGATCACGAGCTCGCGCTCCGACGCACGTTCGACCTGGGTCTTAGCGTTTTCGTTTCCCATCGGACTTCTCCTTCGTTGCTTCGAGCTCGACCAGGAGCTCGTCCAGCGCCTCGAAGCGCGCGTCATAGACCTTGCGATACCGATCGAGCCAGTCGTGCAGCGCGCGCAACGGCTCCGCGCGCAGCTCGTACACGCGCTGCTGCGCGCGCGGCTCGACCTCGACCAGCCCGGCGTCCTTGAGGACGCGCAGGTGCTTCGACACCTGCGGCTGGTTCAGATCGAGACGTTCGCCGATCTCGTTGACCGTGCGCGCCCCGGAGCGGAGCAGCTCCACGATGCGGAACCGATTGGGCTCGGCCAGCGCCGCGAACGTCTCGACCACGACCGCAATATGCCCCTCGGGGCATATTCCCGTCAAGGCATATTACTTCGGTCTCCGGTAGACCGAGACGATCGGCACGCCGTCGGCGCGGAGCACGAACATCGGCTGCACGGTGCCGTACGACTTCCAGATCATGTAGTCGTGCCGGTTGAAGTGCTTCTCGTGGATCACGAGCGCGCGCTGGCTCGAGCTGATGCCGTTCTGCTCCCAGCCCGCATCCGGCATCGACCTCGGCAGCAGGCCCTCCTTGATGTAGAGGCCCCACGCGGGCGACGCGTCGTGCGAGTACACCGGGGCCGTGCCCTCGGTGGGCGCATCGGCGGCCAGAACGTCGAGCACGCCGCGGGCGGCCACCCCCCAGAACTGGCGGTTCATGCCCTTGTCGGCGCCGCCTGGTGCTCCGCCGGCGAGCGCGTTGTACCAGGTCAGCGCGTAGGGCTGCGCCGTGATGGTCTCGACGGCGCCCGCAAGCAGCACGCAGCCGATCACGGCGCCGATCACGCCGCGCTTCGTGGCCACGCCGAGCGGCCGCTTCCCCTCGATGAACGCGACCGCGGTGCGCGCTGCCCACACCACGCCGACGCCGGCGGCGATGCAGATCGTGGGGAGCGCGGGCATCCAGTGCTTCTCGGCGCCGAAGATCGGCGTGGTGCCGAGGAGGAACGGACCGATCGAGACCGCCGCCGAGAGGCCGAGCAGCAGCACGGGCGCGCGCGGCTTGTCGGGCAGGTTCGCGCGATCGATGATCCACACGCTCGCGCCGACCAGCGCGGACGCGAGGGTCGCGACCGGTACGGTGAACAGGGTGGTGATGATCGCGACGTGCCACGGGAACCGCGGCGCGTTCCAGTTGTGCCCGAGGTACTCGAAGTTGTAGTGGACGTGCGTGAGGTGGAACGTCAGCCACTGCTTCAGGTGCGCGACCGGCGCGTACCACAGCCACGGCCACAGCACGTACAGCGCGAGCGGACCGAGCACCGCGAGCGAGACGATCACGCGCCAACGATGCATGACGATGCCGCGGAGGCCGCCGGCACGGAACCCGACGATCGCGTAGTGCAGGCCGAGCGCGAACGGCAGGAGCAGCGCGGTGTGCTTGGTCGCGAGCGCGAGACCGAACACCACGCCCGCCTGCCATGGCCAGCGCCGGCCATCGAGGCAGCGCCAGTACGCGTACACCGCCGCGAACCACATCGTCATGATCGGCGCGTCGAAGCAGGCGAGGCCGGCGTGGAACAGCGCGCGCGGCAGCAGCATCACGAGCAGCGCCGAGACGATCGCCTCGAGCAGACCCCAGAGCTGGAGCACCATCGCGTAGACGAGCAGCACGAGCACGCCGTGGAGCACCGCGCCCGGCAGGCGGTACGACGCGACCTCGCCGAGCATGCCGTGGAACAGCCGGTGCGAGACGCCGATCATCGTCTTGATCAGTGGGGGATGCTCGGTGTTGTTGCCGCCTCCCGGCGCGCCGCCCCAGTTCTTCTCGACGTTCGCGGGGCCCGCGCCATGATCGAACGTGACGAGCCCCGCCCACCAATCGGCGTAGTGATCACCGGTGGACATATAGATCAGCTCGTCGCGCGCGATGCCGACCTCGCGCTGGTTGACCAGCACGAGCAGCGTGGTGATCAGCGCGAGCGCGCCGCCGATCAGCCGCGTGCGGGAGAGGATCACTGGCGCGCCTCCGCGGCGAAGCAGATCTGCCGCTTCGGTGCGTCGGCGCTCGCGAGGAACGTGACCGCCGTGGTGCCCGGCGTGGTCGGGACCGCGAACCGCACCCAGCCGTCATCGACCCCGGCCGAGATGGTGGCGACGACGACGCCCGCGATCACGACCTCGAGCTTGCCAGGGGCGCGGATCTCGCGGCGGGTGAACACGTCGGCGAGGCCGACATACCCGACGAGCTCGGTGCCGAGGGGAACATCCGGGAACGTGATCCGCGCGGACTGCCCCGGGTTCGGCGTGATCTGGATGCAGCGATGGGGCGCGAATCCGACCTCGGCGAGCTCGACCGTCGGCGTGCCCCCCGAGGTGACCATCCCGGTCATCCGATCCCGCACGTCGGCGAGCACGACCGCCGGCATGCGCTCGAACCGGCGCACCGTGACGCCGCCGTGGCTCTGCGACGACACGGGATCGAGCCCCTCGGTGTCGGGGTGATGGGCGCCGCGGATGGAGAGCTCCCAGATCCGGCCGAACTTCGCGGCGTCCATCCGGGCCGCGACGTCGGCGGGGATCAGGTCGCCCAGGTGCAGCCGGCCGGTGGGATCGACCCAGTCGGGGGCGAACACGATGAGGTCGCCCGGGTGGAAGCCGGCGCGGACCTCGGCGGCGGCTTCGGTCCAGGCACCGTCGCCGGGGACCGAGGTGGCGTCGCAGCGCGTGGCCACGACCTCCCAGAGCGCGACCACCACCAGGAGGACCGCCGGCAGGGCGGCTACCAGGCGTGGACGATCGCTCATCGAGACGCGCTCAAACTACCACGCGGCCCCGGGGCGTTCTAACGTCGCCACGTGCGCCTCTACGCCGTGCTGTTTGCGGTCGGCCTCGCCGTCTTCGGGACGGTGATGTGGGATCGCGTCGGCAAGCAGTCGGCCGCGCCGCACTTCGTCCTCCAGGCCAACGCGTGGCTGCACGGCTCGCTCGCGATCCAGCCTCCGCTCCGCGGCGACGACTGGGCCAAGGTCGAGACCGTCCAGCTCGATGACGGTTCGCAGGCCGAGGGCCGCCGCCTGAAGACGCGGCCGATGTTCAAGACGCTCGACGGCACCGAGATCCCGCTCGCGCGCGTCAAGACGAGCCTCGGCGCTCTCAACTATGTCTCGTTCCCGGCGTTCCCTGCCCTGCTGATGATCCCCTCGGCGATCATCGGCGGTGCTGCCGGGGTGGACTCGATCGTGGTGCTGCTGATCGCGGCGCTGATCCTCCCGCTGACCATGCTCGTGCTCCGCCGGCTGGTCGAGGCCGGGCTATCAAAACGCACGGTCGCCGAGGACCTGTGGCTGGTCGCGACGCTCGCCTTCGGTAGCGTGATGTTCTTCTCGGCGGTCCAGGCGGGCGTGTGGTTCACCGCGCACGTCGTCGGCGTGGTGCTCGCGTTGATCTACGCGTGGGCCTCGATCGAAGCCCGCCGCCCGTTGATCGCGGGACTCGCGCTCGGCGCCGCGGCGATGACGCGCACGCCGATGGCATTCATGTTCCCGCTGTTCCTGTTCGAGGCGTGGCGCTACGCCGCCCGCCAGGTCGCGGATGCCGCGGGCCCCGAGGCCGCTGCATCGGGAAGCCTGAACCTGGCGAAGGGCAAGGCCGCCGTGCGCGCGGCGATCAAGAAGCCGATCCTCCGGTTCGCGCTCCCCGTGGTCGGGTTCGCGATCGTCGGCATGATCTACAACTACGTTCGCTTCAAGTCCCTGACGGAGTTCGGGCACAACTACCTCGACGTCCGCCAGCAGATCCAGATCGAGCAGTACGGGCTCGCGAGCTACCACTACCTGGGCCGAAACCTGGCCGTCGCGTTCACGCTTTTGCCCGACATCCTCCCGGCGGCGCCCTACGTTCAGGTCGGCGGGCACGGGCTCGCGATCTGGGTGACCACGCCGATCCTGTTGTTCGTGGTGTGGCCGCGCGAGAAGCCGGCGATCCATCGCTCCCTGTGGATCACGGTCGCGGCGGTCGCACTGCCGTCGCTCATGTATCAGAACAGCGGCTGGTTCCAGTTCGGCTACCGGTTCAGCCTGGACTACATGGTCTTCCTCGTGATGCTCCTCGCGATCGGCGGCCGGCCGCTGAAGAAGCTCGCGAAGGGACTGATCGTGGCCGGGATCGTCATCAACCTGTTCGGCGCGATCACGTTCGGCCGAAACTGGCAATACTATCGGGCGGGAGCGTCCGCGTACGACGTCGTCGTCCCTCACTAACGCACACGTAACGCGCGGCCGCGCACGCGTGCGTGGGTGCACAGGTAGCCCGGGCGATTCGGCCGCAAAGCCATGCATCGCCGGAACTTGGCGCGTCGCGTAAAGTGGCCTCGCGCTTGCTCTACAAATCCTTCGTATGGACACCGCGACCCCTGCGAACGCCAAGTCGAGCTCCCTGACGTGGAAGGAGCGGGTCCTCAGCCCGTTCGCGAAGGTCGAGCCGGGTGAGGCGGGGAACGTCGTCCTGATGACGTTCTGCGTGTTCATGATCCTGTGCGCGTACTACGTCCTCAAGACCTCGCGCGAGGGCCTGATCCTCTCCGACGGCGCGTTCGGGCTCGGCGGCGACGAGCTGAAGATCTACGCGAGCGGGGCCATGGCGATCCTCCTGATGGGTCTCATCCCGGCGTACAGCGCGCTCGCGAACCGCATGTCGCGGCTCCGGCTCATCAACTACTCGTACGGTGCGGTGTTCGTCTCCCTCGCCACGTTCTTCGTGCTCGGTCGTGCCGGCGTCTCGATCGGGCTCCCGTTCCTGATCTGGCTCGGCCTGGTCAACGTGTTCCTGATCGCACAGTTCTGGTCGTACGCGAACGACATCTACTCCGAGGAGCAGGGCAAGCGGCTATTCGCCGTGATCGCGATCGGCGGCTCCGCCGGCGCGATCGTCGGTCCGAAGCTGACCTCGCTCGCCGACACGTTCACGCTCATGCTCGTCGCGGCCGGCATCCTCGGCCTCTGCCTCGTGCTGTTCAATTTCATCGATCGCCGGCACTCACCGGCCGATGGGTCCGGCCCGGCCAAGGATCCTCCGCCGACCGATGGCCCCGGTGGCTTCACCTTGGTCATGAAGGACCGCTACCTGCTCCTGATCGCCGTGATGGTGCTGATCGCGAACCTCGTCAACTCGATGGGCGAGTTCCTGCTGTCGCACGCGGCGGCGGCTCATGCCGCGGAGATGATCCCCGGTACCGCGAGCGATCCGGGCGTCGAGGACGCGCGGCGCGAGCTGATCAAGGCGTTCTACGGCGATTTCTTCTTCTGGGTGAACCTGGTGGGCTTCCTCGTCCAGGCCTTCCTCGTCTCGCGCATCATCAAGTGGATCGGCGTGCGCGGCGCGCTGTTCGTGATGCCGATCGTCGCGTTCGGCGCGTACGGTGCGATCGCCGCCCTCGGTGGCCTGATGGTCACCAAGTACGCAAAGATCGGTGAAAACTCCACGGACTACTCGCTGCAGAACACCGTCCGCCAGGCCCTGTTCCTCCCGACCTCGCGTGACGCGAAGTACAAGGCGAAGGCCGCCATCGACGTGTTCTTCGTCCGCTTCGGCGACACCATCTCGGCGATCGTCGTTGGTGTTGGCCTCCATTCGCTCGGCATCAGCATCACCGGCCTCGCGGTGATCAACATCGTGCTCATCAGCGTGTGGATCTTCGTCGCCATCGCGATCGCTCGCCGCCACAAGGCTCTCACCAAGGATGCGCCGCCCGATCCGAAGGATGCGAAGGGCGCGAAGTAATGGCCGCGGAGCGACCGAGCACTCCCTGGGCGCCCGCGATCGTTCTGTTCTTGATCATGGTGGCGCACGCGATCCTCGAGACCGCACGCGATGCCCTGTTTCTGACGCGCCTCGGTGCGGACCGTCTCGGCTGGGCGTACGTCGCGATCGCCGCGACCGCGCTGGCCGCCGTGGCCGCGGTTCGAAGGTGGAACTCGCAGCACGATCCGTATCGCACGCTCGTGGTGTTCCTCGTGATCGCGGTCGCCGGCACCGCGATCCTCGCGGTCATTCTGAACAAGTCCCCATGGGCGTCCTTCGTGCTCTACGTGTGGACCGGCCTCGTGGCCTCGCTCGTGGTTCCGACGTTCTGGCTCGTGATCGATGGCGAGCTCCGGGTCACCGAGGCCAAGCGCGTGGTCGCGCGGGTCGCCGCCGGCGGTAGTGGCGGTGCGCTGGTGGGCTCCGCGCTCGCCTCGCTGCTCGGCCACCTGCTGCCGGCGCGCCACCTGGTGACCGCCGGTGCGATCGGCTTCGGGCTCGCCGCGATCTCCGTCGGCCCGCTCCTGACCGCGCGTCGTGCGGCGAGTACCGCCGCTCCGGCCGCGGTCGAGCCACCGGCCGCGCCGCAGCGCGTGCAGCGCTACGCCGTGCTGCTCATCGTGTTCGCCATCGTCTCCACCGTGACGCTCACGGTGGGCGATCTGATGTTCAAGCGCGTGCTCGCGGAGAGCGTGCCCGCCGATCAGATCGCGACCGTTTTCGGCGCCACGTACACCGGCCTCAACGTGGTCGCGCTCGCCGTCCAGCTCCTCCTCACCCCTCGCCTGCTCGACCGCCTCGGCGTCGGCAGCGCGCTCGCGGTGCTGCCCGTGATCATCCTCGCCACGTCGCTCGGCTTCGTGCTCACCGGCGCGGCGGTGGCGGTGTTCGCGCTCAAGCTCGCCGATGGTGGCCTCCGCAACAGCATCCATCGCGTCACCACCGAGCTGCTCTATCTGCCGATGCAGAACCTCGAGCGGAGTCGCACGAAGCCTCTCGTCGAGGTCATCGGCCAGCGCGGCGGTCAGGCGATCGCGGCGGTGCTCGTGCTGACCATCGCGACCGGCCAGAACGCCACGTGGTCGCTGGCGATCATGACGAGCGTCACCGTCTGCATCTGGCTCGGCATGGTGCTGATGACCCGGCGTGCGTACCTGCGGCGGTTCCGCGACACCCTCGATGCGGCCGGGATCCACCGCGAGGTTCGCGTTCCCGTCCTCGACGAAGAGGCGATCGCGCTGTTGACCGCCACCCTGTCGAGCGCTGACGAGCGGCAGTCGATCGCGGCCCTCGGGCTCCTCTCGCAGCGCGGCGGTCGGATCCCCGCGCTCGTGCTGTATCACCCGAACACCGCCGTGGTTCGCCACGCGCTCAGCCTCCTCGAAGGCAAGGTGCGCGACGACATGGCGATGATCCTCCAGCAGCTCGTCGACCACCCGGATCCGGAGATCAAAGCCGCCGCCCTTGCCGCATCCAGCCGCACCGGTCGCAACGCCCAGCGCCTGCTGACCGCCCTCGACGACACGGCCCCGGAGATCCGGGCCGCTGCTGCGATCGGCCTGACGCTGATGCGCAAGGCACCGCGCGATGTCCACGTGCAGATCGATGCGCTGCGCGATGGCACCACCGCCGATCGCGTCGCCCTCGCCCACGCGATCGCACGCATGCCGAACCCGCAGTTCCGCCCACTCCTCCTCCAATTGTTGTCGCGCAAGGAGCCGGCCGTGATGCGCCAGGTCCTCCGGGCGTGGCGTGCGGCGCCGGTGCTGGTCGACATGGACCGCCTGCTCGCCCTGCTGCAGATGCCGCGCGTTCGCGGCGAGGCGCGCGCCGTGTTTGTCGCCGGCGGAGAGCCCTACCTTCGGCGCCTGATCGAAGCGCTCGACGATCCGCGCACGCCGCTCGGCGTTCGCCGCCACCTGCCGCGCACGATCAGCAGGTTCTGCACCGAGGAGGCGATCGCCTCGCTCGTCGCGCGCCTGCCGCGCGAGCCGGATGGCGCCACCGAGTTCAAGATTCTCCGCGCTCTCGGTCGCCTGCGCACGGACCAGCCGCTGCTCTCGATGGACACCGCGCCAATTCGCGCGTATGCGCAGCGCTCGGTCGAGGACGCAGCCCGCTATGCATGGCTCCGCGAGGCCCTCGAGCTGTACCGCGCTCCCACCCCGCGGATGCCGGGCTACGACCTGCTCCGCGAGCTCCTCAGCGAGAAGCGCACGCACGCGATCGAGCGCATGTTCCGCGCTTACGGCATCCTTCACCCGCGCGACGGCCTGCGCAGAATTCACGACGCGATGGTCGCGGGCGACGACGAGCAGCGTGATGCGGCGAGAGAGATCCTCGAGCATCTGGTCACCGGCGACGAGCGCGCCGCCATGTTCGATCTGCTCGACCACCACGACAAGAACCCGCACGACGAGGCGCTGATCCGCGAGCGGTACGCGACCTATCACGACGTCCTCGCGGCGCTGCTCGCCGACCACAGTGACTCGCTACGCTGCGTGGCGGCGCACCACGTGGCCGAGCGCAAGCTCGGAGACCTGCGCGACGAGCTACTACGGCTGAAGCCAATGACTGAATCGAAGCTGGTCACCCAGGCCTTCGAACAGGCGATCGCGAGGCTCGATGTCCAATCCTGAACAACCGTCCGCGGTGGAGCGCATGCTCACGCTCCGCCAGTTCCCCGGCTTCGACGAGGCCGATCTCTCCGAGCTCGCGATCGTCGCCGAGAACGTCATCGAGCAGACGTTCGAGGCGGGCGCGGAGGTCATCACCCCCGGGCGCTGGCCCGCGCTGCACCTCGTGCTCGAGGGCAAGCTCGTGGGCCAGACCTCGCGCCACACGTGGAGTCAGCACGAGGTGCTCAACGCCACCGAGGCGATGGCGCGCCGCCGCACGCGCGAGACCGTGATCGCCGAGGTCCCCACGCGCACCCTCCAGCTCTCCGCGAAGGACTTCGCCGAGATCCTCGAAGACAACTTCGGGTTTCTCTCCAGCGTTCGCCGCGCGCTCGCTCGCCGGTTGCTCGCGGTGTCGGTGGCCCCCCCCGTGACGCCGAGCGTGGTCGAGGTCGAGGCCCCACCCGACGTGCTCGGCTTGGTCGACCGCCTGATCGTGCTGCGCACGCTCATGCCGTTCGCGAAGGGCCGCATCGAGGCCCTCGCCGCGCTCGCGCAGGCCTCGGAAGAGGTCCGGATCCCGGCCCACACGGAGGTCGGCGTCGCCGGCGAGCCGGCGAATTGCGTATGGATCCTGCTCGACGGCAGCGCGTCGGTCGCTCGTGCTGGGACCCCGGCGGCGATCGTCGGCCCCGGCCACGCGATCGGCGCGCTCGAGACGCTCGGCGAAGTGCCGTTCACCGCCACCATCCGTACCCTCGGCCCGGTGCGCGCGCTACGGTGCCCCGGCGCCGCGCTGTTCGATGTTCTCGAAGACCACACCGATCTCGCCCTCGGCATGATCGAGAGCCTCTCTGGCTCGGTGCTCGACGCAGGCCTCGTCGACGTGTTCGTCGACCGTACCCACGTGAACTGATGATCATCCGCCACGCACTCCTCGTCCTCTGTCTTCTCGCGGGCGTGGCTCGCGCCCAGGCCGAGTCCACCGCGCCGGTCGATGCCGGCGTCCCCGAAGCCGATGGGGCCGTCCCGTCGTCACCTCCCGACGCCGCGCCTCCCGACGCCGCCCCTGCGGTGGACGCGGTCGCGCCGATCGACACCGGCCCGGCGCCCCTGCCCGAGAACGCGAACGGCGTCGCCGTGGAGGAGGATCCCGGCATCGGAAAGAGCCTGAGATGGATCCCGCGCGTGGTGTTCTTCGTGCCGCGCTGGGCGTTCTGGACCATCGCGCAGCCGTTCCGCCTCGGCGCGTGGGCGTACGAGAAGTACAGCCTGCCGGCGCGCGTGAAGGGCGTGCTGTTCAACGTCGACGAGACCTACGGCGTGTACCCTGTGGCCTCGTACATCACGGACTACGGGTTCAACGTCGGCGGGCGGTTCGTCCACAAGAACCTGTTCGGCCACCAGGAGCACCTCAAGCTGCGCGCGAACTTCGGCGGCGAGTTCTCGCAGGCGTACGGCATCCAGCTCACGAGCGGCCTGATCGCAAACCGGATCCAGGCCGGGATCGAGAGCCGGTACGAGCGACGCCCGCGCGAGCGATTCTTCGGCATCGGCAACGCCAACGAGCTGCCCGAGCCACCGGCGATGCCGCTCGATCCCACGCTCGCTGACGCGGCCATCTCGTCGCGGTTCCGCGAGAACATCATCCGCGCGGTCGCCACGCTCGACGTCAAGCTCGCCGGCCCGTTCGCGTTCCGGTCCTCCGGCGCGCTCGCGATCCGCGAATTCGCGAACGCCGAAGGCGACACGGAAGCGATCATGACGAACTTCGAGACCAGCCGCCTCGTCGGATACGACAGCGGCGTCAAGAACGTCTATGTCGAGGGCGAGCTGATCTACGACACGCGCCGACCGACCTCGCCGTGGCAGACCCAGGCGATCGACGCGACGGGATGGCTCGCCTCGGTGCACCTCGGGCGCGCGAAGGGCGTCGACGGGGATCCGACGGCGTTCACTCGCTACGGGGCCGAGCTCCAGCGCTACTTCGATCTCTATCGCGGAAGCCGCACGCTCGCGCTCCGCGTGATGGTCGATGGCATCACCGGCAGCGACGGGCTCACCGACGGCAAGATCTCGTTCATCGACCTGCCCCGGCTGGGCGGTGCGGAGTTCCTGCGGGGCTATCCAGAGAACCGGTTCCGCGATCGAGCTGTCGCCCTCGCCACCGCCGAGTACACGTGGGACCTCGGCAACTACCTCGCCGGCTATCTGTTCACGGACGCCGGCCGCACGGTCCACACCTGGAGCCAGCTCGACACCAACCTCGACGATCTGCACGTCGGCTTCGGCGGAGGCGTGGAGGTCCACACCGCGAAGAGCTTCGTGCTCCGCGGGCAGCTCGCGTTCTCGCGCGAGGGCGATGCCTTCATCCAGCTCGCGCTGTCACCCGCGTTCGGTCGCCGCGAGCGCGCGGGGAGATACTGATGCGTCACGCACTGATCCTGATGTCGTTCATCGCCGCCTGCGCTTCGCCGCCGGCCGGCACCCTCCGGTTCAAGGTCGAGCCGCCCGTGTGGCACGTGGCCGATACCGCGCCGTTCACGAAGGCGCCGTCGGAGCGCGTCTACAACCGCACGCTGTACCAGACCGATAGCTTCGTGGTGCGCCGGACCACGCGGATGCTCGACATCGTCGAGCCGACCCGCGCCCTCGACGTCAACTCGATCGAGGAGGTCCCGGACTCGACGTGGTTCACGAACCGGATCGGCGTGCGCGACCTGAGCATCGCGGAGCTGCAACGGGGGGCGGACATCGATCCGAGCCCGATCGAGCACCTGCCCTGGACGATCAAGTCGGCGAAGGTCGGCGGGCTCTCCGTCGGATTCGTGTTCGAGGATGCGAAGGGCGACAAGTACCTCCTCAAGTTCGACGAGGGTATTCGTCCCGAGATGGAGACCGGTGCGCACGTGATCGGCCAGCGGCTGCTGTGGGCGGCGGGCTATAACGTGCCGCAGGACTACCTCGCGTTCGTGCGTCGCGAGGACATCCAGATCTCGCCGAAGGCCACGGCGAAGAACAAGCTCGGCGACAAGCAGAAGCTGACGGCCGAGGACTTCGACAAGGCGGTGGCGAACATGTACCGCACCTCCGACGGCAAGTTCCGCGTGCTCGCGAGCCGCTACCTGCCGGGCAAGCCGATCGGTCCGTACTCCCGCGAGGGCCGGCGCGACGACGATCCGAACGATCGGATCGATCACGAGAAGCGCCGAAGCGTGCGCGGTCAGGTGCCGCTGTTCGCGTGGATCAACCACACCGATCTTCAGGAGGACAACACGCTCGACGTGTTCGTGAAGGATCACGTCGTCCACTACCTGATCGATTTCGGCAAGGCGTTCGGCGTGATGAACAACAGCAACACCTGGAAGACGGTCGGGTACACGAACCGGATCGACTTCGGCATGGCGCTGCGCACCTTGTTCACGTTCGGCCTGTGGGTCCGACCATGGGACGAGGTCGATGCGCCGAACATCCGCGGCGTCGCGCTGTTCGAGGCCGAGCACTTCGATCCGGCGACGTGGCGGATCAACGCCCCGTACTGGCCGTTCGACGATGCCGACAGCTCCGATACCTACTGGGGCGCGAAGCTGGTGATGCGCTTCTCGAAGGAGCAGATCGCGGCCGCGGTCGGCGAGGCGCACTTCTCGGACCCGCGCGCGAGCGATTACATCACGGCGACGCTCCTCGAGCGCCAGCGCCGCGTGGGCCGCTACTGGCTGGATCGGGTGTCCCCGCTCGATCGGTTCGCGATCGAGCCGCAGGGTGACGGCGCGCGGCTGTGCTTCGATGACCTCGCACGGACCTACGGACTCCAGCGCGCCAGCTCTCGCTACTCCGTCGAGGTGTTCGATGGTGCCGGAGCGCTCCTCGTGCCGCGCGCGTCGCTCGCCCCGTCAGCCACGGGTGAGCACGTGTGCACCGCTGCGTTTCCGCTTGGCAGCGATGCCACCCGCTACACGATCGTGAAGCTGGCGGCGGCACGCAACGCGCGCGACCTCCCGCCGGTCCTCGTCCACCTCGCGCGCACGAAGGCGGGCGCGATCGAGGTCATCGGGATCCGTCGCAACTAGGCCCCATCTGCGAGCGATGGGTGTCGCGGCCACACGCCGAATTCCCTCGCCACAACACGGCATTGAGCATTGCGAGTGAGCGCTCACTCCGCTAGGGTTCTGTCGTGCCTTCGGTTCCCCGGCGCGCGACTCCGCTGGCCCCCGAGGCCCGGCGCGCGAGCATCATCGCTGCCACGGTGCCGCTTCTCCGTCGCTACGGGGCGAACGTCACCACGGCGCAGATCGCGCTCGCCGCGGCGGCCGCCGCGGTCTTCGAGCGCACCGGACGGTCGCTGCCGTCGGTGCCGCGGCAGGTCGACGAGGACTGGCTCAACGAGTACCGGGGCTGGGTGTACGGCGCCGGGTTCGGGTTCCAGCTCGGTGCCGGGGTCCTCACCTACATCACCACGGCGGCCGTGTACGTCGCCGTCGCCGCGTCGGTGCTGTCGGGCAGTCCGCTCGCCGCGCTCGGGATCATGACCACGTTCGGCCTGACCCGGGGGCTCACCCTGGTGCCGGCTCGGTCGATCCGCTCACCGCAGCGCCTCGTCGAGTTCCACCAGCGGCTCCAGCGCTGGTCGCCCGCCGTGCGCACCACGTCCACGTCCGTCCTCGTCGCATCGGCACTGCTCGCCGGTGCCGCACTGTTCGCCTGAACCAGGAGACGCCATGAAGGTCCGGTCCCGAGGCATCGAGCTCGACCTGCCGCCCGGCTGGGAGGCCGAGATCGACCACGGCGCCGGCGAGGGCACCGGCGCCCCGAGCAG
>JBBRED010000046.1:0-32566 GCA_038203335.1 Haliangiales bacterium | reverse complement strand
CGAACTGCCGAACGGGAACCGGAGGAACTTCGGCGTCTCGCCGGCCTCGCGGATCAGCGCGTCGGTGCGATCGATCTCGCTCGCGACCTTGGCCGCGCTCTGCTGCGCGAGGTTCAGGTGGTTCTGGGTGTGGTTCGCGAGAATGTAGTCGGGGTCGGCGGCGATCTGCGCGGCGAGCGCCTTCGCGCCGGCGGTGCCGTACCGCGAGCCGTTGTTGAAGAACGTGGCGGGTGCGTGGTGCGCCTTCAGCACCTGGATCACCTTCGGCGTGGTCGCCGGGTTCGGGCCGTCGTCGAACGTCAGCGCGACGCGCTTGTTGAAGCCGCTGCGATCCGGGACGCGGACGCCGGAGCAGTCCGTGCCGTCTTCCTTGCCGGGCAGCTGGCCCTCGTCGTACGCCTGCTCGAACAGGGCGCTGTCGTCCGTGCAGCTCTCCTCGCTGTCGCAGGTGTCGTCGACACATCCGGCGACCGAGACCAGGGACACGAAGGCGGCGAGGACGGCTTGCTGGCGCATGGCGTCCTTCTGCATCGAGCAAGTGGTGAGCCACGCGCTCCCGCTCGCCGGGCATGGCGGAACGCCTACTTAGCGATCGAATTCGCCGACTTGGGTGGCTACCGCAGCTTCCCTAGCCGGTCCTCGGGACTACTGACCCAGGAGCGTCTTCGCGTGGGCGACGCCGATCTGGACGGCCATCGCGTGGTCCTCGATGACGTCGACCTCCGCCGCCATCCCGGTGAAGGCGATGTATGCGACCTCGGCGGCCGTGCCGCCGGTGCGCGGGTTCGGGTTTACCGTGAGCAGCTCCGCCATCCGGTACGACGCCTCGCCGATCGCGGCCACTGGTCCGACATCTCCGAGGACTCCGTACTCGAGGTGGTCGCCGTAGATCACCGCGACCACGGAGCCCATGCCGAGCCCCGCGGTGCGGTAGCTCCAGCGCGTGCTCACGCCGGGGACGACCACGTAGGGCAGGGCCGCCGCGTCGAGCGGGTCGCCCATCGAGTCGGTGGCCGCGGTCTGGCTCATGTAGTCGGGATCGGTCGACAGGCTGCACTTCGCCGTCATCTTGCCGTCGCAGTCGACGTCGAGATCGGCCTTCCAGTACACCGCGCTGGTGAGGCCGCAGATGTCGACCGTGGGCGTGCCGCCGCTGTCCTTCGCGTACTTGCCGCCGACCACGTTGCACGTGCGGATCGCGGCGAGCAGCTCCGCGGCCGTGGGATCGCCGGGCGCGTCGGGCATCTCGATCGCCGCATCGGGTCCGGTCATCGCCGCGTCATCGCCACACGCGGCGACGACAGCAAGCACCGCGATCACCCGTCGCATGACCGACCCATCCTATCAGGCCAGCGCGCGCCCCAGGACGGGTAACACGTCGCCCGCGCGCGCATCGACGAGGATCGTGGCGTGCGGATCACCGCGGGTCGGACCCCGGTTGATGATCGCGACCGGGACCTGCCGCTCGGCGGCCCGCCGCACGAACCGGTAGCCGGAGAACACGGTCAGCGACGAGCCGACCACGAGCAGCAGCTCCGCACGATCGAACGCCGCCCACGCCGCGTCGAGGGTGGCGCGCGGAACGTTGCCGCCGAAGAACACCACGTCGGGCATCAGCACGCCGCCGCACACCGTGCACGCGACGACGGCGAAGTCGGCGATCAGCTCGTCGGGAAGATCCGCATCGCCATCCGGGGCGATCGCCGCGGCGTGCGCGCGCGCGGCCCACGCCGGATTCGCGGCCTCGAGCCGGCGCTGGAGCTCGGCGCGCGGCGTGAGGTCCGAGCACGCGAGACAGCGCACGCGACCGATCGCGCCGTGGAGCTCGACCACGTCGCGACTACCGGCGGCGCCGTGCAGACCATCCACGTTCTGCGTGATCAACCCCGCCAGCACGCCGGCGCGCTCCATCGTGACGAGCGCGTGATGCGCGGCGTTCGGCACTGCTCCAGCGAGCCGTGGCCAGCCGAGCATCGAGCGCGCCCAGTACCGCTGGCGGCCGTCGGCGTGGTCGACGAACTCCTTGTGCTGGATCGGCGGGCGCGTGCGCGGCGGTGTATCGATGCCGCGGTAGTCGGGAATCCCCGACTCGGTCGAGCACCCGGCGCCGGTCAACGCGACGATCCGGCGCCCGCGCGCGAGCTGGACAAGCTGCTCGACCACCTCGGTAGTGTACGCTGACGGCGTGGCACTCACGCAGAACGAGCTCGACACCTACGAGTACAAGCTGAAGAAGCGCGGGTTCCGACGGGACGATCTGTTCCTCCACGACTGCCCCGACTGCAAGGCGCAGAAGGCCGTGCTGACCTACGTGATCGCCGGCAAGTCGGGTGGGCGCGATATCCGCCTGTGCCTCGAGTGCGGGACCTGTCACAGCTTCCGGAGCAACGCCGGGGCCACCGCTCGCGAAGAGGATGTCGGCTTCGATCTGAAGACGTTCCTCGCGTAGAACGCTACGCTCCGCGCATGAAGACGCGCGCCGCAGTTGCATACAAGGCCGGTGACCCGCTCGTGATCGAGGAGGTCGATCTCGAGGGGCCGCGCGCCGGCGAAGTCCTCGTCGAGATCAAGGCCACGGGGGTGTGCCACACCGACGAGTTCACCCGCTCCGGCGGTGACCCCGAGGGCCTGTTCCCCGCGATCTTCGGCCACGAGGGCGCCGGCATCGTGCGCGAGGTCGGCCCGGGCGTAACCTCGCTCAAGCCCGGCGACCACGTCATCCCGCTCTACACGCCCGAGTGCCGCACCTGCAAGTCGTGCCTCTCGCGCAAGACCAACCTGTGCACCGCGATCCGCGCCACGCAGGGCAAGGGCATGATGCCCGACGGCACCAGCCGGTTCTCGATCAAGGGTCAGCCGATCCACCACTACATGGGCTGCTCGACGTTCGCGAACCACACCGTGCTTCCCGAGATCGCGCTCGCGAAGGTCCGCAGCGACGCTCCGTTCGACAAGATCTGCTACATCGGCTGCGGCGTCACCACCGGCATCGGCGCCGTGCTCTACACCGCCCAGGTCGAGGCCGGCGCGAACGTCGTGGTGTTCGGCCTCGGCGGCATCGGCCTCAACGTCCTCCAGGGCGCGAAGCTCGTCGGCGCCGACAAGATCATCGGCGTCGACATCAATCCGGCGCGCGAGGCCCTCGGCCGCTCGTTCGGCATGACCCACTTCGTGAACCCGAAGGAGGTCAAAGGCGACCTCGTGGCCCACCTCGTCGAGCTCACCGGCGGCGGCGCGGACTACTCGTTCGAGTGCGTCGGAAACACGACCCTCATGCGGCAGGCCCTCGAGTGCTGCCACCGCGGCTGGGGCGTCAGCGTGATCATCGGCGTCGCGGGCGCGGGCCAGGAGATCTCGACGCGTCCGTTCCAGCTCGTCACCGGCCGCGTCTGGAAGGGCTCGGCGTTCGGCGGGGCGCGCGGCCGCACCGACGTGCCGAGGATCGTGGACTGGTACATGGACAAGAAGATCGAGATCGATCGCCTGATCACGCACAAGCTGCCGCTCGAGCGCATCAACGAGGCGTTCGATCTGATGCACGAGGGCACGTCGATCCGCACCGTGATCGAGTTCTGAGCACCGCCGCGTGGCGCGCTACACCGTCACCGAATCCCTCGCCCGCCGCAGGTTTCGCGGCGTGGCGGAGCTCCGTGATGGCACGCGCCGCGACGTGGTGATCAAGGAGGTGCTGCGGCGTGTGCCGAGCAACCCACGGTTCGTCGAGACATTTCTCGACGATCTGCGCCCGGTGCGGGCGCTGATACACCCGAACATCGTCGAGATCCTCGACATCGGGCTGACCGCGCAGGGCGAGTGCTATGCCGTCGAGGCGTACGTCGACGGCTGCGACCTGAAGTCACTCGCGACGGACACCATGGCGATCAAGCACGCATGTCACGTGGTGATCGAGTGCAGCAAGGCGCTCGCGTACGCCCGTGGACACGAGCTGGTCCATCGCGACGTCTCGCCGCGCGCCATCCAGATCTCGACGAGCGGAGAGGTCAAGCTCGCCGACTTCGGCTTCGCGAAGGCGACCAGCCAGAGCGAGGACACCGCGCCGGGCGTGGTGAAGGGTAGGTTCGGCTATCTGTCGCCCGAGGCGGCGCGCGGCGACGACCTCGATCACCGGACCGACGTGTTCGCGCTCGGCATCGTGTTGTGGGAGATGCTCTCCGGTCGCCGGCTGTTCATGGGCGACACCGACTACCAGACCGTCGAGCTCGTGCGCGCTGCGTACGTCCCCGCGGTCCGCAGCATCGAGCCTGCGCTCGACATCATCGTTCGCACGGCGCTCGCCCGGGACGCGAACGCGCGGTACCAGCGCGCGGCCGACCTCGGCGCCGCACTGCAGCACCATGCGCTCGATCGCGGCATCGTGCTTTCGCCGCGCGACCTCGGTCAGCTCGCCGGCGCGGTCACGCACGAGCAGCGTCTCGATCCGCTCGCGGCGCTGGTGCTCGCGAAGGTCGAGCAGGACGCGAATCGCATGCAGTCGATCTTCGACCGCTAGTTCGGATCGTCGGGCGCGAGTCGGAACCACAACGTCCTCGGCGCGCTGCACTGTCGGCACGTAGCATCGACGCGCCGCAGGCCCGAGGCCGGCGCATCGTGCTCCTTCACGCGGTACTGGCCGCCGCACTGGATGCACGCCATGCCTTCGACGCGGGGCTCGATCACCGCCGACGATGTCACGACCATCGGCCGCTCGGGCGCGCCACCCGGCGAGAGGAGCGCGAGCTTCTCCTTGTCCTGCACGAGCTTCTTCATCGCGCGCTCGGCTTCGCGCCGGCCCACACGGGGTCGCTTGGTGCTCACGGCCTGTCCTCTCGGATCGAGCGCTCGCTCACGGTGATCGCGGTCGGTCGCCCGCGCGGCTCGATGGTGGTGGTCGGGAGCGACTGCGCCACCGCGTGATCTTAGGTCAGTTCAGCTCGGTACGCACGACACGGAACCAGAACGAGCGCGGCGCGCTGCACTGGCGGCACATGACGTCGACGCGGCGGAGGGCAGGAGCGGGCGCCTCGTGGTCGATGAGCCGGAACTCGCCGCCGCAGTGCGGGCAGTGGGCGCGCTTGACGCGGGGCTCGATCACGGCCGTCGTGTCCACCGGCATCGGACGGTCGCGCGATCCTACGGGGGATGGCGTAACGTGCATGATCCAGTGTGGGGTCGGCGGCCCGGTGCGCGTAACTCTCCATCCGGGTAGTGTCGGCGTATGAAGCTCGCGCTGATCCTCGCGCTCCTCGTCGGTGCTTGCGGCGGGGCTCCGAAGCCCGTGGCACCGACCGGCACGTTCACGATGAAGATGTACTTCCTGGTGCTGCTGCGCCGCGGTCCCGCCTGGACGCCCGACGAGACGCCCGAGACGAAGAAGATCTTCGAAGGCCACATGGCGAACATCCGGGCGATGGGCGACAGCGGCAAGCTGATCCTCGCCGGGCCGATCGATGCCGACGCGGCAGATCGCAACGCGATCGCCGGCATCTTCGTGTTCGACGTGCCCGCGCGTGCTGATGTCGAGGCGCTGCTCGCGGGCGATCCGGCGATCGCCGCCACGCGGCTGGTGCCGGAGATCCTGCCCTGGTACGGCGCGGCCGGGATCACGTACCCGGGCAAGACCGGTCAGTAGAGCAGCGACTGGCAGGTCAGCGAGCCATCGGCCTTGCGGACCTGGCTCGTCGGTACCGGGTGCAGCGTGAAGCCGGCCGCGGCAAGCGCCTCCTGCGTGTGCGGGAACTCCTGCGCCACGATCACGTGCGCGCCGATCGCGACCGCGTTCGCGGCGTAGGTCTCCTCGCGAGGGGCGCGCACGATGCGGAGCCCCGCGAACGACGCGGCGGGCAGGCTCGCGTCGGCGAGCAGGATGGTGTCGTCGGCGAGCGGCGACACCACGCACTTGAGGTGCAGCACGTCGGCCGGGAGGTCCAGGGCGATCACGCGGTAGCCGCGCGGCGCGAACGTACGCTCGAGCGCGGCGATGCCGGCCTCGGAGGTGCGCGCGGAGCGCCCGACATAGAGCACGCACCCCACGCGCATGACGTCACCGCCATCGAGCGTGGCGGGCGCGTCCATGTGCACGATCTCGCACGCGGCGGCGAGCGCCTCGGCGATCGCGGGCGTCTCGGCTTGCCGCGACGTCGCACCGGGCCGCGTGATCAGCGCGACGCCATCGGCGATCACGGCCGTGTCCTCGACGAACACGCAGTCGGGGCACGCGACATCCGCGATGATCACGGAGACCTCGGCGCCGCACGCCGCGAGCGCCTCGCGATACACGAGGTGCTCGTACCGCGCGTCGGCGACGTCGATCGGCCGATCCGGCGCAGTCCGCGCGAGCGCCTGCGTGAACGTGCTCGGGATGTGCCGGGTCAGGGCACGCACTACGCGCCCGCGGCGCGCTTCGCGGCGGCGACCAGCGCCTCGTAGTCGGGCTCGGTGCCCTGGTCCTCGACGATCTGCCGGTACGCGACCTTTCCGTCGGCGCCGAACACCCAGACGCTCCGCGCGAGCAGGCCGCTCTCCTTGACCTCGACGCCGAACGCCTTCCCGAACCCGCCGCCCTTGTAGTCGGAGCCCATCTTGATCCGCATCACGGCTTCCTGCGCGAACCGGTCCTGCGCGAACGGGAGATCGCGGCTGATGGTGTAGACCTCGGTCCCCTTCGGCAGCAGATCGAGCGCGTCGTTGACGTGATGGGTCTGCGACTCGCACACCTTCGTGTCGATCGACGGCACCACCGAGAGCACCACGATCTTGCCCTTCAGCGCCGAGAGCTGGATCGGCTGCAGCTTCGCATCGGCGACCGTGACATCGGGCATCGGATCGCCAACCTCGAGCGTCTTGCCGACGATGGTCAGCGGGCGATCGCCGCGGCGGATCATGTCGGTACGCTCGGGCGGGGCCTCCGGTGCAGGCGATCCCTTCGAGCAGGCAACGAGAACGACGAACAGGAAGGCGGTGCGTGACACCCGCACAGCCTAGCTCACGACAGCCAGCGGCGCTCCAGCGGGTGCACGTTGTACCGATCGCGCACGGCGTCGATCGGATCCTCCCACTGGTCCTCCCAGATCACGCCGATCAACGGCGTCGCATCGCGCCCCGCCGTGTACGCCTCGCGCAGCGAGTGCCACAGCGCGCCCCATCGCCGCTCACCGACGAGGTGCTTCATCGTGCCGAACACCATGATCAGCGCGGACACCGGCAGGTGCAGCTGGCCGTACGAGAACCAGTGGATGATCACCTCCTCGTGGCCCTCGACGCCGAGGCCGAGCAGCGCATGCCACACGTCGTGGGTCTGGCGAAACCGCCGCATCAGGTAGGCCATGTCGGGATCGTCGACGTGGCGCGTGGCCGCAGCCTGGTAGTCGGCGGAGAGCCCGTTCGCATCGAGGTGCCTGACGTACGCGCCACCGAGCGTGTCGGGAGACAGCGTGCGCAGGTACGCGTAGTCGACGTGGTCGCTCGAGAGCTCGGGCCGCTCGTCGAGGATGCGCTTGCCCTCGGGCGAGGCCTGCAGCTCGTCGAGTAGCCGGCGATAGCGCGGGCGCCCCGTGATCTCCTCGACCCGATGGATCTCGTGGGTCTTCGTGGAGTCGCCCATCACGCGCAGCACGGCCTGTGCGACTCGATACCCGTCCCGAAACAGACTCGGCTCCGCCATCCCTGCAGCGTGCAGCGGGGATGCGGAGCCGTCAACCACCGACGAAGACCGAGGCTACTCGGCGTTGACGACCGCGGTCGTCCACTGGGCGTTGTGGTTCGAGGCGTAGATGCTCTGGAACGGAGCGCGGTACGCGGCGCCGGTCGCGGGGCGGCCGTCGACCGCGCGGCGCGGGTAGAACGGGGCGACCCAGATCTGCGGCAGACCGCCCTCGGGGATGCGCGTACCGAACGGGCGCGCCGAGGAGAACGTGAGGAAGTAAACGCTCTCGTCGTTGACGTTGTTGCCGGCCGGCATCCAGCGCGCCCACGAGTCCATCACGCCGGTCGCGGTGGTCATCTCGATCGGGGGAACGGAGCCATCGGCCTTGACGATCCAGATGGTGGCATCGGGGTTCGCATACGAGTTGCCGTTCGGCGAGCGCGTCACCGCGAGCCACTCGCCATCGGGCGACCACGACGGGTAGTAGCTCTGCGTGCCACCGGCCACATCGAACGGGATGACGACGTCGGCGGCGCCGAACACGTTCGCCCGGTTGTTGAAGCTGCGGACGACGATCGAGGCATTGCCGAACGCCCAGTCATCCATGCCCGTCGACTCGACGTTCACGAGCTTGGTGCCATCGGGCGAGAACTCGGGGTTACCGGCGATCGTGCCCGGCGTGTTCGAGAGGGTGGTGATGGTCTGGCCGCTGGTCGCGGTGATCAGGCGCATCTGGCCGTTCTGCACGGCGATCAGCTTGCTGCCGTCGTGGTTGAACACCGCGGTGCTCCAGCGCGGCGCATCGGCGCCGGTCGGCATCAGCTCGCGGTTGCTCGGGAGGTCGATCACCGAGCCGCGGCCGGTGCTGCCGTCCTGGGTCATCGCGATGCGGCGGCCGTCGCGCGACAGCGCGTGGCAACCCACGCACGTCGCCGGGCGGTTCGCGTCGGTGAACATCGGAGCGGGCGCGATCTGCGGCGTCGCGAGGTCGTAGCGGACGATGTCCTGACCGGTCTGGCCCTGTGCGCGGGCGACCCAGTCGGTGGACCAGTAGTAGACGGCGCCGCGCGCGTCATCGCGGGTCACATCGACGTAGCGGGCGGCGGCGGTGCACGTGCCGGTCGGCTCGGCCGACTGCATGCCCACGACCTCGAGGGTGATCGGCGCGCGCGAGGTCGCGAACTTGGACCAGTCGGAGTCGACGGTCATCCAGGTCGCGTCCTTCGTGAAGAACGTCAGGTCGACATACAGGTTGTGGACGTGGACCTTGAACAGGTCGTTCACGGTGTCGGCCCAGTGCACGTCGAGCGAGCCGAGGTTCGCGGGGACCAGCGTGTGGTTCTCCGGGTAGGCGATGGCCGGGGCGCAGTTCGCGACCGGGCTCGCCGAATCGAACAGCGACGCCGCGTAGTCGGGCGCGCCGAGGTTGCGGGTTCCCGAGACGAACACGGTCATCGGCGCGGAGGCGCTGGCGCCGTTCGGCAGCTTCGCGACCACCTCGGTCAGACCGGCGCCGCCACCCATGACGGTGAGGCGATTGCCGTGGAACTTGCCGAACCGCGTGTCGGCCAGCGACCACTCGACCTGGTCGGTGACGTCGGTGACGGTGCCATCCTCGGCCGTGTAGGTCGCCGTGAAGTCGTGGTTCACGACCGTGTCGTCGACCACGCGTGCGACCAACCCGCTGGGCGTCACCGAGAGCTGGGACATCATCGGGTCGTTCGGAGCACCCGTATCGTCACCACCGGTGACGGGGCCGCTCGCGACGCCACAGCCGGCGACAGCAAGGAGGACGGACATCAGAAATGGATTACGCACGAAGGAGCAAGTCGGCCATTCACGCAGCCCGTGAAGGTGAGCACAGCGTCACGGCTGTCCCACACAGATCGGGTAACGCTGGGGTGCGTGGAATCACCGCCGGTCGATAGACGTTGACCTCGCGATGAAGCGCCGCGATCTCGTGCTCGCCAGCGTTGCGATCGCGATCGGCGTGTTCGTCGTCGTCTATCACGGACCGGGCCGGCCGTTCCTGCGCGGTCACGTCGGCGACGCGGCGGCGACGATGCTCGTGTTCTCGTTGTGCGGGCTGACCCGCTGGAGCCTGCGCACGCGCGCGATCGTCACGCTCGCGATCGCCACCGCGATCGAGCTCGGGCAGACGGTGTGGTCGGGCGGCATCCTCCTCGGTAGCGTGTTCGATCCGTGGGACATGGCCGCCTATATCGCTGGTGTCCTCGTGGCGCTGATCTACCATCGCGCGCATGACGACCTCCGACGTGAAGTCCCGAGTCAGTGAAGCCGAGTGGAAGCAGCGCGTGGATCTCGCCGCGTGTTTCCGACTCACCGCGCTGTACGGCTGGGATGATCTGATCTTCACGCACATCTCCGCGCGCATCGAAGGGCCGGAGCATCACTTCCTGATCAACCCGTACGGGATGACGTTCGACGAGGTCACGGCGTCGAACCTGGTCAAGGTCGACCTGACTGGCAAGAGGGTCCTCGACAGCACGTACGACATCAATCCGGCCGGCTTCACGATCCACGGCGCGATCCACGCAGCGCGCGAGGATGCGAAGTGCGTGATGCACACGCACTCGATCAACGGCATCGCGGTCTCGGCCACGAAGCAGGGCGTGCTTCCGATCTCGCAGCAGTCGACGTTCGTGCTCGCGTCGCTCGGCTATCACGACTACGAGGGCGTGGCGCTGCGCGATGACGAGAAGCCTCGCCTCGTGAAGAGCCTCGGCACGAACCAGTTCCTGATGCTTCGCAACCACGGCCTGCTCACCGTGGGCACCTCGATCCCCGAGGCGTTCCTCGCGATGTACACGTTCGAGAGCGTCTGCATGATCCAGCTGCGCGCGCAGTCCACGGGGGCCGAGCTGATCAACGTCAACCCGCGGATCGTCGAAGGCGTGAAGCAGGTGTTCGCCGCGGTGACGAAGGGCATGGGAGCAGGGCTCGCGTGGCCCGCGCTGCTGCGCCGGCTCGATCGGAAGCTGCCGGGCTACGCGGAGTGAGCGATCCATTCCGCTATCTGTTGCGCGTTCGCTACGGCGAGTGCGACGCGCAGGGCATCGTGTTCAACGCGCGCTGGGGCGAGTACGTCGACCTCGCTGCCGGCGAGTACACGCGCAGGTTGTTCGGCGGCACGGATGTGGTGGCGACCGACTTCGACTGCCGCCTGGTGAAGCAGATCATGGAGTGGCACGCGTCGGCACGGTTCGATGACGTGCTCGAGCTGCGCGTCCGTACGCTGCGGATCGGCACCACGTCGTACGCCACGCACACCGAGGTCCGCCGGCTCTCCGACGGCCATCACCTCGCCGACTGCGAAACCATCTACGTCTCGGTCGAGGTCGGCACGTCGACAAAGCGACCGGTCCCGCCACGCCACCGCGCTGCGCTCGAGGCCGGCGCCCCAGGGGTGGTCGTAGATCATGCGGGTGCGCTCGTCCGATGAGCTCCCGTCGGTGACGATCTGGAGCGCGCGACTGCACGAAACCTTCCCGGATCCTGAACAGGCCGGGTGGTTCGTGGTCGAGGTCCTCGAAGCCTCCGAGATCGTGCTCTCGGGAACCGCGGGACCCGGAGCAGCCTGCGATCGCTCGCTAGCTGCTGCTGGCCGTTACGGGGTGTCGTCGGTCGGAACGAGTGACGGAGCGTTGGCGAGCGCCTCGGTGGCGTTGGTCGCAGCGGTCGTATCGACAGCCTCTTCCCAGGCGATCTGGGGACCCTTCTGGCCGGTGCCGACGTTGGACTGTCGTTGGGCCTTACGCTCCGCCTTCTGGCGCGCGTGGTCTTTCAGGTCCGATTCGCGCTGACGTTTTGCAAATGTGGCTTTCCTATTCATGCAACCTCGTTGGGAAAGTAGTTCGATAAGGTACCTCAAGTGAGGTCCCGGCGCTCGTAAAGAGATCCCGTTCCGTTGGCACGCCTACATCAGCGATTGACGGAGATCACCATCGCCTCTGGATAGCGCGGGCGGCGCGATATGGCGCGCTGGCATACGGGTTTGCAAGGTCCCCGTGCAACTTCGGTGAGGGGGATAACGATCAGGGAAGCGCGCCGCTGTAGTGCAGCAGCCGCAGCACGACCTGCGCGCCGTGATCGACGAGCAGCGCGGTCAGCGCGTCCTGATCATCGAGGACAAGCGCGAGCTCCGGCGCGCGCGCGTGCGGCCGAAGAGCGGCGAGCAGCGGTGCCGCGAGGGAAGGGCGCGCGACGCGGAAGATCCTGGCACCCGCCGGATCGAGCGCCGCGAAGCCGACCGCGGCGCAGTCATCATCGCGGAGCTGTCGGAGCACGAGTTGCGGACGCTTGCGCACCATCGCGAGCTGACCTCCGAGCATGCCGAGCGCGCGCTCGACGTCGTCATCGTCCTCCAGGCTGACCGCGCTGGCGGTGGCCGCCTCACCCGGCAGATCAGGCAGGCGCGCCCACGCGAACCGTAGGGCCGTGGAGCGATGTGCGGGGTGCATGCCGAGCCGCTCGTAGATGCCGATCGAGCGCGACTCGGGCCGCGCATCGAGATGCCATTCGCGCACGCCGGCTTCGCGCAACGCGTGCGCCGCGGCGAGCATCAACAGAAGCCCTGCGTCCGCGCTCCGCTGCGCGGTCACGAGATCTCGCACGTAGCCAACCGCGCCGAGCGTCTGCACGCGCACGTAGCCGGCGATCTCGCCCTCGCGCTCGTCCAGCAGCGTGCCGCGGAGCGGTGGCGCGGCGATGCCGAGGTCCTTGCACAGGAGCGCGACGGCGGGCAGGTCAGTGGGACGTGCGGGGCGGATCACGAACAGGAAACCACCGCGCATGCGCGGCGATTCCGCCTACAGGATGATCTGACCGACACCTAGCCGGAAGATGAGGAACGCCTTGAACCGGTTCGCGCCCGTCGAGTGGAACGCGTCGCCGGCGGCACCATCCATCGGGTCGTACCACATCCACTTCGCCACGCTCGCGATGCCATCGGTGGTGGCCGTCGGCTGGCACGTGATCGGAAACGTGCCGGCCTGATCGTCGTTTGCTTCGCCGACGGCGAGCCGGCCGAGCGCGCTCGCGGTGACGGCACCGGTGCCGTTGACCCAGCCCTGACTCGTGGTCGCCGCGGCGCCGCTGCCCGCGTTGCACGTCGCGATCTCGGCGTTGATGATCGCCTGCGTCGGTCCGGTGAGCGCGTTCGGTCCGCTCGAGTAGTCGATGCCGGTCGCGCACGCTTCGAACCGCGCGTCGCCGGTGTACAGCGTGCCGGTGTCGCGCGAGAAGCTGCCGAGCACGCCCTGCGTGACCGAGAGGTCGTCCCACGTCACGATGTAGAGGTATGCGCCGGCGGGCGCATCGACCTCGGGGATCGTGTAGACCTCCGGCCCTTCGCCGATCGGACAGTTGAAGATCTGGCCGGCGGTCTGTGCGCGCTGGCCCTGCGTGAAGTGCGTGATGCCGGAGGCGTCGCCGTAACCGAAGCTGTACGCGTTGTCGGCGGTGATCACGACGTGCACGGGGCCGGTCGCCACCGGAGCGGCGTCGATGGTGGCGGCCGCGTCGATGTCATCGCCGCCACCGGGTGCATCGGGATGCGATGCGGGAGATGGTCCACACGCCGCTGCCACGAGCAGCCAGCCCAGGCTGATCCTCATCATGTCGACGGGTATATCGCGCGCGCTGCGGGCGCTCGGTTCGATAGGATCGGCCAGCTTCGTGCGTCAGCGCATCATCGCGACGCCGCCACTCTCGGCGGCCAGCGTCTGCAGCAACGATGCATCCTGATCGATGCCGAGGCCGATGGTGTCGAATCGCACACCACGGCGCATCTCGCCGCGCGCGTTCGAGAGCAGGGCGCCGCCGCCGCCGCCGGTATTCGCGAGACCGTCCGACAGGAGGATGATCCGCGCCGCGCCGATCGAGTACGCGAGGTCGAGGGCGGGGACCGCGGCCGTCGAGCCGCCAGTGGTGATGGCCATGATGAACGACTCCACGCCGGCGCGCGTGCGCGGCTCGAGCACCATCATCCGCGGCGACAGCGCCTGCAGCGCGTCGTCGAACCAGATGATGTTGAAGCGCGTGCCATCGGGCATCGAGCGCAGCGTGCCGATCAGCTCCTGCTTCGCGGCCTCGAGCTTGGTCGGCAGCGGGCCACCGGCCGCGCTGTTCGCGATCGAGCCGCCGAGCCCGGCGAGCAGCGCGCCGGTCTTCGACATGCCGACCTGCGATCCCGCGAAGCCCGCCGAGACGCCGCTCATCGAGCCCGAGCGATCGAGGACGAACACCACATCCTGCGCGCCATCGAGCGGCACGCCGAAGAACTGCACGTGCACCGAGACCTCGGCGTAGCCGCCACCGCCACCGCCACCGCCGCCGACCATCACGGGCGTCGGAGCGATCCCGATGACGCCGCGGCCGTTGAGACCGAAGCCTGCAGTGCAGGCGGTGGCGGTCAGTGCAAGGGCCAGCGAGGCGAGACGAAGCAACATGCGAGGATGCCTCGCAAGACCGAGGCCATCGGGTCCGCGATGGGGATCCGGGCAGTTAGGGGGTGTCGCTCGTGAAGCAGAGTTCACGGCGTGCCGAGAGAACGTGATGCAGCGACGCAGGATCCCGATGGGGCGTCGACGGGGTAGCGGCGTGGCGCGAGGTCGTGGCTTCCTGGTGATTCACCCGGGCTTGATGCAGGGGAGCGCGGTGTCACGGTACGGACGACGACGATGCGGGCGGCAGAATCTCCTTTCCGGTTCCTGCCCTGATCGATCGGCCGGACGCGCGCGGCATTCAGTGTCCGATGTAGGTCAGTAGTGCGGCGGCTTCTCGTTCTGTCCACCGACGGGAACTTCACCACCGGTGCGGATCGACTCCTTGATCTGCGCGAGCTCTCGCTCCGTCGCGACGAGGCGATCCCCGAGCTCGCGAACGTGCGCGTCGAGCTCGCGGATGAGGCGCTCCTGGTACGCGAGCTTGATCTCGAGATCGAGGATCGGATCGGAAGGGTCACTCACCCAGCTACGGTAGCCGAGATCCGATAGCATGCGCGATCGATGAAGGTCCTCGTCGTCAACGTCGGTTCTACCTCGGTCAAGTACAACCTCTACGAGATGGACACGGAGGAGCGGCTCGCCGTGGGCCGCGCGGAGCGCATGGGCACGCCGGATGCGGTGCACATCTTCGAGGACGGGCAGCTGAAGGTCGATGGCTCGAGCGTGGCCAACGCGCTGCGCGCGATCCTCGAGCACCTGACGCGGCCGGGTGGCCCGTTGCCGGATCCGAAAGCGCTCGGAGCCGTGGGCCATCGCGTCGTGCACGGCGGGGAGAAGCTGATCTCGCCCACGCGGATCGATGACAAGGCGCTCGCCGTGATCGACGAGTACGCCGCGTTCGCGCCGCTGCACAACCCGGTCAACGCCGCCGGGATCCGCGCCGCGCGCGAGGTGTTCCCCGACGTGCCGCACGTCGCCGTGTTCGACACCGCGTTCCACGCGCAGCTGCCGCCGCACGCGTTCACGTACGCCGTGCCGACCGAGCTGTACACGAAGCGCGGCGTGCGCCGGTACGGCTTTCACGGACCGAGCCACCAGTTCATGGCGCTGTCGGCCGCGGAGTATCTCAAGACGGATCTCTCGCGCCTCAAGCTCGTGACCTGCCACCTCGGCGGTGGTGCGAGCGTGGCCGCGATCGACGGCGGCATCTCGGTCGAGACCTCGATGGGCATGACGCCGCTCGAGGGCCTGGTGATGGGCACGCGATCCGGCGATCTCGATCCCGCGATCCCGCTGCTCCTCGCGCGTGACGGCATGAGCTTCGACAAGATCGACGCCTTGCTCAACCGCGAGTCGGGCCTCGCCGGCCTGTCGGGCCGCGGCGCCGACTTCCGCGACATCCAGACCGCGGCCGACGGCGGCGACGTGCGCGCGCGCCTCGCCGTCGACGTGTTCATTCACCGCATCCGCAAATATATCGGCGCGTACACGGCCGTCCTCGGCGGCGCCGACGCGATCGTGTTCACGGGCGGCATCGGCGAGAACGCCGCGGCCGTGCGCAGCCGCGTGTGCGAGGGCCTCGTGTACATGGGCGTCGCGCTCGACGAGGAGGCGAACAAGACGAAGCGCGCGGCCGATCACGGCGGCATCGTCGAGGTCACGGCCTCGCGCTCGCCCACCAAGGTCCTCGTGGTGCGCACCGACGAGGAGCGCATGATCGCGCGCGAGGCGATGCGCTGCGTCGCCGGGGCCACCGGCGCGATCAGGAGCGTGCGCGCGCGCCCGATCCCGATCGGCGTGAGCGTGCGCCACGTGCACCTCAGCCGCGCCGACGCGGACGCACTGTTCGGCGCCGGGTACGAGCTCACGAAGAAGCGCGACGTCACCCAGCCGGGCCAGTACGTGACGCGCGAGACCGTCGACGTGATCGGCCCCAAGGGCGAGCTGCGCAACGTGGCGATCATCGTGCCGCTCCGCAAGCAATCGCAGGTCGAGCTCGCGAAGACCGATGCGTTCACGCTCGGCGTCTCAGCGCCGCTGCGCGAGAGCGGCAAGCTCGACGGCACGCCGGGCATCACGCTCCGCGGCCCCGCGGGCACGATCACCACGGAGAGCGGCGTGATCCTCGCGCAGCGCCACGTCCACATGAGCCCGGCGCAGGCCACCGACTACGGCGTCGCCGACAAGGACATGATCAAGGTCCGGGTCGAGGGCGACCGCGAGATGACGATGGGCGACGTGATCGTGCGCGTGAGTCCCGACTACACGCTCGACATGCATATCGACACCGACGAGGCGAACGCGGCCGGGTTGAACAACGATAGCGTCGTGGCGTTTGATGGCTTGCAACGTTAACCGCCAGGGCGCCAGCGGGCGCAGGCCAACCGCCACGGCGCAGCAATTGCTCGCCGGCACTACCTTTCTTTGACCGCGGAGCCGCGGAGAGGCTTTGCCGACGCGTCGCGGTGGTTTCCCGGCGGTTGGCCGCGCTGACGCCCTGGCGGTTGACCCATCGCCGTGTCTCCCCGGACGCAGGCAGCGGCAAGTGCCCGAACACCGGGCACTCTTGACCGGGCGCGCTCGTTGCACATCTCTGCGGCAATGCTTCGCCCACAGATCGTCGCTCCGACCCACGCCTACCTGGCCCGCATGATCGCCATCGGCCTCTGCGGCGCGTTAGCGGGGGCCGCAGTGATGGTCGCGACGAGGGCGCTGCCCGAGCCGCAGGAGCCAGCGGCGCCGATCGTGATCACCGAGACGGTGACGGTGCCGATGTCGGTGCCAATCGTGATGGCGCAGGAGCCCCCGCCGGTCGCGCTGACGAAGCAGCTCTCGCTCGTCTTTGCGGCCAGCGGCGCGACGTACATGAAGCTCGCGTCGATCGGCGAGGGCCGTACCGACGAGGCGATGCCGAAGCACGGCAAGCCGAAGCTCTCGGAGGATAACTACGTGACGTCGTCGACCGCGATCGTGGATGCGGCGGCCGTGCCGTCGGTGCACCGCGGCTGGCTCGGCAAGACCGTGACGGTCGACGCCGGTTGCTCCGCGAAGATCGTCGGGTTCGCGGTGGTCGCGCGGCTGATCGGCGACACGGGATACGCCGGCATCGAGGGCGACGCGGCGTGGTCGGCGACGACCGCGTTCGAGCAAGGCACGAAGGTGCTCGCCGCGAAGCTCGATAACTGCGCCGGCGGCATGTACGCGCGCGATGCGACGCTCTCGGCGGTCATCGTGCCGGAGGAGCTCACGGACGCATCGCTCGTGGCGACGGCGACGAAGGAGCTGCTGGCGAGCTCGGATACGGCGACCGCGCAGACCGAGTGGAGTGCGGCGGAGCAGACCGGCCGCTGGTACGAGAACGAGTACACGGAGAAGACCGCGCAGGTGCTGCGCCACCCGAAGACGGGCGCGATCTGGGTCTCGGTGCACATGTACTACGGCGGCGGGTGCGGCCTGCCGACCGTGAGCGTGTGGGGCCTGTACCGTGCGTCCGACGACGGCACGCTGACGCGCGTCACGTCATCGCTCGGCGAGCTGACGAAGATCGAGAAGCTCGTGGACGTGGATGGTGACGGCGAGCTCGAGGTGATCGGTCGCCCGTGGCTCGGCACCGAGCGCAGCGTGCAGACCGGGACCGGCGCCACCGTGCAGGAGCTCGTGTTGCCGTACTACGGCTGCCCGTGCTGAGCGGTATGGTCGGCTCGTGCACATCGATGTCCTGACCAGCGGGATCTGGCAGACCACCACGACGATCCTCTCGCACGCCGGTGCCTGCCTCGTGGTGGACCCCGCGTACTTCCCGCGCGAGCTCGCCGCGATCTCCGAGCGGGTCGCCGAGCTCGGCCGCGCGGATGCCGTGGTGTTCACGCACGGGCACTGGGATCACGTCATGGGGCACACCGCGCTGCCCGACGCGGCCGTGTGGTTGCATCGCGGGCTCGCCGAGGCGATCGCCGGCGGTGACCCTCGCGCGGCTCGCTACCTCGAGGACGCACGCGAGTTCGACTCGCGATGGTACGTGCCGCGCCCGGATGGGCATCGCTGGCCGACGGTGCTGTGCGGCCTCGGCGATGGCGAGCGCGTCACGCTCGGCGGCATCGAGATCCGCGCGCTCGATCTCCCCGGCCACAGCCCCGACGGGCTCGGGCTGGTGGCGGAGGCCGTGCTGCTCGTCGGCGACTATCTGTCGCCATGCGAGATCCCGTTCATCGACGATGCGCCGGCGTACCGCCGCACGCTCCTTCGGTTGATCGATCTGCTCGCGCGCGAGCTGCGCGAGGTCATCCCGGGACACGGCCCGCGTCTGACCGCGGCCGAGGCGCTCGCGATCGCGCGGGCCGATCTCGCGTACGTCGAGCGGGTCATCGCCGTCGGCGAGCGTCGCGACATCGAGGGCGCGCGAGCGATCACGTTGCCGCGCGCCAACGCTGTCGTCGGCATGCACGATCACCATCGCGATAACTGCGCGAAGGTCGGCATCGCGCTGCGCTAGTCATTCACATCATGCGCGCTTCGGGGATCGGATCCTCCTTGCCGTCGAGCTGTGGCGCCTTGAGCTCCTGCACCAGGTAGCCGCCGGCGGCGAACAGCATCAGGCTCGAGGCGGCGAGCGAGACCTGCGCTCCCCACATGCCGTCCTGATCGAACGCGAGCAGCGCGCTCCATCCGAGCGACACCATCGCGTGAACGAAGCACCCGATCGCCACCGCGCGCTCGGACCACGTCACGAGCATGGTCCGGCCCATCACGAACCACAGGAAGATGAGGGACAGCGCGCCGGCGATCATGCCGAGCCACTCCGCGAATTCGCCGCCCAGCCACAGCGCGACGAACGTGAGCACCGAGGCCAGGTAGATGCCCTGGATGCCGATCAGTATCCGGCGCCGGCTCTCGCGAAGCGTGGAGAAGCCGATCATCGCGACGAAGATCGCGCAGATGTACACGCCGTAGGTCGGCGGGAACTGGATCGGCATCATCGGATCGCCGCACACCCGCAAGGTCGGGAGGAACAGGCACGCGAACAGCATCCAGCCCGAGATGCCGAGGACCCCACGCCTGCGCACCGGCTCGCTCATGGAATCAATCTAACGCGCGCGAGATGGCAAAGCGCGGCGAATCACGGAGGTCGCGGGGCCACGGGCCGACCGTCCTACCGTCAGGTGCCCGCTTCTTCGAGCGCCGCGCGCATGCGAAACGCGGTGCGAAGGTCGCCGCGGGTCTCGGCGGACTCGACGAGGTCGGGCAGCGCGGCCAGCAGGCGGCTCTGGCGCCACGCGAGCTGCGTCACGATCGCGATCATCGTGTCGGACTCCTCCTGCAACGCCCACAGGAATACGCCGGCGACCTCGCGGGTGTCGTGGTTCGCGAGGTAGCGGTAGAGGTCGCGGCGAACCAGCTCGTGGCGCGCGTCGGAGTTGGCCGGGTCCTGCAGCGCCGAGATCAGGCGCGCGAAGTCGCGGGTCTTCGCCGTGACCGCGGCCGCGATCGACGCCCGCCGCTGCTCGACGGTCCCGGTGGTGAGGGGGCGGCTCGGGTCGCGCATCGCGGGCGTGGAGATCCTCGTCGGCTGACGCGTGCGCACGATCACGCGCTCGTGATCGCCGGGCGCGGGGACCTCGAGGCCCGCGAGATCGAAGAAGGCCTCGCCGTAGCCGAGGCCCGCGTCGGGTGCGAACAGCGAGAGCGGGTACCACTCGAGGTAGCCCTCGCCGGGCACCACCTCGTAGCGCTTCCCGGCGACGCCGGCGACGAACGCGGGCAGGGCGGTGAACTGCGAATGCACCTCGACCAGTGCGGCGAGCAGATCGCTCTTCGCGGACCACAGGTGCGGGATCTCGATCACGCCATCACCGAGGTCGTAGACCGGATCGAGGGCACCTGCCGCCTGAAGCCGCTGGATCACGACGTCGACATCGCGCACGGTGGCCTGCGGGCGGATCGCGCCGAGCGGCGGCTCGAGGCGATCGTTCGCACGCGAATCGAGGAGGACGATGGTGCGCGCCTCGCCGTCGTGCGCGATCACCAGGTAGCGCGCACGATCGTCGTCTTCACACGCGATCGCGAGCTTGACGCCCGCGATCCGCCCCATCTCGCGGGCGAGGTCGAGGCGATCTTTCGCGGACAGATCGGTGTCGTTCGTGGTGGTCGCGGCGAACAGCCGGCGAGCGCCCGCACGAGACCCTTCCGCGACCCCATGGAGGTCGAGGTACGATCCGAGCACCTGATCGCACACCGGCAGGCGCCGACGATAACGCGACGATGGCATGCTCGTCGCGTGAACGAGCTCCTACCCGGTCGTCGCGTTGTCGTCTCCGAGCTCGGCGAGCAGCCCCTCGACGCCATCGAGCACCATACGGCGCTGGTGGACATGCCGGCCCCCGACCCCCGGACCCTCGAGCCGCGCGATGTCATCGTCGAGATCAAGAGCGCTTCGATCAACTGGGTGGATCTACTCATGACGAGCGGGCAGTACCAGCACCCGCCGAAGCCCCCGTACACCCCGGGCCTGGAGTACGCCGGCGTCGTCGCGTGGGCAGGGGCCGCCGCCACCCAGACCGTGGGCCAGCGGGTGCTCGTCGACGCGTTTCTCTCGGGACCGCGGTCGCTCGGCGCGTACCAGGCCTACGGCGGGTTCGCGTCCTACGGCGTGGCGCCCACCGAGGCGGTGCACGCGATCCCCGGCGCGCTGTCGTTCGACCAGGCCTGCAATCTGCTCGGAAACTACGAGACCGCGTACCACTGCTTGATCAAGCGCGGGCGGCTCGCCGCCGGGGAGACGGTGCTGATCCACGGCGCCACGGGCGGGACCGGGCTCGCGGCGGTTCACGTGGCGAAGCTCGTCGGGGCACGCGTGATCGCCACCGGCCGCAACGAGGCGAAGCTCGCGATCGTCACGTCGCAGGGCGCGGACCACGTGATCACCGGCCCGCTGCGCGATCAGGTCAAGGCGCTGACCCAAGGCAAGGGCGTCGACGTGGTCTACGACGGCGTCGGCGGCGAGATCTCGGTCGAGAGCCTGCGTTGTGTCGCGTTCGGAGCGCGGTACCTGATCGTCGGCTGGGCGGCGACGCCGTTCGTCGCGGCCGGCAAGGGCCAGCGCGGCGCGCCGAACGCGAACATGCTGCCGACCAACCTCATCATGATGAAGGGGCTCGACGTGCTCGGGTGCCCGACCGTGATCTCCACGGTCAACGACCCGTCGCTGCGTGCGCCGCGCCTCGCGCAGGTGCTCGCGTGGGCCGAGTCGGGCGCGATCGCGCCGTACATCGCGCGCACGTATCCCCTCGCGGAGTACGCGGCCGCCATGCGTGCAAAGTGGAGTGGCTCCGAGGTGGGTGGCATCGTGCTCCACCCGTGAGGACCGTGAATTGACGTCGGCGACGTCGTAGTATTCATCCATGAGCCGCACCGCCATCGCCGTCGCCGCGCTGTCCCTGCTCGCCGGCACCGCCCGCGCCGACAGCGTGTTCGAGGTCTGCAAGGGAGAGTCGAAGACCGCCGTCGCCGGGACGGGCAAGCCCTCGATCGCCGTCGTCTATCTCACCGACTTCCCGGTCACCACCACGCCGGCGATGCGCAACGCCGTCGCCGCTCCGATCGCGACCGCCGAGAAGGCGAAGATCGTTCCCGCGAAGGACGTCGAGTCCGCGAAGAAGCTGGTCGACGACAAGAAGTGGAGCGACAAGAGCGAGGCCTGCGGCCAGGCGCCGTCGCTTATCGCCGCCCTCGGCCAGAAGCACCCGAACCTGACCACCGCGACCGCCACGATGGCGTGCGATGGCGACGCGTGCACGCTGAACGTCGACCTCGAGCGCCACGGTCGCAAGAGCGCCGAGCGCTGGGTCCGCTATTCGGTCGCGCTGCCGAAGGGCAAGCCGACCGTCGCGTCGATCCAGGCCGCCGCGAAGCAGCTCAAGCCGATCGGCGCACCGCCCGATGCGCCGAAGGCGGGCCTCGCGGTCGCCGAGCTGCCCGATGGCGTGGTCACCGTGCGCAGCGACGCCGATGGTTCCCTCGAGTCCGATCGGATCATGGAGGGCAACCCGGCGTTCGCGGCATGCGCGCCGGCGGGGCGCAAGGCGCACGACATCCGTGGCTACTACGCCGAGTGGAAGCTGTCGGCGAAGGGCAACCCGTTCCAGGCGACGGTGAAGGCGTTCGCGGGCCGCGATCCGAAGGACGAGATCGCCGCCGACTGCCTGAAGAAGGCGCTCGAGGCGACACAGCTCCGCTGCCCGCGTGACGGCAAGGTCGTCACGGTGAAGACCGCGATCTGTCTGTGAGGCTCGCGCTCGCGCTGCTGCTGCTCGCCGGATGCGAGCGCGATGCGCCTGCTCCGCGCGACGAGCCGGCGGGGAGCGCGGCGGCTCCGGGCGGCGACTGCACGATGGTCGGCGAGGCGCTGACCTCGATGGAGCTCGGCAACTATGCGCCCGTCGAGGATCGCCGGCCGAAGGTCGCCGCGTACCGCGCCACGTGCGTGGCGCAGAAGCTCACGAAGCTCGAGGCCGACTGCGTGATCGCGGCGCGGACCATGGAGCAACTGCGCACGTGCCCGAAGCCGGTGATGTTTCCGCCGTACAAGGCCACGGTGCCGGGCGAGGTGATCAAGGGCCTGCCCGCCGTGTGCTCGCAGTACCTCTTGACGCTCGAGCGCTACGCGTCGTGCAGCGGGATCCCGATCGAGGCGCGCCGCTCGATCGGCACCAGCGTCGCGGAGATGCGGAAGAACTGGTCGATCTTCTCGGAGGCCACGCCGATGCCGAAGGCCGTGATCGATGCGTGCACCCAGGGCAACGCGGCCATCCTGCAGGCGATGACCAGCTTCGGCTGCTAGTCCTCGTCGGGATCGGGCGACTCGATCGTCTCGATCGTGGGCATCTCGGGCGCCGGCGGCAGCGCACCGAGGAGCGCGAGCCCCTCCTCGAGGTACGCGACGAACCGCATCCGATCGAGAGCGTTGCGCCGCGCTTCGCTCGCACTCGCCTCGAGGGCCTCGCGCAGCTTGCGCTTGTCCTCGACGAGGGACTCCGCGGTGGCCGTGGCGAGGCCGACGCGCTCCTCGAGCATCTTCACGTTCGCCTCGAGCTGCGCCGCGCGCTCGCGCGCCTCGGTCAGGTCGCGCTGGACCTTGAGCTGGGTCTCGCGCAGGGTCGCGGTGCCTTCCTCGAGACCCTTGGTCAGCGCCTCGGAGCTGCGCAGGCTCTGCTGCAACGACAGGATCTGGGCATCGCGCTCGCCGGTGACCTTCGCGACCTCGCCCGCGTGGAGGCGCGCCGCGGCGGCCTGCTCCACGCTGTACGCCTCGGCGGCCTGCGCGAGCTCGCGCGCGTGCGATTCGTCGCGGGCCGCGCTCTCGCGCACCGCATCGTTCTCGAGCGCGGTGATCTTCGCCGACAGGCGCTCGCGCTCCTCGGCGAGGGTCCGGGCCTCGAGCGCACGGGGCTCGAGCTCGCCGCGCAGCGCCGATAGCGAGCGCTCGTGCCCGGCGGTCAGCTCCGCGGACTCCGCGGCGTGGGTCTCCTCGAGGCGCTTGATCGCAGCGGCGAGCGCCTGCTCGGCGGCCTCCCCGGCGGACTTGCGCTGCCCCTCGAGCTGCGCGACCTCGGCGGCCGCGCGCTCCTCGAGCATCTGGCGCTCGGCGTTCCACAGCTGTCGCGTCTCGTCGAACGACAGGGTGAGCTCGTCGACCTTCGCCTGCGCGGCGATGCGCGCCTCGCGCTCGCGCTCCAGGAACTGCGCCATCTCGTCGGCGGTGGCGTTCGCCTCCTGAAGCCGTTGCTCGACGCCCGCGGTGCGCGTCTCGTACGCGGCGAGCTGATCCACGCGCTCCTGGAGCTGGCGCTTCTGCTCGAGGGCGGCGTCGTGCGCCTCCATCGTCTCCATGCGCTTCTCGATCTCGGCGGCGAGCTCGTCGTCCTTGTTCGCGAGCTCGCTCTGCGCTTCGGCGAGCTGGCGCTGCAAGCGCGAGAGCTGACGGCGCAGCGACAGCTCGGCATCCGGGTCCACGGGCAGTGGAGGCGTGGTCTGACTGCTGCCGCGCCGTCGCTCGAGCAGCTCCGACGCGACCTGCGAAGCAACGCGAGGCTGCGGGCCGAACACGCGATCGACGCGATAGTTCGATTCCGGCGGGTTTCCGACCTGAGCCGGTTCCTGCCGCGAGTCCATGCCGCGTTTCTTCGTCACCCGCCCAAAGTATCGATCAAGGCCGAGGTCTCGGCAATCGAGGTGCGCATCGCTTCGCGCTGCTGCGCGCCCCACGGCCGGAGGGCTTGCACTCAGGGCAGCGCGATGATCCGCTCGACGAGCGGATACGTCGGCCCGGCGCTCACATGCAGGAAGCGCGAGCCCGTGCCCATCGTGGTCATCCCGTTCGGAAACGCGAAGCGCGCGATCCCGGAGGCGTCCGTGGTGGCGTTCAGCGTGTCCGCCAGCGAGAAGTCGTCGAACAGCACCGCGGCGGTGGCCGTCGCGTTCGCCTGCGGGACGCCCATTCCATCCTTGACGACCGCGGTCACGGCGAACATCGCGCCGGGCGCGGTGGTGACCTGCGCGGTCCAGATCGCGGGATCCACGACGGCGAAGTCCTCGGGCGTCAGGTCCATCAGGTAGTCGATCGCGGTATCGAACCCGTCGGTGGAGTCCGCAAGGAGCTGGAGGTCGACCTTGTCGGGCGTGTCCTTGACCGTGTGGTAGTAGGGGTTCGTGACGGCGGTGGTCACCGTCGGGATGCCGCCGCGGTAGTGGCCCTGGATATCGGTCGGGATGATGCCGCCGAACAGCTTCGCCACGATCTCCAGGCCCGCGTACACGCCGTAGAGCTGGCGCAGGTGCGCCTTCTGCAGCGCCTCGTCGAGCTTCGGCTGGTTCGAGTGCACGAGACCCGCGATGTCGGGGTCGTTGGCCGACGGGCTCTCGAAGTTGATCACCGCGAGGATCGGGTCGCCGCCCGCATGCTCGTGCAGGTAGTGGTATCCGCCGTAGAGCCCGATCTCCTCGCCGTCGTACGCGACGACGACGATCGTGTACGTCGGCTTGCCCTTCTGCATCCGCCGCCCGGCGACCGCGAGCAACTCGGCGACGCCGCTACCGTTATCCGACGAGCCGGTGAACCAGGTGTCGTAGTGCGCACCGATCACGATGGTCTCGGCGCGCTCGCCCGGGATCCGAGCGACGACGTTCGCGCCGGTGCCGATCGTGCTCGAGACGGCGACGTCGATCTGCGCCTGCACGACCTTTCCGGCGGTGACCGCGGCGCGAATGACCTCGCCGTCCATCGCACCGACGGTGATCGCCGGGATGGTGTCCGCGGCCTCCCAGTCAAACCGCACCGAGCCGACCTGGCGGAGGTTCTCCGGCGCCACCGAGAGGTAGAGCATCGCCGCCGCGCCCTTCGCGGTCACGTTGCGGAGCTGCGCGGAGCGATGGAAGCTCGGATCGCGCTTCACCATCGCGATCTTGCCGGTGAGGTCGAGACCCGCGAGATCTCCGTCGGTCGCGGTGCCGACATCGATGATCGGACCGGTCACGGTGCCACCACCGGAGGCCTCGAACACGTCGAAGCCGGGCGTCATCGGCACGCCGTCGATCGTGATCGTCATCGCCTTGCTCGTCAGCTGCCACAGCGGGAACGAGAACGGCTCCTGGTGGATGTCGGTCAGCTTCAGCGCGGTGAACCGATCCTCGATGTACGTGGCGGCCTGCTTCCCCGCCGGTGTACCCGCCTTCTTTTCGCCCATCCCGGCGAGCGCATCGAGCGTGGCCAGCAGATCGTCCTGGTTGGTCGGCGGGAGAACCTTGGCTCCGTCGTCGCCACACGCGGCCACGAGGAGGAGAGCGAGAGCGGCGCGACGCATGGTCGCCAAGCTACTTCAAACCGACGACGAAGTCCTTCGCGACCACGGTCCAGTCCGCGTGGCCGTGGCCGTCGGCGATGAACCGGTCCATCAGCGCGGCGACGGCCGGCAGCATCACGAGCGGCACCCCGGCGCCATCGGCCTCGGCCTGCATCAGCCGCGCATCCTTGCGCGCCATCGCCAGCTCCCACGAGGGCGTGTCGTACTCCGCATCGGTCATCCGCTTGAAGCGCGCCGGCACCGCGGCGCCCGGGTTGAAGTGATCGAACAGCGTGCCGACCTCGGCCGGCCCCACGCCCATCGCCTTGCCGAGCGCGAGCATGTCGGTGAAGCCGGCGGCGAGCGCCATCAGGAACAGATTGCCGAGGAGCTTGAACGCGGTCGCCGCATCGACGCGCGGTCCGAAGTCGACGAGCTTGCCGGTCAGCGGCGTCAGGAGTGGCGTCAGGCGCGCGACCACCTCGCGATCGCCGGAGAGCAGCATCAGGCCCGTCGAGTCGGCGGCGTTCTGCGGTCCCATGAACACGGGCGCGTGATGGTAGATGATGCCGCGCTCGCGCCAGCGTGCGGTGCGCTCGAGGGCACCGGCGGTCGACGTGGTCGAGTGATCCACCACGAGCGCACCGGGCGCGAACCCGGGCGCCGCCGCGGCGAGGACCGCGTCCACGACCGCGTCGTCGGAGAGCACGACGTGCGTACGATCCGCGCCGCGCACGGCCTCCGCGGCATCCGCGACGACAACGGCGCCGACGGCCTCGAGGGCACGCGCCTTCTCGGGCGAGCGATTCCACACGCGGACCGTCTCGCCCTTCTTGCGCAGTGCGCGCGTGAAGCCCGAGCCGAGGAGACCGGTACCGAGGATCGTGATCATGCGCGGATCCTACTCCCACCGCGCTCGTCGAAGAATCGGTGCAACGGCGACGGCGCCGCAGCCGGAGCGGTACGCCGTCCGTCTTGCCAACCGCCGCGGTCGCCGTCCCCGGTCACGCCGTCCGGACCAGTCCTCGTCGGGTCCTATCTCACGCTGGGCTTACCGTGAAGTTGCGCGTTGTTCGGCGCGGGGAGGCTAGGGTGGTGGCTGGGATGACCACCTCTCGCGCCGACGCCCGTATCCTCATCGTCGACGACGAGGAGGACACCGCGCTCCTCCTGCGCGACGCCCTGCGCCGTCGTGGTTTCACCGTGGACTCCGTGTTCTCCGGCGCCGATTGCCTCGCGTACATGCGGCGCGATCCCGTCGACGTGGTGATCTCCGACGTCCAGATGCCCGGCATGACGGGCATCGAGCTCTGCGACCAGCTCTACCGCCGCTATCCCGACTGCGCGCCGATCGTGCTCACCGGCTTCGGCCAGCTCGATACCGCCGTCGCTGCGCTCCGCGTGGGCGCGTGGGACTTCCTGACCAAGCCGGTCAAGACCGAGGTCCTCGAGGTCGCGATCAATCGTGCTCTCGAGCACTTCGCCCTCCAGCGCGAGGTCACGCGCCTCGAGCTACAGCGCGCCTCGACCGAGCCGATCGAGGACATGCTCGGCGACTCCACCGCGATCCGCGAGCTGCAGCGGATGATCCGCCGCATCGCCGCGACCGATGCCACCGTCCTGATCCAGGGCGAGTCGGGCACCGGCAAAGAGACCGTCGCTCGTGCCCTCCACCGCCTGTCGACCACGCGCAAGAACGAGCCGCTCGTCGCGGTCAACTGCGGCGCGATGCCGGCCCCGCTGCTCGAGAGCGAGCTGTTCGGCCACGTGCAGGGCGCGTTCACCGACGCGAAGTCCGCGCGCGAGGGTCTGTTCCTCCAGGCCGGTAGCGGCACCATCCTGCTCGACGAGATCGGCGAGATGCCGCTCGAGATGCAGGCCAAGCTGCTCCGCGTGCTGCAGGAGCGCGCGCTGCGCCCCGTCGGCGGCGACACGGAGGTGCCGTTCGACGCACGCCTGATCGTGGCGACGAACCGCGATCTCGAGACCGAGGTCGAGGAGGGCAGGTTCCGCGAGGATCTGTTCCACCGGATCAACGTCGTCTCGATCGCTGTTCCCGCGCTGCGCGCGCGGACCGGCGACGTGCTGCTCCTCGCGAACGCGTTCCTCGAGCGAGCCGCCGCTCGCAAGCAGACATTCCTGCGCGGCATCTCGCGCCGCGCCTCCCAGCTGCTCGTGGACTACGACTGGCCGGGCAACGTGCGCGAGCTCGAGAACTGCATCGAGCGCGCGGCCACCCTGTGCCGCGGTGACGAGATCGATGTCGACGACCTGCCGAAGAAGGTGATCGAGCACCGCTCCACGCGCCTCGAGATCTCGACCGCGTCGCCCGCCGAGCTGCTGACGCTCGACGAGATGCAGCACCGCTACGTTCGTCAGGTCCTCGCCGCCGTTGGTGGCAACAAGACCCAGGCCGCCCAGATCCTCGGGATCGATCGCCGCTCGATCTATCGCCGGCTCGAAGCGCAGCGCACGCCCGTCGAGACCTGAGCGATCACTGACCCGCGATGCGGCCGCTGAAGTCCTCGACGGCCTTCATGCCGACGCCCATCGCGCAGCCCATGCCCGCGGTGATGGCGCCGTCCTTCACGCTGCGCGGCCGGCCGCCGTAGACCAGCGCCTGGCCCGCACCGGTCACGCACGCGGCGGCGTACTCGCGGCCGACCTGGCCCCAGCTCCGAGTCTGCGGAGCGTCGTCCTGATCCTGCTGCGGTGCCGCTGCGGCGCCGCCGATGACGAGCTCGAGAGATGCGATGTCGATGGTCTGGATGGTCATGTCCAACCGTCGTGCAGCGCGAATGCCATCGTCCTCGAGAGCTATGTCCGCGATCCGCAACGCGGCGTGGTGGCTCCTGCGGCTTCCTCGATGTCTGGGACAGCGCCCCACAGGCTCTGTCTACTGCGAGCGACATGGGGTAGGGTCCGGCTCGTGAGCGCCAAGCCTCAGCAGACGTACATCCTCCACACCGTTGGCATCGCGATCTGCATCGTGATCGCGCTCGTGTTCTTCCTGCGTTCGAAGTGGGGCTGAGGTCGTACCTCCGCGCCCACGCACCGATAGGTGACGTTGGCGTGCTCACGTTCGCTTCGTGACGAGAACCGATATTCCGGTGAACTCCGCTACGGCTCTTGCGGGCGACAACGGTTGCGGTCGGTAGTGGTTGCGCGCTCCGTCGACGAGCGCTGTAGTTGTGGGGATGGGCAACGTGTCGGGCAGCTCTCCGTCGCAGATCCGACCGACGGTCGTGATGCGCGGAACGGTTGCGCACCGCCCGTGGGCAGCGACCCTGGCGGCGATCGGCATCGGTGGGCGTTCGGGCCAGCTCACGCTGCGCGGTAGTAACCACAAGGTCTACCGGATCGCGTTCTCGCACGGCATCGTGGTCGGGGCGACGTCGCCGATCGCTGCGGACTCGGTCTCGCGCATCGCGCTGGCGCACCACATGATCAGCCCGGTGCAGGCGCAGCAGATCGCGCGCACGCTCGGCAAGTCGGCCGCGGACGACGTCGACCGGTTCGCCGATGCGACCGGACTCCCGCCGGCGCAGGTCCAGCTGCTCAAGCGCCGCGTGATCATCCAGCGCACCGCGCGCACGTTCGATGTCGAGGACGGCGTGTACCAGGTCGACGACCGCGTGACGATCCCGGTGCTGCTCGGCGTCGAGGTCGATATCCGCGCCGCGATCTATTACGGCGTTCGCAAGAACCTGTCGCAGGAGCGACTGACCATCGATCTGCGCCAGCTCGGCACCCGGTTCGTGCTGCGCACGGTGGCGCTGGCCGACGTCGCGCGCTTCGAGCTCGGCGACACCGAGCAGCCGGTGATCGATGCGCTGCGCGAGGGCACCAGCCTCCCGGAGCTGGAGGCGATGCACCGCGAGCTCGACCCGCGGATGATGCTCGCGGTGATGGTCGCGCTCGCCGCGTGCGACACGATCATCCACGCCGAGCTCCTCACGCGCACGCCGACGCCGCAGGACGCCTCGCTCTCGCGCACGCCCACGCCGCGCGAGCCCACGCTGACCCGCGTTCCCACGCCGCGCGAGCCGACCCTGTCGTGCGTGCCGGTGGTGATCGGCGAGGATCCGGAGATCGTTCCCGCGCGCCGGTCGGCACCGACCCGGCCGCCGAGCGTGCCGCGCGCCGTCACGTATCGCGCGTTCACCGATCCGTTCCTCGAGGTCCAGTCCACGACGCAGCGGCCGAGCCCGCTCTCGTTCGCACAGGTCAAGCGGCTGATCTCGTCGCGCGCGGCGCTGCTCGGCACGGGCTGCGATCACTTCGCGTTCCTCGGCATCCCGTTCGATGCCTCGGTCGCCGACGTGCGCGCGGCCTACCTCGAGATGGCGCGCTATCTCCGGCCGGAGCGGCTCAAGGAGCTCGGGATCGTCGACGGGAGCCACGATGCGCGCAGCGTGTTCGCGCAGGTCGTGATCGCGTACACGGTGCTCACGGATCCGTCCCGCCGCGCCGAGTACCTCGCCACGCTCCGCGGTCGCTAGGCGACCCAGGCCTCGCTGCGCGACCACAGCTCGGTCGCCAGCGCCGCATCCCGCCCGGCCGCGCTCGCCGCCTGCGCGCGCGCCTTCTTGTCGTAGTAGCGGCCGCTCTCGCCCTCGAGATCGCTGGCCGCGCGGATGGTGGAGAACGCCCCTTCCTCGGTGGTCAGCATGGTCAGCTTGAACAGCGGGCGGATCGGCCACGGCAGGCGCTGCCAGATGTTCGACGCGACGCGTCCCGGGTTGACCGCGTAGGTCGTGACGTTCGTGCCCTCGAGGCGACGCGCGAGCTCCGCGCAGAACAGCACGTTGCCGAGCTTCGACGCGGCGTACTCGGGCAAGCCGCTGATCGAGGCGGTGGGCTTGCGCACGGCGTCCCAGTCGAGGCCCTTCGCCTTGAAGTGGCTCCCGCTCGCGACGTGCACGATGCGCGCGGGCGCGGAGCTACGGAGGCGATCGAGCAAGAGGTTGGTGAGCAGGAAGTGACCGAGGTGATTGACCCCGAAGTGCAGCTCGAAGCCATCGCTCGTCAGGCCGCGCTGGCCCGCGACGCCGGCGTTGTTCACCAGCACGTGGAGTGGCTCGTCCTTCGCGAGCAGCTCGGCGGCCGCGGTGCGCACGCTCGCGAGGCTGCCGAGGTCGCACGCGATCGCGTGTACGTCGTCGTGACCGGCGCGGGTCTTGAGATCGGCGATCACCGGCGCCGCCTTGTCGAGCGAGCGGCACAGGAGGCGAAGGCGCGCGCCGCGCCCCGCGAGGTCCTCGGCCACGGCACGGCCGATCCCGATGTTCGCCCCCGTGATCACGACGACCTTGTCTCTGAGCTCCACGCCGCGAACCTAGGACCACCCGTGGGCGCCGTCGAGCACGGACCGCCGCGTGTCAGAACGTATCGAGCGTGCAACGCGTCGCCGAGACCGCCGGTTCACGCCCCGCCGCAGACCGGCGCGCGCGGGTGCCCTGGACGCTTGGCACGCCCCCTGCTCGGGCGGCGGTATGATGCGCAGGATGTTCCGGATCGCTCTGCTCGCGACGCTCGTCACGGCGTGCGGTGGCAAGGGGCCCACGGGGCCGCAGCTGGTCGAACCGCGGCTGATCACGTCGGTCGAGAGCCAGCAGTGGTACCGCGCGCAGTCGACGTGCGCGCAGGGGCCGTACGAGATCGAGGTTCCGGCCACCGATGCGAAGTGGGGCCAGGGAGTGGACCTCATGCTCGACACGCCGCGCAGGCTCGCACTCCATGCGGTGCTGGTCGTCGACGACACGGAAGTGAAGAGCGCCGACGCGGTGTTCGATGCGTCGGGCCGCACGCAGGGCAAGCCCGATAACGCCCGCTGCCTCGCCGATGCGAAGGAGCGCCTCGTGCTGCGCGGCAACGGCGGCGGTGGAACGCCGGGCGCGCCGGGAACGCCCGCGCAGCCGGGCAGGCTCGTGGTCCCGCCGCCGGATCATCCCGCGCCGGGTGCGGGCCTCGATCTCGAGACCGGCGTGGTCACCGGTACCGCAACGGTGCTGAGCTTCGAGCTACCGCCGCTCGAGGTGGGCGCGCGGGTGCCGCGCATTCGCATCCGGTTCTGGTCGATCGAACCGAACGATCTGCTGAACGTGCGGTTCGGCGCGATCCACGTCATCCGCCACCCGAACGTCGCCGAGGCGGACTACGTCGCTCATCTGACATGGAAGGCCGAGGAGGCCCAGCGCTCGCGCCTTCGCTTGATCGAAGAGCAGCGGATCGCCGACGAGGAGTACCGCCGGAAGCACCCGCCGCGCGTGGTGACATCGGCCACCGCCACCGTGCACGTCGATGTGGAGGCGGAGCGCGCGCGGGAGATCGAGCGCGAGGCCGCGCGCAAGCGGCGCGAGGCGGCGGAAGCCGAGCGCGCGTTACGCCGCCAGCAGCACTGCGCGAGCCACCCGCGTGACACCGGATGCTGGGGCGCGGGCGGACTCGAGGTCCACCTCGATCTCGAGCGCCATCGCCGCGAGCGCGACGAGTACTGCGGCGCGCACGCCGAGGATGCGCGGTGCTGGTCTTCCGCGGACTGGTCGAAGCGCCGCGAGGTGTGGAGCGCTCGCGTGGATGCCGCGCTCGCACCGCCGCCGCCGCCGAGCGGTCCGCCGCCC